>CAZFVN010000007.1:0-64042 GCA_964522395.1 uncultured Myxococcales bacterium
AGCTGCACGCCAAACATCATGACCACCGTGGGGTACGGCCGTGATCAGATCGCCCTCCCCTCACCTCTATGCGCTCCTAGTTGACCAGAGGGGCGGAGGCCCATACAATACCATGAAACAACCCTTAGGCGGGAGTCGATGATGAGAGAATGGGTGCTTACTGCAACGCTCTTGGCTATCGGTTGCAGCGGCGGTAACGACCCCCGCGTGCCCCTGGCGAAACTCTCGATTCCGGCCTGCGTGGCGGCAGGAACCATGGTCACGCTTGATGCCTCAGGTTCCACCGACCCCGATGGCCGCATTGCACGCTATGTATTCTCGGTGGATGGGCAAGTGAAACTCGCCAACAACCAACCTTCGGTCACAATTCCATTCGCCCAACCGAAGATCGCCGATGGCCAGTTTCAGCAATTCGCGGTACGCCTTACCGTTATTGATAATGACGGTTTCGAGGCCCATGCGCAGGCGAATCTCTTCGTCGTCTACGAAGTCAACCAGTGCCCCGACGGACCTCCGCCACAGTTGGATGTAGTCCTCCAGGATATGGTCGGCCTTGATGTTTTCAGCGGCGAAATCTCAGTGGATTCAATGGAGTTTGACGTGGGAAACGATGTCGTCCCCATTGACTTCTCGCCTCCTCCCGATGGTTCTGGACTGTGCCCGAACCTGACGGGTTCCTACAACGTCCAGGTCTTCTGCTTTGGCACCCTGCATCTCGAAATTGAATTGGCTTTGGAGCAGAAGGATGGGTGCCTTATCGGCGAGGAGTATGCTCTGGTTGAGGGCGAGGTGGACGAAACTGGTCAGGTGACGCTCTCCTCAACTTTCTCCGATTTGAACATGGACGAATGCAAAGGGGTGATGGATGACCCCGACAACTTCGCCCTCGAATGTTCAAGTGGTTGCACCGCAGTATTTCTCAAGAAATAGTCAATCCAGAGTAGGTAGTTCAGGGAGCTTTCGGTTCTTGGTGGCCTTGGCCGGCTTTGCCGTTTGAGGTGCCACTTCAATGGTGGCTGGGGGAACAAGAGCCGAGAAACGGGCGTAGGCCGCTTTTGCCTTGAGTGGACGGAGCCACTCCAAATCGTTGAAACGGGCCAGCACGATTTGGGCCGTAAAGGAGATGGGCTGGTTGGACTTCACTGCCCGCAGCAATTC
Organism: uncultured Myxococcales bacterium; assembly: GCA_964522395.1. Taxonomy (GTDB): domain Bacteria; phylum Myxococcota_A; class UBA9042; order CAIXZC01; family CAIXZC01; genus CALGBT01. The sequence goes on from CAZFVN010000007.1 coordinate 1,159, forward strand.
AGGTGCATTTTCTTTGCGCATCAGCCGATCATTTACGGCAAATCCCTGCCGCTGCAACTGGGTGGCCGCCTGACGCGCCCACTTCAGTTTGTGCTGCGCTTCGACGAACTTGCTCCAGCGTTCAGCCCGGGGGATCGTTTCGTCCAGTTCACCATCAGGCGGAACAACGGGGACGCGGGTGGTGTAGAGGGTTTGCAGTCCCCGTAGGGCACGTTTGCGGATGGCGCGGTTTTTCGACTCCAAGAGGGGGGTCAGCAAGAGTCCGTCTGAAAGTGTTCGGGAGTAGCCCAGAGCCTGTGCGGCGAGGGCGCACAACTCCGGGAGGTTCTTGCTCCCGGTCGCTTCGTCCGGTTTGGGAGCCCTACAGGTCTGCTCTGTCAATATCTTGCGAGCGACCTTCCAGACGCGTCTATGCTGATAGGTGGCAACTGGCTTGAAGAGTACATAGAGCGTGTCGATATTGGGCGCGCATGTCAACTTGCGCGAGAGAGTCTCATCTTCCTTGTCGGAACGCAATCTGGGCAGCAGGCTGACGGCCCTCGCTACGATGGTTGACTTGGCGTCGCAAAGGAGGTCGTCAACTATGGTTGCGACATCGACCCCCGGAAGTTGCAGCAGCGCGTTGAGCGAAGCCAGGCGTTCCTTCGTAAGTCCATGCCGCGCCCTGCGACCTAGGAGCAGGAGTCGCTCTTCCAGTAGCCAATCGTCCCGAATCAAGGAGCTGCGGTCCGGTCCGTAGTCACGGCACCCGGCCGCTCGATCCCAGTCGCTGCAGAAGATGCGGACGTGCATATGGTCGGAGTGCGGTGCAGAGTCACCCGGCTGATGCAGGATGGCACCAGCCAGACGGATGACCTTCCTCGGTTCCTTTGCCTGACGGGCGTGCAGCAGCAGCGCGGCGCGAATGGGACGGGAGACGAAGATCCACTGTACCACCGGGTCCTCAGATGTGACCAGCGCCTTGACCAGTGCCCAATTGCGACCGACGTCGAGGCTGTAGGGGCCGGCTTTCAAGTCAGCGTTGAATCTCAACATCCGCCCGGTGGCGCGACTCCGCCCCTTCCGATCGAGGGCGAAGAAGACCAGGTCAACATCTCGACCGCCCTGGTGTGATTTGCTTTGCACTATCGGTCCGCCGTCGGCCCGTCCGGCATTGCCGATCTCGACGATGGCACCTGGAAACTCGGCGGCAACCGCGTCCCCGGCGTGCTCCAGAAGTTGGACGAGGGCGGGCTTTCCGTAGTAGGTGCCCCGCTGCCGAATGGCGGGCAGGAAGCGCCACGAGCGGCCCTTCAAATCCATCTTTTCGCTTCGAACCAACTGTCCACGATTGGCTTGTCCGATGGATGTGGAGCGGCTTGCCAGTCGGGCTTCGTGGAACCAGCCGCCAAGATCGAAATTGGGCCCTGCGGGGGCCTTTGCGGCAACACGGTCACGTTTTTTTCGCCGCTTCCGCTTCCTCGCCTCAACGGGTGACGCGAAAGTGATTAGCAGCACCAGCGACAGAGCCCACACTCCGAGACGACCCGAATGAAGCGAATGGAATCGGATTTCTCGGTGGGTCAACTGGTACCTCGTCGATTTGTCAGGGGCCCGCTAGCGGCTGCGCAACACTGTGCGCGGTTTGCCGGCAGCTTCGGGCGGTCCAACGATACCCTCTTTCTCCATGCGGGACATGAGTACCGCGGCCTTATTGTAACCAATGCCGAGTTCCCGCTGTAGTGCAGAGGTCGATATCTTGCCTCGAGCTACTGCAATGGTGACGGCCTGGTCGTAGAGTTCGTCCTTGGGATCACCCGAACTGGCGCCGGGTTCGGCTCCCTCCTCATCTCCCGCTTCGAGGGTCTGCATTATATCCTGATTGTACGCAGGTTGCCCCTGGCCGCGCAGATAATCTACGACTCGATTGCGCTCCTCGGTAGTGACGAACGCACCGTGGATTCGCTTCAGCTTTGAGCTACCTGGTCCCAGGAAGAGCATGTCCCCGTAACCAAGTAGATCGTCGGCACCATTCTGGTCGAGGATGACCCGAGAATCCTGCATCGTTCGCACCTTGAAGGAGATGCGGGAGGGCATGTTGGCCTTGATGATACCAGTGACAACCTTGATGGTGGGATTCTGTGTGGCGATGATCATGTGAATGCCGGCGGCTCGCGCCATTTGCGCCAGCCGTGCGATGGACGACTCCACCTGCTTCCCGGCCACCATCATCAAATCTGAGAGTTCGTCTATGACGATGGCGATATAGGGCAGCTCTTCCAGTTCTTCGTCGGGATGGGCGAAGATCTGCTCTCGCTTCACCCCGCTGAAACTCTTGGTGATCTGCTTCAGTGCGGCTTTGCCCTCCGGGCTATCCTGACGCTTACGGACGAATTGGTTGAACTCGGTGATGTTGGGGACGCTGGCGGCAGACATCATCCGGTTTCGCCGCTCCATCTCGCCCACCGCCCATCGTAGCGCTACAGCCGCATCACGCGCCTCGGTTACCACCGGCAACAGCAGGTGGGGAATCTCCGCGTAGGCAGTGAGTTCTAGCATCTTGGGGTCGATGAAGATGAACCGCACATCCTTCGGGGTGTAGCGGAAGAGAATGGAGAGGATATAGGAGTGTACTGCTACCGACTTCCCCGACCCGGTGGTTCCCGCCACGAGGAGATGAGGCATCTTGGTAAGGTCGGTAATGGCGGGATTACCAGCGATATCCTTGCCCAGGACCATTGGCAGACGCTGCTTGCCTGACTGGTAGCTGCCATGTTGGAGCAGTTCACGAAGGTGGACCATTTCCCGAACTTTGTTGGGAATCTCGAAGCCAACCACATCACGGCCGGGAATGGGCGCAACAATGCGGACCTGTTCGGCGGCCAAAGCCATGGCTATGTCCTTGGAGAGGTTCGAAATGGTGCTCAGTTTGACCCCTCGACCCGGCTTGAACTCATAGAGTGCGATGACTGGACCCGGGTGAATATCGCCCACGCTCCCGTCGATCTTGAAGTCTTCGAGTTTTTCTTCGAGCTTGCGTGCAGAATCGTGAAGCTGCACGTCGTCCACCTTCCTCCCCGAAGGTGCGTTGTAGTCAAGCAGTGACAAATCTGGCATGACATACTTCTTCTTCTTGCGCACCACCCGTCCGGAATCAGGAGGGATGTTGCCGTCGCCCGCACTCTCGACTTCCTTCTTCTCGCCACCGGTTGCTGCCTCAAACTCGTCTTCCGAGATGAGGTCCGGATTGTGGTGTCGAACCGCTCTGTCGGTCGCTTCCTTGCTCTCCGTCTTGACCCGGTTCGCCCTGGTCTTATCATCGGCAGGTGGTGGCGCGTCCTCGGTTGCTTCTTTGGCAGCAAGCCCCGTCTCGGGCTTCGCCACGGGGCGCTGAACGTTGGTCATCTCGCCATCGTCCTTACGCACTACTCGGGGCGCAGAATTTGCACCTGTGTGGTCCCTCACGGCGAGGGAACCCTCGGTGGTAAAGTCTGCAGAGTTCTCGGCGGCTTTCGGTGCTCGGTGCGTGAGGGCCCGCCAGATTCTATGACCCAATACCCAGGGAACCAGAAAGAAGCTCTTGACGTGAATTCGGAAGATTATTGAGAGGCCCGCAACGATGGCGGCGATGGCCAGGACCCAGGTGCCGGCCGTGCCGAGCAACCTTGCCAGCACCCATTCACCCAGCGCCTTGCCGACGAATCCGCCCCATCCCTGGGGTAGGGCTGTGGCTTCAGGGGTCAAAAAATGGAGTAGGACAGCCACCGGAAGAACGATTACCGAGATGCCCAACAGGTGTTCCCGGCGGAGGACCGCGAACCGCTGGGCGATGAGGAGGGCTCCAAAAAGGACGGTGGCCATGGCCAGTAAGACCCCCGCCATCCCGAGCATGAAGTAGACGTGAAGTGCGAGGTGGGCACCAACGGGGCCGATAAGGTTGCTGCCCTCCGCCATCCCGCCTTCGCTGCGACGCAGGACAAACGAGAGCAACGCGAGCAGCATCAATGAGCCGAGCACCGATATCCCCAGGCCCCATACGCCGCTCTCCATTCGTACGAAGAAGCTGCGGCCTTCGGCGATAGTCCTGGTGCGCTTCGAAGGAGCAGCCTTCCCTTTGGCCTTCGGCTTGGCTTTGGTCCTCGCTTTTGCTTTCGTTCCCGTTTTCGTCTTTGCCATACACAGACTCCTAGCCAACCGATCTTAAACCAGATCTGATATAGGGCAAATAATGGAAGGGGCAGATCTGTCCGGATTCAGACGTCAAGACGACCCTATTGTCGCCGGCGCCGCCACAAGATCACCGCGACCGCTATGAACACGACTATCCAAACCACCTGGAAGTAGCGGGTGAAGAGCTCTTCGAGTAAGGGCAGATTGTCACCCACCACGAAGCCTGCACCGAGAAGTAGAGCGGTCCACAGTGCGGCCGAAAGAGTCGCATAGAAGAGTACCGCTGTCACTGGCAGGCGAGCCATGCCGGCAGCCACGAAAAAGAGCGCTCGAATTCCCGGCAAGAAGCGATTTACCACGAGGAGAGCGGGCCCATACTTCCGGAAACCAGCCAGGACGTTGTGGAGGGCCGTTTCATGGTTGGCGATTCGTCGGCGCCGGGTCAGACGTTCGGGGCTGAGGATGTGACGTCCCACAAGATAGTCGGCCATCGCCCCAACGAGGTTGCCAGCCATCAGGGCACCAAAAACCAACAGGATGCTCCAGTCTCCAAGGCGCGCCAGCACGGCCCCGGCCAAAGTAACTGTGTCGCCAGGAAAGGGCGGGAAGATGTATTCGATGGCCGCGGCTCCGGCAAGAATGGGTACCGCCCACCACTGACCATGCTCCACCAGAGTTCTCACCGTCTGCTGAAGAGATTCCATGATCTAGGTGTCGATCGGGTGTTTCGAGAATATCCACGTGCCGATCGCGACGAAAACCGCTCCAGCGGGGAAACAAAGGTAGATTCCCAAGGGGGAAACTCGCGTGTTACCCAGTGCTAGCAAGCCGACCACGGCGGCCTGTGCCATCCCAATACCTGCCTTTGTCAGAAGTGCCGTGGCACCGGTGTAAGTGCCTTCCCGTCGGACGCCCGTGCGCTCGGCTTCGTAGTCCACCACGTCGCCATAGATGGCGTTGGGTAGGACCAGGGCGGCCGAAACGGGAAACCCGAGGACAACGAAGAGCAAGATGGCAGGGATGGCCGGGTCGGGGAAGAGGGCGGTGGCGGGCGTAAGCAAGAGGACGACGGTCATGATGATTCCGGCCAAAACAAAGAGTCGTCGTTTGCCGAGCCGTCCCGTAAGCACGTTGACTATGGGTATGCATAGCGCGGCCAATACGACCACTGCTGCCTGCAGCGCACCGGCCCACGACTCCCCATCTTCGTAAGGAATGAGACCCGCTTCACCCGGGGCCGCCGCAAGCACCTGAGTGGCCAGATAGGGAATCGAAGCGATGACCATGGTGAGTCCCATTTGAATCAGCGCTGCCATGGCCAGATAGGTGCGGAACGCAGGGTTTCCAAAGGCTGTGGCGAGACCTTTGAATAGCCCCTTCGGGACCGCTTTCTCTCTTGAGTAGGGTCTCTCACGGATATTGATCAGGGGGGCCCAGAAGAGGATCAGCAGCGAGAACGCAGCCAACACCGCCATCAACTGGATGCCGCTGGGAATGTGGAATCCGAGGAGGTTGATACCCTCCTTGAAATTGGACTGCAAGGAGCCCACGGCCCCCAGCCCTACGGCGAGTCCGAGTACGGTGAAGATAGCCATACTGCTTGAGAGCTGGACACGCTCCCTGCTGCTCTCGGCAATCTCGGGAATCAGCGCGAAGTAGGGGGCAACCACCAACGTGAAGGCGAACCAGTAGAAACAGAGGGTCGCCACGAGATAGGTCGAGTTGGCGAAGGACCCCGGGGCAAAGGGAGGGAACCAGAGGGCGAGAAACGAGAGGGCGAGAATCGGCCCGCCAAAGAGCAAGAAGGGCAGGCGTCGGCCCCAGCGATTGCGGCTCCGGTCTGACCAGTAGCCCACTAGCGGGTCGGCGATGGCATCGACGATGCGCCCGACCAATTGGGCAACCGCAAAAGCGGAGGCCGCCACGAGCGCGACCTTCCCTGCACCGGCATCTTCTGGTGGCAGATAGAAGTATGTAAGCCACCCACCAAAGAGGGCTCCAGATAGATTCATGGCGAAGCTGGGGAGACCGAAAGTAGTCTTCTGGCCGACGGTTAGCTGGCGGGGCTGGGGGACGTCACTCATGGTTCAGTTGCTCCGAGAGCGTGGCAATTGTCGACACGACGGTGGCGGCCATATGGGGCCCCACTGACATGGTCTGCTCGTACTTGTACTCCTTGTTGCGGAAGAAATCGACGGGAATAATGTATCCAAGTTCGTCCTGTCCCAGCGCCATCAGCATGGCTGGCTCTCCACCTATGGCCTCCGCTATTTGGTCACCGACTTCGGGGGAGGGTTCACCTGGCACCGAAGCAATGCGTAGCGCCCCGATGCGACCTGCAAAGACCTCTGTCTGGATGGTGCCGTCGCCCATGGGCCGCGGGATCAGCCCGACTTTGTGGGCAAACGTGAAGCGGCGATTCTCGTTGGGGATGCTAAGTTGTTTTCTGGCGGTGCGGACGGGCCCGTCCAGGGGGCTGGCATCCATTGCCTGACGATGGGTCAATTCAGCTAGCATACGGCCGAAAAACTCGATGTATCGGACCCGGTCATCAAGGTCCGCCCCCACCGGAACCGCAGGCGTCAACATCGCCCCCAGCGGGCCGCTGAAAAAGAGCGGGTGACGCCATCCCAGGGCTGCGAGGTGGTTGCGCAGGGGGGCCGGATAGTCGGGGCTGAGCGACCTGTTATCTTCCCATAGCGCCTCGGGGTGAGCTGCATAGTTGAGGAGCAGAGCGTAGGGCCCATCTTTGTCGTGTGCAGTCAAGACTGTGGCCCGCGGGAAGTGGCCTCCGGCCTGTCGATCGTTGCGCACCCAATGGGGAGGTGCTTCAAAAGAGGTGGCCGCGAGCTCCACCGGTCTCAGTCCCGCGCAGGCCTCCTCGACGGCGCGTCCTGCCAACTCCACCACCCGGTCGAGATAGTCGAGGTTTACTCCAGAGCGGTAGTTAACGCCAAACAGAGCAGGCCCCCAAAGGCCCAGAGTGTCCGGGCCGGAGTGAGTGTGGGTACTGCAGACGAGAAGCTGTTCAGGGGCCACCAGATGTGCAACCCGAGTTCGAATCCGTTCAACCACTGGATTCAGTAGTCCGATGAGGTCCGCAGTGACCATGCAGACTCTCCCCTGCGTCCCATCATCGATGACCAGGGCGCTGATCCCCAGGGGGTGCAATATAGATGTTGCCGTCCGATTTGGTGCGAAGCCGGCAAGATAGACCGGCTCGCGTAGCGAAGGTGTGATATCGATGGTGGCCGCACCGGCCCTATATTGTGCTGCGGACATGCCCGCTTCCCCAGTCTTTCCTGGCCTCTGTTACCCCGTTAAACCACCCCGAAAGTCCTTGACTGATTATGGTACGGCTGCGAACCTGTTGTCAACGCTGGGCAATGGCCGTCTAAGGCATTCTTCGATGCCTTGGAACGGCAGTCAAGGAGTCGCTAACGATGCGGTCAAAGTCTGAGAATCTGCTTTTGGTGGGGTTGGTTGCACTGGCCCTGGGGAGCGGGAGCTGTCAGTCGACAGTTTCCACCTATCTCGATTGTTCATGTTGCCTGGGAACGGACGATACCGGGGCCACGCCCGATTTCGGCGTGGCAGTGGAACCCATCGTCGGCCAGGCTTGCGAAGCAAATGATGAGTGTGAGTTGGAGACCTGCCTTAACAAGGAGTTCCTTGCCGGGTTTGGAGTCGAAAACGAACTTATCGATATTCCCAACGGGATGTGCTCGAAACTTCTATGCACGGATGACGAATCTTGTGGTCCCAACGGCATTTGCTTCGACAGCGAGCCCTTTTCTGGAGCCACCATTAAGATCTGCCTGCTAAGTTGCGACGAGATGGTCGATTGCCGTTGGCAGGAGGGCTACTCCTGCTACTCTTCCCCCGCTGACCCCGATGACCCCGAGGCTGGTTTCATTCAGGCCTGTCTACCCGACAGTCTGATCGTGGCCATTGAGTGTGACGACGGTCACTGCGATTCGGCGGAACCGGCCGACGGGGAGGAGGGATAGCCATGAAGAGAATCATCGTGACCATTCTACTCACCCTCTCCTGGCTCCTGGCAACTCCACTTCTGGCCGCGGAAATTGACCCTGCCATGGCTGAGGCCGGGGCTGAGGAAGAGAGCAGGAGTTGGACTGGGTTTCTCGACAGCGAGTTTGAGAAGATCGCCGGCATGGATCTTTACGGTGTTACCTCTCAGTTGCCCAAAGGCTACCTCAGCTTCAAGTGGGACTGGGGAACCATCCGAGCGAAGAACCGGTACAACAACAAGCGTAAGCTGGGCCCGGTGATGGAGCCAATCGCTTTCACCGACGAGGGCAATGAACTGATCAATATTGACCTTGGCCTGAATGGTCATGGCGGTGGACATACTTTCCAGTTGTCTTATGGCCTTACCGACCCTCTGGATTGGTACATTGAGATTCCCTTCACCTATATGAATGTTTCCTTTGATCCGAAACTGTCGAACATCAAGACTGCCGACGGGGAGGAGTACAAAGATGGCGATGGCGAGGGCGGCTACAAGGTCCATCCCAGTCTGGCACCGTTGCTGGGCATCAAGGATGGCAGGGATTTTACGGCCTGTCAGTTCTTGTACGAAACGATGCCTATGCTCGGCCGGCCGACGCCCGCGGCCGACTACCAGGGCAAATGGCTGCTGGGTGACATCAACACCGGCTTCTCATGGAACATCTATCGCACCGAGCTTTTCTCTGTCGCGCTCACGCCTCGAGTCTTCTTGCCCACCGGCCACAAACCACATCCCAATAACAATCTGTTGTGGGGAACCGGTCCTGAGATTGAAACCGGCATTGGCGGTTGGGCAGCCGGGTTCACGCAAGGGTATGACATGCGACTCTTTCGGCACACCTTCCATGTTGGCAAATTGCCGATTCCCCTCGACATCATTGCCAGCACAGAGTTTGGTGCTTCTTACGGATTCCCCCAGCAGCGGGAGTATCCCGACAACTTCCCCGTGCCCAACCCTCTGGCCGCGGAACTGGACCCCACCGCATTTCCTGACCTATCGGAACTCGACGGGACCTTCACATACACGCCCGGTTGGTCGGTGGATTGGATCTCCCAGGTGCAGGTGCAGTTCGCCATCTTCGGGTTTGGCGTGGCCTACGGGATACAGCACAGTCAGGAACCTGAGCTCATCGGTGACGACACCTTCCTGATGATGGCCAAGGGCCTTGAATTGCTGGGGCAGCAGACCCTGGAAGCCGTGCAGTTCGCAGGTTCCATCTCGCTGCTTCCCTTCTATATCCCCCTCGATATTGCCTTCCAATATCGCAAGGTCGTCGATGGCTACAATGCCATCGTCTTCGATAACTACTACCAACTCACCGTCAAGGGCTACATCCCCCTTAAGCTGTTGTGGGAGTGAACCTGGCAGCCGTCACCAAATGCGGAGCACTGTTTTAGACGCAGGGAGCGTGGACGAGTACGCCTCGGGACCGACGTTCTAGTCGCAGTCCGAGGGGCTCTCCGGAAGCAGAGCGACAGGAGGCGATCTGATCTATGGTTCTGTAGCCGGGCTCAGTATGCGTGAGCTCTGTCTTGCATCAAATTGATGTACTTCGGTAAGACGCTGACAAAGAGCTTGGTTTTTGAAATCTTCTTGAAGTTGCCCGTCGTATCGAAGATATCCGTGCCGTAGCCTGTGCCAGAACTCGAGACGTTATAGACGCCTACGTCCAGCAGCTCAGCTTCTGAGTACCCCTTCGTGCTGTTGTTCTTGTTGAGGCCATTAAGTTGATAGCTGGCCGGACTTCCCTGAGAAATCCAGAACATCGCCTCGCGACCTCCATATCTGGTTGGCTGGCGGTGGTCATGGAGGAACTGGATGCGAAGATAATGAACGTCGAGGTTTGGCAGGTAGGTGCGTGCCTCACGGTGGTTCCACCAGACGTCGTCGGCGCAGGTGACGCCGGCCTCACGAAGGATGAATCCGTTGGTGTTGCAAATGTAGCTGGTGGGGGTGCCGTCGAAGCCCTTACCGTCCGACGAAGTCCCCGTTGGGAACTTGTGTTTGCGCAGGTGGATGTCGAAGTCACAACGGGTCGTTGTTACGCCGAAACCGTCTTCGTTGATGTACCAACCCTCGAGGTCGACGTAGTAGGGAGATTGCGATACGAAGCAGCGGTTAGGCGGCCCCTCCACATCAATCAGGTAGGTGACGAAACTCATGAAGCTCTCGCGGTGACGAGCGAGCGCGCCGGTGGCAGTGCCCAGGCCGTAGCCCATTGAGAGAATGCCAAACCGATTGCCGTCGACCAGGCTCTTCTTCTCCCAGTGGTTGACCACGTCCTTCAGTGCGTCCTGGGACTTGTGTCCGCCGAAGTCTTCGTCACCCTCGCTTCGCTCGTCATATTCGCCGCGCCCCGGGGGATTGTAAATGATGATCACCGTCTCGAGAGCATGAGCCATATTCTCGGCAATCCCCTCGAACTGTTCCACTCCCCCCAATCCATCGGGGACGAGCACCAGTGCCGCACAGCCCTTGTTGCACTTCACGGGGATATAGGCTCGAGAGAAGATCAACCCCGAGTCACCGGGAATCATCTCTTCCTTGGTCGTTACCCAGATAACATCAGGCGGTTTGACCGCTGCCGTCTCCTCAGCAATTGCGTCGGGGGCAATGTGACCGTCCTGAGTAAGCCCAGGCCCCTCAGAAGTCGAACATGCTAGAGTGAGTAATAGAGCGGTCCAGAGAGTTTTTTTGAGCTTTTGCATGGCTTCAACCCGATAAAGAAGGTGAGACGGATGTTACCAGAGAGCGGGAGGAAACGCCAATGACCAGACACCTTCCATGGGCCCAACGGTTCGGACCTTTGAACGAACGACGGGCTCGACAGATTCTCCTTGTCGGCCTCCGTGACCCGGCGACCATGGGACGCCTGGTGGCGCGGTACGGCACCGCACCTGCCGCGCTTGCGGCACCGGAACTGAGTTGGAATGAGGACGATGTGGCCCGGCGAGTGGAACGGGAGTTGACAAGGTTGGACGAGCTCCGGGTGAAGCTGTTGATTCCAGGTGATCATGGATGGCCGGACCAACTTGAAGGTGCCTGTTCGCCTCCCATTCTACTTTATGTCCGCGGAGACCTCCCCGACTGGGGCACCTCTCCAGGCCTGGGCATCGTAGGCAGCCGCTACCACGCGGCCTACGGCGAACGGGTGGCAGCGCGGGCGGCCGCAGCGTGGGCCAGCATGGGCGGAAGTATGGTCAGCGGCGGTGCCCTCGGAGTGGACACCTCGGCCCATCGAAGTGCTCTCCACTCGAATGGCCCCACGGTCGCCGTGTTGGCCACCGGTGTTGATCGACCCCACCCGGCGCAAAATCGGGAACTTTTCGCCAAAATTGTGGAACAAGGCGCACTTGTCAGCGAGTTGCCCTTGGGCACCCGGCCCCTGCCGCGGAATTTTCCATGGCGGAATCGTATCATTGCCGGTTTAAGCTGTGCGGTAGTAGTTGCTCAAGCCGCCGCTAAAAGCGGCGCTCTGCATACGGCAAGCTTTGCGTTGAAATATGGCCGAAAGTTGTTTACAGTCCCTGCCTCTGTGGAGGAAGAGGCCTGCTCCGGTAGCCTTGACCTGCTCGTTCAGGGAGTGACGGCGTTGGTTCGCCCCGAACAGCTTGCGGAGCTTTTCTCGCAGGCGGCCAAGACATCGGTAGAGGCTGCGGCAGCAGCAGCCGTCGCAGGTTCGGCACGGCCCATGGTGCAATTGTCAACTGTCCCTGGGACGCTCCGGCAAGTGCTTGAAGCACTCCACAGAGGAGTCCTCCATATTGACGAACTGGGGGCAGATCTTAATATGAGTCAGGCAGCGTTGTCGCTCGCGTTGCTCGACATGGAATTGAAAGACTGGATTGTCAAGCAGGCGGGTAACCGCTATGCATGCAACGTTCGCATCGTGAGGTAGCAGCCAATGCCCAAATCACTCTTCATCGTTGAATCACCGGCAAAAGCAAAGACCCTGTCCCGCTATCTGGGAAAAGACTTCGTTGTCAAAGCAACCGTCGGGCACATCAAAGACCTTCCATCCAATAGTATCGGCGTAAACATTGAGAAAGAGTTCACGCCTTACTACCGGGTTATTCGCGGCAAATCGAAGGTGGTCCAGGGGATCAAGACTGCGTCGGCCGACGTAGAGGCAGTCTACCTGGCATCTGACCCTGACCGCGAAGGTGAAGCAATTGCCTGGCATGTGGTTGAGGAGATTTCCCGAGGACGGAAGAAGGACGACCGCCCTAAATTCTACCGGGTTATGCTTCACGAGATTACTCGCTCAGGATTGAAGAAGGCATTGGCGGAGGCCGGGGAGTTGGACCGCAGCAGATACGAATCCCAACTCGCCCGCAGAATTCTTGACCGTCTCGTCGGTTACGAACTGAGTCCGCTGCTCTGGAAGAAAGTGAGCGCCGGCCTCTCCGCCGGCCGCGTGCAATCGGTTGCGGTTGCCCTGGTCGTCGACCGGGAACGTGAGATTCAGATCTTCGACCCCCAGGAATACTGGGTTATGCGGGCCGACCTTGAAGGGTCAAATCCGCCTCCGTTCCAAGCCAAGCTCGTGCGCATCGACGGCGAAAAGGCGCAGATTGTAAGTGAGGACCAGGCCAAGCCAATCCTCGCCACCCTTAAGACCGCGCCGTGGGTCGTGAAGACCGTCCAGCGGGACGAGAAGAAGCGTTATCCGTTGCCGCCTTTTATCACCAGTACGCTGCAACAGGAAGCGCACCGTCTCTACCGCTTCTCCGCTAAGAAGACAATGTCCCTGGCCCAGCGCCTCTACGAGGGTGTTGATCTGGGTGAGATGGGGACCCACGGTCTCATTACCTACATGAGAACGGATTCCACCAGATTGGCCGATGAGGCCATCTTTGGCGTGAGAGGATTTATTGAGAAGGCTTATGGCAAAGAGTACTTGCCAGGCGGGCCTGTCCGCTACAAGAACAAGCGGTCTGCTCAGGATGCCCACGAGGCCATCCGCCCCACCGCGCTTGAGTTCTCGCCGGACAAAGTGGTCAGTGCACTGGACCGAGATGTATTGCGCCTCTATCGCCTGATTTGGAACCGTTTCCTCGCATGCCAGATGGCGCCTGCACGCTTCGACGTAACCGTCGCCAGTGTTCTGGCCGGGGAGTCGTGGACCTTTGAGGCTACCGGCCGCATTCTGCTCTTTGATGGTTACCTCAAACTCTACCGCGAGGCGGAATCGCAGGATGCCGATGCCGGTCGCTTGCCAGAGATCAAGGAAGGAGAGACGCTCAAACTTCTGAAAGTGGATGGTGAGCAGCACTTCACCCAGCCACCACCTCGATTCTCGGAAGGTACGCTCGTCAAAGAGCTGGAGAGGAAGGGTATCGGCCGGCCGTCGACCTATGCCACGATCCTCTCTACGATCCAGGAGAAGAACTATGTCGACCGGGAGAAGGGCAAGTTCTCGCCTACTGAACTCGGATTTGTCGTGACGGACCTTCTGCGGGACAACTTTCCCGATGTCATCGAGTCTTCTTTTACCGCACAAATGGAAGAGGAACTGGACCGAATCGAAGAGGGACAAAGCAATCGAGGGGAGATTCTCGGCTCATTCTGGAGCAAGTTCAAGGTCTCGCTCGATACCGCCAAAGACAACATGAAGAGCGTCAAGAAAGATCCGGAAAAGACCGACATTGTCTGTCCCGCCTGTACCGCTCCCATGGTCATACGGTTCGGTCGCAACGGTGCCTTCCTTGCCTGCTCCGCATTTCCTGAATGCAAAACAACCCTCGCTTTCGAAAGAGATGAGAAGGGTACTCCTGTTATCATCGAGCAGAAAGTGAGCGATGACTCTTGCGAGGCATGTGGTGGCAAGCTGATCCTGAAAGATGGTCGCTTCGGCAAGTTCTGGGCCTGCGCCAACTATCCTACCTGCAAGACGACTCTCCCCTTCTCCACTGGCCATGTCTGTCCGCGGGAGAAGTGCGAAGGTACACTCCTGGAGAAGCGCTCTAAGAAGAAGACGACCTATTACCGATGCTCGGCTGCTCCTGGCTGCGACTTCGTCCTCTTTGGCAGGATCTCAGAGAGCCCCTGCCCCGCTTGCCAGAACCCCTACATGGAAGAGCGTGGTCGAGGCAAATCCCGCAACCTCCGCTGCCCCAAGTGCGGTCACGGCGAGTAGCCTCTCATGTCATCGGATGTGACTATTGTCGGCGGCGGTCTGGCCGGCACTGAAGCTGCTCTGCTCCTAGCCCGATTCGGGCTCAAAGTCACCCTTTGCGAAATGCGTCCAGAGAAACCAACTCCTGCCCACGAGAGTGGACATCTGGCCGAACTCGTCTGCTCCAATTCGCTGCGGGCAAAAGACCCCACTATCGCTGCCGGGCTGCTCAAGGAAGAACTCGGACACCTCAATTCTCCCCTTCTGGCCATGGCTGAAACTCACCAGGTTCCAGCGGGGGCAGCCCTTGCGGTTGACCGCAAGGCCTTCGCTCAAGCTCTTACCGAGAAGGTGGAGGAGAACCCGGCAATCAGCCTGGAAAGGAGGGAAGTTCAAGACCTGCCGACCAACCTGGCAATCCTCGCTCCTGGCCCCCTGGCGTCATCTTCTATCATGAAGGCTGTTGAGCGACTCGTTGGCCAGGAAAGACTCTTCTTCTTCGACGCTATCGCTCCCATCATCGATGCTGAGAGCCTGGACCGGGACCGGCTCTTCCAGGCTACCCGGCACGACAAAGGCGACCCCGATTATCTCAACGCGCCCTTGGACCGGACCGGGTACTTCAAGTTTGTCGAGGAGCTTCTGGCCGGTGAACAGGTTGTGCCGAAAGGCTTTGATGCCACCGACAAACTGCCCCTCTTTCAAGGATGCCAGCCCATCGAGACCATTGCCGATGGTGGCCCCCTCTCACTCGCTCACGGACCCATGCGTCCCGCCGGCTTCGAGAATAACGTCCACAACCCTATGGGACGCAATCTCTTCGCCGTGGTCCAATTGCGGGCCGAAAACCAGGCCTGCACCGCCTACAATATGGTGGGTTTTCAGACTCGCCTCAGGCGGCCGGAGCAGCGCCGCATCTTCCGTCAGATTCCCGGCCTGGAGAAGGCAGACTTCCTACGCTACGGTTCACTTCATCGAAACAGCTACATTGACGGCCCCCGATTGCTGCAACGGGACCTCTCCTTAAAAGTCGCCCCCAATCTCTTTGTGGCCGGACAGTTCGCCGGGGGCGAAGGCTACGTCGAGTCCATCGCACTTGGCCACCTTGCCGCCCGCTGCCTGGCCGATCGGGTTGCCGGACGAGAGCCCCAACTGCCCCCCGAGGAGACCGCTCTAGGCGCACTCCACTATCATGTCACCGCCGCCGTCGAGGAACCGCTTCAACCCAGCCACGTCCACTGGGGCCTCTTCCCCTCGGTCCCCGCAAGGGGCAAGAAAGCACGCCGGAAACTAATGCTGGAAAGAGCGCGGCTCTCCCTACAAGACTGGCTCTCAAACCTCTCGTAGCCCAACCAATCGCCTCAAACTGAAATCGTATAACCGACGGAAATGAAACAGCGTTCTGGCGGTGCGTCCGCTGATTTAGCGGAAATGAAACAGCGTTCTGGCGGCGCGTCCGCTGATTCAGAGCGTACTTGCCGACAATTGACCAATCACAGTCAGGGAACGTGCTTGTTACGAAGTTGGATTTCGTAACTTGCGGAAATTGAAGGGTGTTTTGGCGGTTCGTCCGGTGTTCTTGGGTGCTGGCGGTGCGGCGTCTGGGTTTGGTTGTTTTTGTGAACTGTGTTTTGGCGGTGCGTCCGCTGGTTTTGGTTGTTTTTTCGTTCTGGCGGTGCGGCGGCTGGTTTTGGTTGTTTTGGTGCTTGCTTTGGTAGGTTGCCTACTCGCACTCGGGTTTGTATCTGACTACCCAGAAGTCGGTCTTTGAGAAGTTGTAGTCTGCTGCGTGATCTGCGTAGCCGGCGAGGACGATGCGGTTGCTGCTGTCGACGAGGACGTCCCTTGGATAATCCTCCATGGTGCCGCCGATGTTAGCGTTCCACATGAGGAACCCGGAGGCGGAGAATCGGGCGATGAAACCATCCCGTCCACCAATTGCATTGGTCGTCGTGTCGCCAACCAGAACAAAGCCTCCGGAGGGATGTTTGGTCAGACCGTAGCCGCGGTCGTTTCCTTCACCAGCCCACTCTCCATGGCCCACGATCTCTCCGTCCGAGTTGGTGAGCCAGAGGTGAGCGTCGTCTCCAGACTCCTCTCCAGTCTGGTGTCCGCCCACGGCATAGCCGCCGTCGATGGATTGTACATCGTGGGCTTCCCCTTGCCCCAATTCCCGTTCCCAGACGAGATTGCCCGAAGGGTCGAACTTCACGAGTAGAGCCTGCCCACTGGCGTGGGAGAACCCGGCCACCACAAAGCCATCATTTGCCACGACGACAGCGTGCGCCTCCTGACGACCGGCCTCCCCGTGCTGAAAGCCGGGAAGCTGAGGCACGCCGGCTACATCGGTGAGCACAATCCACATGTCCCTCTCACTCTCCTCTGCGGTGGTTTGCCGGTAGCCAACGAGGACGAATCCGGAGCCGCCTGGGAGCGGCTTCATGTCGAAGGCCTCTTCGATATTGCTGCCACCAAAGTACTCTAGCGAGTCCTTGTTCATATTGCAGGCGGTTGGCGCACTCAGACTCAAGAGGAAACCGAAGTCCCATTTATTGGGAAAGCCACCGGCCGGGCTGGAATGGGTACCGGCCAGCGCCATGATGCCATTGTCCATGGGCCATAGCGCACGGACTCTGTTGGTGCCGCTACCGGGAAGGTATTGTGAGCAGAACTGGTTGCCGTTGGGGGAGACTCGCAGCAAGTGGAAGTTGCGAACGATGCTTGACCCGTAAGAGTCTCCCCCGACCACGTAGTTGCCATCGGAATCGAGGGAGATCGTGTATGCATAGTCTTCGTCCCCACGTTTGTAGAACTTGTCGAAGTCCACCTGAGGCGTAGCGGTGCAGATGCAGACGGAGTTCTGGCACGAGAGTCCGCTCCAGATGTCACAATCACCGCAATTCCCGCCGCAGCCATCGTCGCCGCATTCTTTGTCCAAACAATCGGGCTGGCAGACCTCTTCTTCGTCCATCAGGTCCACGGTCTCCTCTTCGAGATCCGGGTCTTCCTGGGGCAGGTCTGACAGTTCTGTCGTAACGTCGAGGATTTCCTCTGTGACTTCAGGTAGTTCAGGGGTGTCGGAACTGTCGAGCAGATCCGATGCGTTGCCATCGAAGAGGTCGAGGTGGGTATCCGAAAGGTCGTCTCCGGCATCAGTCGGTGCTGGAAGATCGACGAGGTCATGGACATCGGTCGGGGCCGGTACGTCCGGCAGGTCTGCAGAGGTCCCATTATCTGACTGGTCCAGAAGGACGCTATCCAGAGGGACTTGAGCAATGTCCGAAGCGTCGGTTTGTATCAAGTCGGACCGGCCATCGGCAATCTGACCCGCGTTGTCCACCGGCGGTGTGCCGTCCGGTTTCCACCGCTCCGGCTGTTCCACACAAGCCACCACGACTAGGGTCATAAGTAGCGTCCAGGCGATTTTCTGCATGAGTCCTCCTCGTGCCAGCAGGCACGAAGATGGTATCACGTCCGCTCGCAACGGCAAAGGCAACGACACGAGTGGTGCGGGGAGGCCCTTCCAGTCCGCTCCGCTCCCATCAGGGTGACACGGGAGGCACCATCGCAATTGCTCTTGAGACCACCCGGCCGTTGACATTCCTGCGGCTACCTGTTAGAAATCTGACAGTCTCTGGGAGGGAGTGCTGTGGCGCTTGATTATAGCAGATACCCGATATTGGTTGTCGACGACGAGGAGGATAACCTCGTTGCCTTTGAGATGACCTTTGGTGATACCTTCAAGCTGCTGACGGCCTCGTCAGGTGAGTTGGCCTTGGAGATACTCCGCAAGCAGACTGTTTCGGTGATGGTGGTTGATCAGCGTATGCCTGGCATGACCGGCACAGAGTTGCTGGCCGGGGCAGCGGCCATCGCCCCCGACGCAGTTGGGATTCTGCTCACTGCCTATCGCGATATTGACGTCATCATATCGGCTCTCCACTCCGGTCGCGTATATCGCTACTTGCAGAAGCCCTGGGATGCTCGAGAGGTTGAAGTGGTGCTCAGGCAGGCCATCGAACGACATGCCATGGCGGCGGAGAACCGTCGTCTCAATCGTCGGCTTCAGGAGTTGTCCAACTATCTTGGGCGTGAGGTCGATTCCCGGTACAACTACGGTGAAATGGTAGGGGATTCGACTCCCTTGCAAGAGGTACATGCGGTGATCCGCAAGGTCGCTCCAACGAAGGCCACCGTACTCATTTCTGGGGAGAGTGGAACGGGCAAGGAATTGGCCGCCAGAGCCATTCACCATCAGAGCTCCCGCAAGGGTGGCCCCTTTGTTCGAGTCAATCTGGCGGCGCTGCCGGCCACACTCATAGAGAGTGAGCTTTTTGGCCACGAGAAGGGTGCTTTCACCGGTGCGGTTGCACAGAAGCTAGGTCGTTTTGAGCTGGCTCACGGAGGCACGCTCTTCCTCGACGAGATTGGAGATCTCCCGCTGGAGACGCAGATAAAGCTGCTGCGTGTCATTCAGGAGAAGGAGTTTGAGCGAGTCGGCGGCACGGAAACGGTGCAAGTGGACGTTCGCCTTATCGCGGCGACCAATAAGAACCTTGAAGAGTTGGTACAAGGGGGGGCTTTTCGTGAGGATCTGTACTACCGCGTCCGGGTCTTCCCCATTGAAATCCCACCCCTCAGGGACCGAGTGGATGACATCCCCAAGCTGGCCCACCATTTTCTCCACCAGCTCTCGGGCGGTGATGGCAGTACGGTGGAACTTGGCCCCGATTCTCTGGCTCGCTTGACCGCCTACCACTGGCCTGGCAACGTTCGGGAACTGGAAAACGCCATGGAGCGGGCGCTGATTCTGGCAGAGGACGAAGTCGTCCGGGCGGAAGATCTGGCTTTTCTGGAGGTCGACCGGAGCCAACCGAAGCTGCCCCTCAATGCCAGCCTCGATGTGGTGCTCGGTACTATGGAGAAGCACCAGCTTCAGGAGGCGTTGGCCCGTCACGACGGCTCGGTCAGTGCAATGGCACGGGAACTCGGCCTCAATCGGACTACTCTCTACTATCGACTCAAGAAATACGGACTGATGACATGAAGGTTGAACTGCGTAAGAGTTTCCGTTTTGAAGCGGCCCACCATCTTCCCTTTGCACCTGAGGGGCATCGCTGTCGTCAGGTTCACGGTCATGGCTACGTCGTCGAGGTGGTAGTGGAGGGGGAAATCGACCCTGTGCACCGCTGGCTCGTGGACTATGGAGAGATTCTGCGACTTTGTGAACCAATAAAGGCACAACTTGACCACAAGCTGGTCAATGAGATTCCGGGGCTCGAATCTGGCACCGCCGAGGACCTCTCGATCTTCGTTTGGAACGGTCTCAAGCCACGGCTTCCTCAACTGACGGCGGTAATTGTACGAGAGACGGACACGTCGTCATGCACCTATCGAGGGGAGGCGTAACGTCTTGTTGCGCCACCCAGTATCGAGTCTGGCGGCAGGAGAGTGATGGATTCATCGCCGCAAAAGAGACTTTTTGGCGATGGAATTCTGGCTCGTGAGGCTGGTTTTGATGACGCCGAAGTGACCGTGCCCGACAACCTGCCTTCGCTCGCCGTGGGGAGCGTTTGGGATGGGCCCGTGGGGGCGCTGCTCTTCGCTGTTGCGGGCCTCTTCTACTTGATTCACACGGGTCCAAATTCCTTTTGGCTCGATTCCGCTGAGTTTGTTACTACCGGACACGGAGTAGGAGTAGCTCACCCCCCCGGTACTCCGCTTTACGTGCTGTTCTCGGCTCTCTTCGCCCGCTTTCCCCTTGGTGCGGCCACTTTTCGACTTCACCTGATGAATGTTCTCATCGGTGCCGGAGCGGTTGTAGTTGTCTATCGTGTCGGGCTGTTGGTGGTGCGGCGTGCGGGGTTGTCAGGAGTACCCTCCCTGGTTGCGGCAACGAGTGTGGCAGCAGCAACTGCGCTCAACGCCGGGCTCTGGTTCCATGCAGTGCGGGCCGAAGTCTACGCCCTGAATATTCTCCTCTGCCTGGCCATCGTCTGGTGTACCTTGTTGTGGGAGGAGCGCCCGCAAGGCTCCCGTTATCTTCTGCTCATCGCCCTGCTGGGGGGCTTGGGGCTGGCCAATCACCACCTGCTTACGGGCCTGACCGGCCTGGTCTGCCTGGGCTACGCCGCGACCCACAAAGAGATGCGAAAGTGCTTGTTTTTCAGGTACCTGCCCGTTGCGGTGGCGCTCTTTGCCGGGGGACTGTTGACCTACCTGTATCTGCCTATTCGATCCGCCGATGGTTGGCGGATGTGGGGCGATGCCGGTAGCCTTTCCGGCTTCCTGGAGATGGTCTCGGCACGCGCCTTCCACATTAGCGTAACCGATTCTCCCAAGGCTCCACTGATGGTGGCCCTCATAACAATTTTCGACAGTTGGCTGGGGCTCATGGGCCTACCCCTCGTGGTGGCCTCTGTCGCCGGTCTCTGTGCCCTCCTGGCCATGCGCCGTCGGGAGGCCTTGCTCCTGCTCGGGCTTGCCCTGGCTGGTGCGCTCTCCAAGGCCATCATGTATCTGGACGTAGAGAACCCCGACGACCACGCCTATTTCCTCATCGGCATGGTGGCCCTCTCTCTGGCTGCGGTCGGTCTGGCGGCCGCCCCACGTTGGCTGCGGCTGCGCGGGAGAGTGGCTCCCTGGCTCGGGGCAACCGTGGTGGCCGGAGTGGCGCTAGTGAACGTCTTCTTGCTCTATCAGGCCAACAATCAACGGTGCGACCTCTCCCGTTTTCACGGGCCAGACTCGCTCAATCGTCACTTCCACGAGCGAGTGCCCCCCGATGCGCTCTTCATGCCCAGCTACTACGCGACCTTCTTCAACCACCTTCTCTTCCGCTCGGTGGAGCAGCGGCGACCTGACCTTCTGATGGTACACCAATCCCTCTACTCAAGATTCGGCAAAGGAGTCGCCTACGCCGCAGACATCAGTAAGAAGCACCCTGACGCAGCCCCGCTTTTCGCCGAATTTCTCGAAGCGGGAGGATTCCCCCTCGAAGCTCTAGTCGAGTTGGCTCGATCGCGGGAGGTTCTCCTGGAAAACGATACCGTCGCCGTGACGCTGGACGTCCCCTATTTGCAGCAGTTCACTCTGGGCGACGGCGGACTGCCGCTTGCGGCCGATGACCTGGCCTTCGACGGCCCCGGTGTGCTCTATAATGTCCCCCCACGAGTAGGCTGGAACGAAGGAGCACTCCAACAGGAGTTCTGGACCGGTTTCTACGAGGACCTGGGCACCGTTGGTGGAATCCACGCTGAGTTGTCAAAGCTCCTTGTCTGGTATCACTATCGCAACGCACTCTTCTTCGTTAACCGGCAGTCGCCCCGTCGCGCACTCCTCGAGGTGAAGCTTGCCCGACAGTTGAAACCTGACTTTGAGCGCCTGATTGAATTTGAAAACGCTCTAGTTTCGCCGCCAAGTGTAGAAAATATCATCACTCACTGATCTGCGTGTCTTGATTGTGGCTTGAAATTGTCCCCTGATTGGCCCATTGAGGGTCGCAAGTGCGCATCCATGGCCGTTGGCACGGGCTTTGCTTTAGAGAGAAGACAGGTTTGACAATTGAACACGTTTCGGAGGTGCCCCTCCTTCCAGCCTTCGAAACGCTTCCTCCTTCCAAGGTGAGATTGCGACCTAGCTACCGAGGGCCGAGAGCGGCAACGTTCTCGGCCCTCACCTTTTAAAGGCAATCAGATTTCGCCTTCCACTGAACCGGTCACAAACTGGCGCACCACAGAATCATTGCTGTCGAAGAAGTCGTCCGCTGAACCGTGAAAACGGACCCGGCCATCAAAGAGGAAGAGCACGTCGTCCGCCAGGCGCCGGATAGAGCGCAGGTCATGCGAGATTATCAGTAGGGTTACACCGGTCTCCAGGAGAACCTCAACTTGCTGGTCCAACTTGTAGGCGGCATTTGGGTCAAGCCCGGTGGTCGGTTCGTCGAGAATCAGCACGTCTGGCTCCAGAGCCAGGGCGCGGGCCAGCGAGACCAGCTTCTGATCCCCGGATGGGAGGCGTGTGGGCTTGCTTCGAGTGACACGACCCAGGCCCATCTTCACGAGCTGGTCGTTAGCCTTGACCTCGGCCGCCTCCGGCGTGAGGCCGAGGTGGTACTTCATCACCACCGCAACGTTTTCGGAAACCGTCATGGAATCGAAAAGGGTGGGGTGCTGGAAAACATAGACACATCTCTTGCGCAGTTCGAGCAACTCCTCTTCCGACAGGAGATCAACCCGATTCTTGCCGAGGTAAACCTCGCCGCGATCGGGCTGTAGCAACCCCACCAGGTGCCTTACCAGGACACTCTTCCCGGTGCCCGACGGGCCAGCGACGAATGAGCATCTGCCCGCTGGAAATGTGGCGTCGACTCCGCGCAATACGTGGTTATCTCCGAAAGATTTCTCCAGCCCAACGATTCGGGCAGCGGGTATCGTTGACCCGGTTCTCTTGCCACTCATAAGAGCACCTCGCCGACATAGGAGAGGATGGCATCAAGGAGGATTACTGCGAACGATGAGATGACTACGGCTTTTGTCGTCGCCTGGCCAACTCCCTCGGAGCCCTCGTCGGCTTCGAAACCACAGGCGCAACTGACCAGCGGCACCGTGAAACCGAAAGTGACGCTCTTGGCGATCCCAATCAGCAAGTCCCCTTCGCGTACGAATCTCAGGGAGAGGTAGGTGTCGGGCAGAATGGAGAAACCGAACCACGCCACCAACATGCCCACAAAATAGGCGATTGCGGTGCCGAGTGCGGCCAGGGCGACCCCGGCCAGGGTTGCGGCAATCAGCCGCGGCAGCACGAGCAACTCGATAGGGTCGACGGCGTTGAGTTTCATCGCCTCGAGCTGGTCGGTTACCTTCATTGAGCCAAGCTCGGCGGCCATTCCTGTGCCCACTCGAGTGGCCAGCAGCAGGCCCGCCATTACCGGCCCCAGTTCACGAGTGAGGCCCTGCAAGACGGCCCCGCCCAGGGTGGAGTATTCCGGTAGTACCCGCGCCATGGTCGAGGCCAATTGGTAGACACCGATCATGCCGATGAAGGCCATTGTAACGGAGACGAAGAGAACCGAGCGGTTGCCCGCCTCATAGAACTGACGGAGGATTTCACGGGGCTTGACGCGCAAGCGGACCAACGACCAGAGCGAAAGGGAAAAAAGTTCGAACATGCGGTAATAGAGCGTCACTCGACTATCCGTACACGATGTTGATCCAGGCCCAGGTGATAATATAATCAGAGACGAAGATGCCTAGCGCGGTGGCCACGACGCAACCATTGACGGCGTTGCCAACTCCCCGTGCGCCGCCCCGAACCGCCAGCCCGTAAGTAGTACTGCAAATAGAGATGACGATGCCGAAGAAGAATGCCTTCACGAGGCCCGCGATGAACGCATCAAGAAGCTCAGCCTCCAGCAGACCCGCGACGAATGTCCGCCAATCAATTCCCAGGAGCCAATGGGCCGTGGAGGCCCCGCCGATGATGCCGAATAGATCGCCGACTAGCGTCAATGCCACCAGGGAAATGCAGATGGCGACGAAGCGGGGGGCCACCAAGAACTTCACCGGGTCGATAGCCAGTGCGCGTAGCGCATCGATTTGTTCCGAAACCACCATATTACCGAGCTCTGCTGCGGCGTTGGCGCCGACACGACCAGAGAACATCAGTCCGATGAGAGTTGGACCCAACTCCGCCAGTACCGCCAGGCCGGAGCCAGAGCCGACAAAGGAAGTGGCTCCAGTGGCCCGCACGTAGCTCATTGTCTGGAGTACCATGATAACCCCTACGAGAAAGGCGGTAAGGGTGACGATGGGCAGGGAAAGAAAGCCGATGCGATAGAGCTGGCGCCAAACCTCAGCGCCGTCGAGACGGGGTGGAATCAGTGCTCTAACGACGCGATAGAAGGTGATATTGAGGGCCCCCAGGATCTCCAGAGTAGCCAGAACTTCCCGGCCGATGGCAGCGAACAGTCTCACGACCCTTGAACCTCCCGCTGCGGCTCAGTCGCGGCGAAGACAAAATCCCGGATGACCGGGCGCGCACAGTCATATACCTCTTCCTGGAGTCCGTCATAGAGAACCTGGCCGTCAAATAGACCGACGAGGCGAGTCACGACTGGAAAGAGACGCTGCAGGTCGTGGGTGGCGATTACCACCAATGAATGCGCCTCCTCTGCATAGGCAGAGAGCATTCGCATGATCTTCGCTGAGTTTACCGGGTCAAGTCCGGCAACCGGGTCATCAAAGAACGCGATGTCGGGGCGAGCAGCCATTACTCGGGCGATGGCCACTCGGCGCCTCATACCGCCCGAAAGCGCCTCGGGCGACGTCCCCTGGGTGCCGTCCATACCCACTTTGGCGAGAACCTCCGCTACCCTCTGGTCCACCTCGTGTGCCGGCATCGTGGAGCCCTGGTCGAGGGAGAATCCCACGTTCTCCCGGACGTTCAGAAAGTCGAAGAGAGCGAAGTTTTGAAACTGCAAACTGATGCGGGCACGGGCTGCCGCCAGGACTCTGCGGTTGAGACGTGAGATACGTTCACCGAATAGTTCAATCGAGCCTCGTTGCGGAAAGCGTAGAGTGGCCATGGATTTGAGGAGCTGCGTTTTGCCACTTCCACCGGGGCCAAAGAGCCCTACTACTTCGCCGGGGTCAAAGGAGAGCGTGACATCGTCCAGCACGATGCGCCGACCATAGCGAAGAGTTACGCCGTCGAGACGGACCAGATGGGAGTCCGGAATCGTGTCCAAGTTGCCTCCCTTAGATCTCGATGATCTCCTTGAAGCGGCCGAAGACTTTGGTCAGGGCCCCAGAGATTTCACCGACTGTCGCTCCAGCGCGCACCGCGGCAACCATCGGCGGCATCAGATTGTCGTCACTCCTGGCCGCGGCGACGACTGTGCTCAGCGCAGCCTCGAGTGCCGTGGCATCACGCGCCTCCTTGAAACGGTGAAGGCGTGTTCGCTGGTCCTCTTCAACCGCTCGGTCAACCTTCAGGATGTCACTCGGTGGTTCCTGCTTAGCAGCGAATTTGTTGACTCCTACAACGATTGCCTCGTTGTCTTCCACCTGCCGCTGGAAGCGGTATGAGGTATCAGAGATCTCCTTCTTCACAAAGCCTGACTCAATAGCCCGCAGCATGCCGCCCATATTGTCGATGCGCTCGATCATGGCAGTTGCCTGGGCATCGATGTGGTCCGTGAGTGCCTCCACCGCGTAGCTACCGCCGAGGGGGTCAACGAAGTCTGCCACTGAGCTTTCGTGGCCAATAATCTGTTGCGTACGCAGGGCGATGGTAACCGCTTCCTGGGTAGGCAAGGAGAGGGCTTCGTCGTAGCTGTTGGTGTGTAACGACTGGGTGCCGCCCAGGACCGAGGCGAGGGCTTGGAGGGTAACTCTTACGATATTGTTCATGGGCTGCTGCGCGGTGAGGGTGCACCCCCCCGTCTGAGTGTGGAACCGCAGCAACATGCTACGGGGGCTCTTGGCCCCGAACCGCTCCTTCATGATGGTTGCCCAGAGCCGTCGCGCAGCACGAAACTTCGCCACTTCTTCGAGGAAATTATTGGAGACGCTGAAGAAGAAGGCCAATCGGCCGGCGAATTGGTCGACGTCGAGGCCTTTCTTAATCGCGGCATCGACGTAGGCAATGCCATCGGCCAGGGTGAACGCAACCTCCTGGACAGCATCGGCTCCTGCTTCCCGGATGTGGTAGCCAGAAATGGAAATCGTGTTCCACTTCGGCACCTCTTTGGAGCAGAAATCGAAGATGTCGGTGATGATGCGGAGGGAGGGCTCAGGCGGAAAAATGTAAGTGCCGCGGGCGATATACTCTTTAAGCACGTCGTTTTGGATGGTGCCGTTGAGCTGCTCTCTGCCAATTCCCCTCTCCTCCGCTACCGCCACGTAGAGTGCCAGCAAGACTGCGGCGGTCGAGTTGATGGTCATGGACGTCGAGACCTTGTCCAAGGGGATCTGGTCGAAGAGAATGCGCATGTCTTCGATGGAGTCGATGGCAACCCCAACCTTGCCCACTTCCCCCTGGGAGAGCGGATGGTCTGAGTCGTATCCCATTTGTGTCGGCAGGTCGAAGGCAACGCTCAGCCCTGTCTGACCCTGGTCAAGCAGGTAGCGGTACCGCAGGTTGGATTCTGTCGCGGTTCCAAAGCCGGCGTATTGACGCATGGTCCACATACGTCCCCGGTGCATGTTGGGCTGAACGCCCCGGGTGTAGGGATGGCGACCAGGAAAACCGAGCTTGCCCTCGTAGTCAAAAGGCTCCTCAGGGTAGTAGAGAGGGTCAATCGTGCTGCCATCCGAGAGGCGAAAAGAGTCGCGACGAGGTGCGAATCTGGTTTCGGCCGGGTCCAGCACCTCTTCTTTCCATTGCTGGAAATCCTGTTGCAACTTCTCGTGGTCACTCATATTGTTCGCTCCCTTCCTGTTTATCATCTGGTCCCCCACCCGTAGAGACGCGGTTCCGGCCCTGATGCTTGGCCGCATAGAGCGCCTGGTCCGCCCGGGTGACGAGGTCCATCGGTTCTAACATGTCCGCGGTCAGTTCAGCTACTCCGACGCTGACCGAAAGGCATCCCTCGGGCTGTTCCGCGCCAAATGGAAATTCGTGGTAGGCGACCTTTCGGCGCAGGGCCTCGGCAACCAGCGCAGCCTCCTCAAGTCCCGTGTCGAGAAAGAGGACTGCGAATTCCTCGCCGCCGTAACGACAGGTGATGTCGGTCTGTCGGACCCGCTGGAGGAATAGCTTGGCCAGTTCACGGAGGACTTTGTCCCCCTCTGGATGACCCTGAGTATCGTTGTAGTGCTTGAAATGGTCAACGTCGATCATGGCAAAGGCCAGGGGTCTGTCACCGCGGCGGGCCAGTTCGAAGTAGAAGGGTAGCGCTTCTTTGAGATGGCGCACATTGGGCAGCCCGGTTAGGGAATCGGTTCGGGCCAATTGCTCTAGCTGCGTGTTGGCGGCACGGAGCTTGGCCATCGTGGCGACCAGCTCTTCGTTCGCCTTGCCAAGCTCGTCGGTGCGTTCCAGGACCAACTCCTGCAGATCGTGGGTATGCCGCTCCAGCTCAGCAGTCATGGCGTCGAAACTCTGCCCCAGACGTGCCACCTCGCTGCTACCCTTCATGTGGACTCGTGCGGCGAGGTCGCCGCCGCGCACCGTGTCGGCGACGGAGGATAGCCGTAGAACCGGTCTCAAGAAGAGACGCTCCGCCATGAAGTAGAGGAGCAGAGCTGTGAGGAGGGCGAAGATGAGCATGACTTTCATGGAACGCCAGATGAAGGTCTTCAGAATCTCGGCCTCCCCGGAGAGGTCGAGCTCCGCCGTGAGGGTCCCCCACCGGATACCGGGGAGCCCCTCCACTGATGTGCTCAAGGGATAGGCCATCCGCATGACACGATGGTCACCTTCCCGCAGATATTGGACTGCCGGGGTGTCCCCTTCGCTGGCGAGAATCTCAAAGGGGTCAGAGAGCAGTTTGCCGTACATGCTCTTTTCAGTGTGTCCCATGACTCTTCGCTGACGGTCCAGCACAGCTACTGAACGCACTCCAGCGGTAGCTGCCATTCGGATGTGGAATTCGTCAACCACCCGATCGAGCTCTTCGATGCGATTTTGCGCCAGGGCGGAGACGCACGGGGCAGACAATGCAGCCATGAGCACACGGGCCCGATTCTCCACCTCATCCGTATAGATCGTACGCTCGTGGTCAGCCACGTAGAAGGCCATGAGCAGCATGGACAGCAGGACCATGGCAACGCCCGCGGCAAGGACTCTGACGCGAATGCTCATAGGCCTGTCTCTGTCATCAGATCCAACTTCTCTCTGACCGGGTCATAGACCGCATCCCGAGTTGCAACCCAACCGCTGATCTCCAGGCCGCCGGTAAGCACCTTCCGGCCCTCCTCCGAGGCAGTGTTGAGATGTGCTAGAGCTTCCTTGATTGCCCCAGCTACTCCGGGAGGCAGGCCCGGACGGGCGACTATTGCATCATGGGGAATACGGCCCGTGACGGCCAGCACTCGCAGATTCCCCACATCCAGCTTCATAGCCCGGGCTGGCCGCATGAAGGAAGAAAATGTGGCTGTGGCATCGACCTTGCCATCAAGGAGTAGCTTGATCGCGTTGAGGTGATCTCCGGCAAAGACAATTTCGCCAAAGAAGTCCTCTGCTTTCTCGTTGCGTTCGAGGAGAAAAGCTCTAGGAAAGAGGTAGCCTGAGGCTGATCCTGGAGCAGTGAACGCGAAGCGTTTGCCGCGTAAGTCCTCTACGCCGCTAACCGGGCTGTCGGCCCGGGATACCAGGTATCCGGAGTAGCTGACAGACCCAAAGGAAACCTGGGTCAAAAGGAGTTGCATGCAAGGCATGCGCTTGCGTGCCTGTACGTAGGAGAGGGGCGAAAGAGAGGCGAGATCGACTTTCCCCTCAGCCAGGTCGTCAACCAGCCCTGTGTAGCTGGTGCCCGGGACCTCCTCAAAGAGATAGCCGGTGCGTTCGCTCAGGTAACCTAGAATTGGTTCGAAATTCTGCGAAAGTAGATCGGTGTCAAGGTATGGTGTAACTCCAAATCTAATCACCGTGGGGACAACTTTGTCAGCCTCGCAGGAGGCTGGTCTAGAGCTCTCCTCGACCTTGCTCCTCCGGGCCTCGTCCAGCGGTCGTGGAGCTGTGGATTCTTGACCGCAGGCAGCGACCAGCAACAATGCCATCACCGCAATCACCCTGCCACCCGACGCCATCCCCGCAATCCATTGGTCACCGTACGTCATCCCGGCTATCCATTGGTCACGGTATGCTATCCCCGCGGTCCATTGGTCACATGATCTTATGCTCGGAAAAGCCTGCCGTCCCATCAAAAAACTCGCTAGGTGATCTTGGTGAAGCGTTCCCAGGTAAGAGGGCTCAACTGGCGCGCCGCTGCCGCGACGGCATCGGGAGCAATGGTAAGCACCTTGCCCTCGGCCATGAGGAAGCGACCGTTACACATGGTGTGAGTTACCCGTGATGGATGTACGCCAAAGAGAAAGTGCCCGTACCAGTTTTCAACTGAAATTGGCGTGAAGGGATAGTGCTCGACAATGATCAGGTCCGCTGCCGCACCCTTCTCCAGGGAACCCAGTCTGGTCCCAAATTGCTCGGAGGCAAAGGCTGCGTTGTTACGGACGAGGAGATCCACCGCTTCGCCGAAACCCACCGTTGGGTCGCCCTTGACCTGCCGCTGAAGTAACATCGCGATACGAGCCTCTTCGATCATGTTGGAGGTCATTCCGTCTGTGCCGAGCCCAACGCGAATCCCCTCTTCCAGCATGCCCAACACGTCTGCCGCTCCCACCGCATTATTCATGTTCGATTCCGGGTTGTGGGCGACGAACGTTCCGCTATCCTTGAGCAGCTTTCGCTCGGTTTCGTCCACGTGGATGCAATGGGCGAGGATCGTCTTGGGACCAAGCGCGCCGGCATCGTGGTAGCGCTGTATAACCCGCTTGCCGTACTTGTTCAGACTGTCTTCCTGGTCCGAGAGATCCTCAGCCGCATGGACGTGGATGCCGATGTCGGCTTCCTTTGCCATGGCGACCGACCGCTCCAGGGTGGGCTGGGAAACGGTCATGGAAGCGTGTAGTCCAAACATGCCACGCAGCATATTTCCAGTGCCATTAACCTGGGCTGCGAACTCAGCATTCTCTGCCAGTCCCGCCTCCAGAGATTCGGTGCCGTCCCGGTCACTTACTTCGTAGCAGAAGCTACTCCGGACTCCAGCCGCTGAGGCCGCTTGAGCCAGCGTATTCAGGCTCCCCTTCACCGCCCAGGGCGAGGCGTGATGGTCGATGACGGTGGTGGTGCCAGAAATGATCGCCCGGTAATAGGGGACCATCGCGCTGTAGTAGACATCTTCCAGCGAAAGGGCGCGGTCGAGCTTCCACCAGAGCTTCTGCAAGATCTCCGGGAAGTTGAAGGCCGGCTCGCCGGCCAGTCCGCAGGCAAAGGTCGAATAGAGATGCATGTGCCCATTGACCATGCCGGGCATTACTACGCGACCGGCCGCATTAACCACCGATGCCGCAGGGTACTTGTCCATCAGATCGGCAGTGGTGCCGACCTCGGCGATTGTGGTTCCATCGACGCAAACCGCGCCATCTTCGATGACGAAATCGGGAGTTCCGGGACTGACTACGGTGCCGTGAATTATCAACGTCTGACTCATAGGGTACGTCTCCTCATTGGGTTGATTGGTTGGGTGATGGACGGAATTCTAGGAACCCTGGCCGAACTTCCCTTCTCCGCTGGACTTCGGGCTGTCAACACCTGTAGGTTCCTTGATCTCTTCTTCTATCTCTTCTTTCTTGTCTTCCATTTGGGCTTCTTCCATGGCGTCGCGATAGGCCTTCTCTTCGGCCTTCATCAAGGTCTGACTACGCACCTCTTGCATCTTACGGTCCAGCTCCCACGCCTTGTCTTCCAGTCCCCAGACATCCTTGCGGCGACCTGAATGCAGTTCATCAATGGCAATCCCGTCTTGAATGAGGTGCTCTACTAGCGCCGCGACGCTTTCATCTCCGATATAATGCCCGCCGTAGCCGTAGAAGTTCTCCCCCTCTTTCACACCGACCATGGCGGTAACCCCAATGCGGGACATCATCTGGCCGATTCGCTTGTTGGTCTCGGTCTCAATCTCCTGACGTCTCTTCTTTGCTTTGGCCCGAAGCTCCGTCTGCTCCGCCTTCAGCTTCTTGTACTCGTCACTGAAGGGTACTTTCGACGGCTCAGCCGGCTGAGTTACGGCCCAGTCAGCAGAGGAGCGGCCAATTCCCACGAAGAAAGCTGCAAAGGAACCGAAGTCCATGGCCGCAATGCCCGTGCTCTCTTCCAAACTCAAAAGAGCCACCAGCTCCTCGTTGTCCAGTTCGTCAACGAAGCTGCGACGGGTCTTACTCTTGAATGCCGCGACAAACTCGGGATCGGTAGTGGCCACGAGGTAGCCGTCCGTGATTGTCAAAGAGAGCGTGCGCCACTCCGGTACCGGCACGTCCCACGAGTTGACACCGGTGGATTTAACGAAGGGTTTCACCATCTCAAGGGCGAAGATCTTTTCTAACGAGGTGGCTGTCTTGTCCACATCCGCCAAGCCCAGCAAGAGGGTGCCACCGATAAGCTTGAAGCCCTCTAGTTCACCCGTCAGGATTTCCTGGAGATCGCCAAAGACCGTGAAGCCGATATCGCCGGAGAAGATCGCCAGAATATCTTCCTGCAGGTCGAGCCCGGTGAACTTCTTGAACTCTTTGCCAGCCTCTGCAATGGACATTCCTTCAGGAGCCAGCATCAGGTCGATAAGTTCCAGGTAGCCTTTCAAATCGATGTTCAAGTGAGCGAGGTAGAAGGGGCGATATGGCGAATACTCGATAATGGGAGATGGGCCCTTCACCGGGCGTGCGAGCGTACCCCAGCGCGATTCGGCTCCAATCTGGGTGTAGCTCTTGAAACGGAGGCTCTTTTCAGCCAACTCGACGCCCATGGCAACGGTGCCCGTACCTGTGAGGAGCGACTCAAACATCTCCTTCTCAGCGGCCTGTCGTTTGCGCTCCCTCTCGGCCCATTCGCGGTCTGACTTGACCCGCGACTCCAAATACTCGACTTCACTTTCGTCGCCAGCTTCGCGGGCCCGCTTGAGCTGCCCCTCGGAGTCTGCCAGGGACTCTTCGGCCCAGCGATTACCCATTCCCAGCACAGACTTCAGCATTGCCGGAGTGTCAATATAGACTGCCGCATCCTTGCCAAAAGCCAACTCCTTGAGCGTATTCTTGAAGAGTTCGTTTTCGGCGAGAGAGGGGCCTTCCGTGTCCCGGGCGGCAAACTTGAGTGCCAACGCGAGCGCCTCTTCATCGGCCATGTCCGCAAAATGCACAAATGCCAGCTTGTCTTTGATAATGAAGCAGACCTCTTCGTCGTTCCTGGGGCAAATGACCGTGGCCCCTCCAGCTACGTGGGGCTCCATCTTCTCGCGCACCCTCCCGGCGATCGAGTAAATGGTAGTCTTGAATCTGTCAGCATCGGTCAGGGACCAGAAGGCGACGCCCACGGGACGCTGGAACTGGAGCATGGCAAATCCGGCAGTGCCGGTCGGGTCGATCCCGACGTTGGTTAGGTTCTTGGGTACGAGCACGTTTTCACCCACAGCCTGGGTGACCTCTGCAACGGCCATCTCGTAATACTGAGCGAAGGTCTTGGTCAGTCGCTCCCGACCAAGCCTGTCCAGCAAATCCTGAGGGTTTGCTGCGACCACGAGCATGGGGGTTTCAACCGGCAGATACCTGAGCGCTTCCAGGTCATCCAGCGCGGTTGGCCCCTCGGGGAAAGCTCGGGTGAGGGGGTCTTCTTCCTGGGCCACCGGAGCCGCCGTCGGGACCTCTTCGGCAGGTGAGGTCTTCTCCCCCGGTGATGGAGCCGCCTCCTTCTGCTTCGCCAACTCTTCCTTGGATTTAGGTTCAGGGCGTTGGCACTGTACCAGGCCAGACAGGGTGAGAGACAAGACAAGAAGCTGCACGAGGTAGGTCGCTTGCCGGGTCATGGTTGCCTCCATGGTCATTTGAACGGCTCGCCACAGTCTAGTGGCTCGCGTGCGCACGTGTCAATGCCCACTACGTCGCATCTGTACGTTTAGCGCGAGGGGAGATCTTCGGTGGTTTCGATGAAGTGTACGTTGCGGTCGGCGAGCCCCTTCATTACCAGCTCAAAAAGCGGCGTGACAGCACCGATGTTCTCGGGGGGGATGATGCCTTGAAGGGTCACTTCTTTGCGGGCCAACAGGCGCGCCATGATGGCGGCCGGGAACCCCGTTGTACGGGCCATGGACGACATTCCACTGGCCGCATCATATTCGTCATAAAGGTCCCAGGTGAACCGTCGTCCCATCCCGCCAACGACGCCTTCCACCAGGACTTGCATGACCGTCAATTCCGGTTCATCGTCCGCCAGCTTCCAGGCATCAAAAAGAAGGGCGGCGGTGACGTCAAAGGGAACGATGTCCTGCCCCTTGATGTGGCGTTTCTCGGTGCTGAGGAAGCCGGAATCACGGAGCAACTTGATCTTCTCCGCGTATCCCGGATAGCGCAGCGTACGTTCTCGCATGAAAGGAGCATCGACTGTCTGGATGAGGGTTCTCAGCCCATCCGTGTTGAAGGCCTCCAAAGTGCCCACGATCGGTAACTCGATTTCCTCAATCTCGGAGAGCGCTCGCTTCTCTACGATCTGTCCATACTCTACCAGGCGGGCCGGCCGGGTGTACTCCTCGAGGACATCAACGGGCGAAAAAGGTGCGGTGTATTCCCAGGGCAGGCTGCGCCGTCGAGGCAATCCGCCCACGACGATTTCACATCGGGTCACTTCTTCCAGCAGGGCGGCAGCTCGACCGACCAGTACATTTGACATTCCAGGTGCTACTCCGAAGTCAACTACCGCGGGTACGCCCCGTTCCCGGGCGAGGTCGTTGAGTCCAAAGAAATCTTCCGGCATGAACGCGATGTCCACTACCGGAATGGAGGCATCGATGACGCTTCTCAGCGTTTCGTAGCCAAGGAAGCCAGGGACCGCGTTGACTACTACCGACGAGTTGGCAATGGCCCGACGTAACGCGTCGCGGTCGGTGACGTCCAACTCTGCAGTGGCGATTCCATACTGTGCCACCCGCGCCAATGAGGTCGCGCTCCGGTCGTAGGAGTGGACTTCCAGCTCTTCGTCTTGCGCCAGGTCTCGAGCAATTGCGCCGCCCACCATACCGGCACCCAGAACAGAGATCTTCATGGGCTATCTCCTTCCCCAGGGGGTCAAGAACGCCATTTATCTCACTTTCGCTGGGAATAGTAAACCGACAACCAGACCGTGCTCCAGAGTTGTGCTGGATTGGATTGCGTGGCGTGGCTAGAACGGCTCCCAAAAGCCACCGGATCGAGGCGGCCGTCCCGTACCTCCCAACTCCAGAGTTCTGCCGCGGCCAGCGCCGGAATGCGACTTCGTAGCTTCTCCAGCAGAGTCTCCAGGCGGGCCAGCTCCTCACACGCATCGCCACACTCACCGGCGAGCTCCTGGAGGTAGGCTTGTTGTCGGCGCAGTCCCAACTCAAGCATGCCCACAACCCAACCCCAGACAACGGAACCGTGGTATCGGTCGGGGCCAAACATGGCCAACCAGTCGGGCTCGCCTCCTGCCACCGGATTGGCCACCACCGGCCCCACTTCGGTCCAGAGACCAAGGGGGTAGGGGTAGACGAAGGCTTTCAACACCGCCTCTAGCTGGTCCACGGGGAGCGGGTTGTCGAAGAGCGCCAGCACGCCGTCGCTGTGCAAGACCGGGAGCGGTTGTCCCTTTTCATCCAGGGCCAGGGCGATCTGGGGCAGCCCCTCGGCCAGATCTGCCGGATAGCAATGACCCCGAGCAAAGGTGGCGAGATTACACCCCGGTTCGACCTCCAGATTTGCGAAGTAGGTTCTGGTAACAGCATCGGCCTTGCCCAGGAATTCCTTCACCGAACTGCGCAAGTGGGGCAGGGGCCGGACCACGCGATACCTGGCTGTTACTTGCTCGTAACGACGGAGCAATGAGTCGAGCCAGTCGGGGTCCATGGTCGCCCGATAGAGCGAGGGATAGGGACCGGTTTCGAGGAGTGCGTGAAGGCCCGCCTTACTGGTCAGGGGCTGACTCAGAACTTCGCCGACGGCGACCAGCGCGGCGGGTGCCAGGTAGGCGTTGACATCCCCGGGGTAGCGACCCTTGGCAAGACCCTCAAGGGAGTCGCGCCAATTACCTACACTTACTCCTTGCGCCAGGGGGATTCCATTGGGCAGCAGATCTTCTGCGGAACCCATCATCAGAACATATTCAAAGTTCTGCGCCAGACAGGCCAGCCGCTCACCCTTGGCCCCGGCAATGAGTCGCTGTCGGGCCTCGTCGTCGAGGCCTGGAGCGGGTGCTACCAGCAGGTCGCGCACCAGGGGGGCCAACAGGAAGTCATCATCGACCATGGTGTAGTCCATAACTGGCTTGTGGTGGTTGCGCAGGGCCTCCAAGGCCGGGTCAATTCGGCCCTCGCCCATAAGCTTCGCAAAGCGCTGGAGATGTTGCAGCGTAGCCTCGTTGCCAATGGCCTCCTCGTGTGCCACGCGTCCCTCTGGAGAGAGGCGTCGGCAGACCGACTCCAGCGCCGCGTCGATCAGTCCTTCAGCGGCCACCGGGAGAAGCATTCGGGTGGTGAGCAGGGTGTCTCGGCCGAAGTAGGTCAGGAAACGATGGCTCCCCGCCAGTAGCTTGTCCCCGTAGGAAAGGAAGGAGAGGCTCTTGTGGGCTCGCTCCAACAGCGCCACGGCTTCCTGCCCCGTGCCGGCTGCTGCCGGGGAGTTCAGGAAGGAGCGGGCGTCCGCATGTAGCAGGTTATCGTCGCTTAGAGGGGAAAGGGGCTGGTGCGGACTGTACGCCTCCACCGTCAGAGTCAATTCCCCGCTTTGCGGGCAACTGAGCCGCAATTGGCGACCGCCCAGCGTCTGGCAGGTGGTGGGCAACGACAAAGCGAGCCGATACTCCTTTTCGCCGAGGTACTCCTGGCGCGCCAGGGTGAGCACTCGGCGGTCGCCCATGTTTCCGGCGCGCCAGTTGCTGGTCAGGGTATCTCGCGGTTGGGTCACGAAGACACCGTCACTTTCAAGACCTGTCCGTTGGCCCTCGGTGAGCTTCCCGGCGGCCTCTTCAAACGCCGCGACAGCATCTTCTTCATGGGCAAGATTACCGTTGGCAATGAAGCGGCGGATCTCCCGTAAAGACCCTTGCACCACCCGTTCTACCGTGGCCTGGTTCCCGACGAAGGAGACGTCAACTGCGACTTGCGACCCGTTCCCCGACCGTCCCGCATGAAGACTCTTCAAACGCAGCGATCGGACGGCCGGGGTCTCCTTCGAGAATTCGACCAGCGCACCAGAGTTGCCGCCCGGGAAAGCGAAGAGGAGGCGTGGGGGGCCCTGCTTGAAACGAATGACGTGCGCAGTATGTCCTCGTTCGCGCACCAGGAAATGGTCGGCCACCGCATCGGTGACTACAAATGACTCCGGGGCAGCAGTCGCTGCCAGCGGCAAAGTTAGGCTGGCGAGGAGCACCAGGGTGAGGGTCCGGACCATCATTCAGCAGCCTCCTCAGCTTCACCCGCGGCCGGATCTGCTATGTAGCGGCTCACCCGTTTGGCCA
Organism: uncultured Myxococcales bacterium; assembly: GCA_964522395.1. Taxonomy (GTDB): domain Bacteria; phylum Myxococcota_A; class UBA9042; order CAIXZC01; family CAIXZC01; genus CALGBT01. The sequence goes on from CAZFVN010000007.1 coordinate 37,695, forward strand.
GCTTCCCAGCGATGAATCCATCCATTACACGATGGTCAAATGTAGCAGTAATAATGCACACCGGTCGAATAACGATTTCGCCATCCACCACTACCGGGCGGTCCTTGAGGGCTCCGATCGCAAACAGCAAAGAGGTGCGGCTCATCGGCACTAGCGGCGGATACGCCTCGTCGATGCCCAGGCTGCCGATGCTTGTTACCATCGCCCCGCCAAAAGGGTCTTTGGGCAATCCGGCCCAGCGCATGTCCAGGTTGAATGTGTAGCTGATAAAACCGACGATCCAGAGCAGGAAGCGCATGACAAAGACCGGGAAGAAGTTCATAAGCTTGCGCGTGTCCCCCAGTTCTTTGTCTTTTCCTTCCCTGACTTTGGCAGCCCGGTCCCGCAGTTCTTTGGCAATCTCGGACGGTCTTTTGGTGTCGACCTGGCGCAGGGTCGCTCCAGAGAGGTCTGGTGTCTCTCCAGGAATGGCAATTTGACAGAAGATATCGACGCTCTCACGCTGATATGACCGATCGAGACGGAGGCACACGTTACTCGCCGGAACGTCCCGCAGGCCTAGCGCCACCCCCCGCACCACCATATGTGTGGGAGTGACTTTCTCTCCGGTTCGTTCAGATTCGGCTGCAGCAAAGGCCATGGCTGGGCCCATGTCAACCTCCATCCGACCATAGACCGTCGGGTCCTTGGCATCACGCCAGTTGGCAAAAGACATCTTCCGCCACATAGAGGAACTTCGATGCGGTCGCAGTGGCACATTGGGCATAGCTCAATCTCCGCGTTATGTTTGAGACACATGGTAAAGCAAAAGAGATGCTAATGGAACAGCGATAACGACCACTTCTCAGGGTCGCCAACTCCGATCTTTCTTCTTCTGGGATTGTTGGCGCTTTGACTCCAGGCGGCGTTCCTTTGCCGCCCGGGAAACCCGGGTTTTCACCCGCTTCTTCTTCACCACCAGCGCCTCCGCCAGAAGCCTGGCAAATCGTTCCAAGGCATCATGACGGTTGTCGAGCTGAGTGCGGTGGTTGTGGGCATCAATGAGGAGCCTGCCCTCTTTGTCTATTCGGTTGCGAAGCTTGTTGACGATGGTCTCACGCTGCCACTGATTCAGGCTCGGTGATTGCGAGACGTTAAATCGCAGTTGCACCCGCGTATTCACCTTGTTGACGTTCTGGCCTCCCGGTCCACCACTGCGCGCGAAGTGGTACTCCAGTTCGTCGTCAGGAATCTCCAGGTGGTCGTTGATTCGTACCATGAGGCGGATTGTACCCATGGGGGGGCACCATGTCGAGACAAGCTGACACCTGCCTGCTATACTCCCCAACGCAGGAGGGAGTTATGAGGAGACGGTTGTGGGTAGCTGTCATATCAGTGCTTGCCGCATGCAGCACACCATCCGAAGTAGTGCAAGATGTGGTCGCAGATAGTGCCTCAACCATCGACACTACCAGCGACGTCAGATTGGCTGAGATGGCGGTGACGGATACCGTCCCGGACGCGTTCCAGCCGTTGGAATTGCCCCTGGTTGACGTGATTCCAGAAGCGCTGGAACCGGCCTGCCAACCGGGCGAGGGTTGTTTCTTGGACCCCTGCGCCGAAAACTCCGATTGTCTGTCGAGTTGGTGTGTCCAGCATATGGGTGAGCCGGTCTGCACCTCAACCTGCCAGGACGAATGTCCCCCCGGCTGGACCTGCCAGTTGGTCGCCGGCTCTGTCCCCGATGTCGTCTTCATCTGTATATCCGATTTCACCCATCTTTGCCGGCCCTGTGCCACGGCCGCTGATTGTCAGAGCGCGGTGGGTACAGAAGATGTCTGCGTTGACTACGGCGTCGAGGGCTTTTATTGCGGGGCGGGATGTACGGCAGACGGGGATTGCCCGTGGGGGTTCTCATGTGGAACGACAGTCACGGTCGATGGGGTCAGCACATTGCAGTGTGTGGCAGATGCGGGAGTCTGCCCCTGCACGTCAACTGCTGTCGAACTCTCCCTGTGGACGCCCTGTGATGTGGTCAATGAGTGGGGAACTTGTGAGGGCAAACGGGTTTGCACGGATGATGGGCTCTCGGATTGTGATGCGGCAGTTCCTGCGGAAGAGTCCTGTAACGGGCTCGACGATGATTGTGACGGAGATGTCGACGAAGGAACTTGCGATGATGACAACCTGTGTACAGAAGATAGCTGCCTCGGTGCGGACGGCTGCCAACATCTGCCGCTGGACGAAGGCGAGTGTATCGACGGAAATCCCTGCACCGTGGCGGATCACTGCATCGCCGGCGAGTGCGTGGGAACTGAGGTGATCTGCGATGATGAGAATCTTTGCACCGACGATTCCTGCGACGAGACCGGCGGTTGTTTTTTCGTGGCTAACGACGTGGATTGCGATGACGGTAATCCCTGTACCGTCGCTGATCAATGCAAGGAAGAAGGGTGCGTCGGCTACGCGGTCGACTGCGCCTGTCAGGAGAACGCCGATTGCGGAGCCCTGGAAGATGGCGACCTGTGCAACGGAACTCTTGTTTGCGATACGGAAAAACTCCCTTACCAGTGCGTCGTTGATACCGAGACTCTAGTGGTTTGCCCCCCGCCCGAGGGCGACAATGCCTTCTGTCTGGCGGCTAGCTGCGACCCCGCAATAGGCGGCTGTTCCATGGTACCCGATCACGGTGGATTTGCCTGTAGTGACCTTGATGCCTGTACCATGGGTGAGGTCTGCAGCGAGGGCGTTTGTGCCGACGGTGTTCCGGTGAATTGTAACGATGGAAACCCTTGCACCGATGATAGCTGTGACTCCGCCACCGGTTGCGAGCACGCAGCCAACACCGCGGTCTGTAGCGACAATGATACCTGCACTGTTGGCGACATCTGCGTTGATACACTCTGCGTCAGCGGCGAAGCTGCCGACTGCGACGATGGGAACGTTTGCACTGATGACAGTTGTGACGTCTCACTTGGTTGCCAGCACGTGGCCAATGACTTGGAATGTGATGATGGCGATGGCTGCACTCTGGGTGACTTCTGTGCGGGTGGCCAATGCCAGAAGGGCCCCAATACTGTCCAATGCAATGATTCAAATCCTTGCACCGATGAGGCCTGCGACGGGCTCGGGGGGTGTACGTTCCAGAATAATAGTAACCCCTGTGAGGACGGGAATCTCTGTACCTTTGGTGACTCCTGCCAGGCGGGCGAGTGTAAGGCCGGTAACGTGGCGCTGCCATGCGACGATGATGACCCTTGCACCGATGATGCCTGTGATCCTGGCCAGGGCTGCGTCTACTCGTTGAATGAGGCACCGTGTGAGGACGGTAACGCCTGTACAGTCGACAACTTCTGCAGCGGGGGAGTTTGTGCTGGCGTCCTGAAGTCTTGTGATGACAAGAGCAAATGTACAGTTGACCATTGCGACCCTGTCATCGGTTGTTACTATACGCCAAAATGCGAGGGCTGTGCGGGAATCTGTGTCGTCGAGATCTGTGACCCAGCTACCGGGGAGTATGATTATCTGCCATTGTGTGACGACGATAACGCTTGCACAGTCGACACCTGCACCGAAGAGACAGGCGGATGCATCTACATACCGGTTGACTGCGATGACCAGAATCTGTGCACAGAGGATACCTGCCAACCGGACGTGGGCTGCCTCAACCCCCCGAACCAGGTCCCATGCGATGACGGCAACCTATGTACGCTAAAAGATCAGTGCTCGGGTGGTGAATGTGTCGGTACTACCCCTCTCGACTGCGACGACTCCAACCCTTGCACTGACGATAGCTGCAACGGTGAAACCGGATGCGTTCATATAGTCCACGACGGGGCGTGTGACGACAGTAATGCCTGCTCCGACGGCGATACCTGCCAAAATGGGCTCTGCATTCCCGGGCCCGAAACCGACTGTGACGACGACAACGAATGTACTGCCGATGGCTGCGATGAGCTGGATGGATGTGAGTACTTCGAATTGCCCGACGGCACCGCGTGCAACGGCGGGGGCAAGTGGGGATGCAAAGATGGGGACTGCGCCTGTACCCCCCAATGCGATGGAAAACTGTGCGGCGACGATCAGTGCGGCGGTAGCTGTGGCACTTGCGACGAAGATTACAACTGCAACCAGAACACCGGCAAGTGTTACCCGGGTGGTGGCATTATCTATCGGGACTACACCTGGTACCTGGGCCCCCGGGGAAAGAGCTGTCTGGGGGTCTGCGAAGGGGCCGGGCTGACCTGTGCCAATCTCGTCGCGGTGAACTATCAGGAAAGCTGCGGCGACAATGTCTGCATGCAGTTCTTCCAGGGCCTCGGCTGCGACGGCGACGGTGATGGCCCCCGCCTCTCGGCCACCAATGCCCAGGGCCTCCCCAGCGGCAACTCCAAGTGTGTCTACCGCTCCAACAACTGGGGTGGCTGGTCCTGTGCCTGGGTCCAGCGAGTTGACGATGTCCGCTTCTGCCCGTGTGAGTAACGATTTCGGTCCTAGTGAGGAGAACATGATGCGGCGGTTTTGGTGGGTAGTGGCGATGGTGGCGGCCTGTGGTACGACGAGCGAGAGTCAGGACGTTGATTCTGATGTCGTGACCGACGTGGTGGCGGAGGAGGTCGTGGCCGATGTAGACAAGACATCTGACGTAGCGGGGACTGATGAAGTAACTTCCGACCTCCCAACCTCCCCCGACCCCAACCACGTTACCGAAGAACTCAATCATCCAAACTGCCTGCCCGACGGCCCCTACCTGGTGCATAGGTCCGAGCAGGTCCGGGTCTCAGAAGTGCTGACCGACCTGGATGTTCACGCCGTGTTGGCCTATGGAGACCGGGTCTTCGCCGGTGCCGATAGCGGGCTCTATGTGCAAGAGGCTGGGGCCGTGTTCTTTGAGCCGGTGGCCCTGCCCGCCCCGGGATGCGCGGTTCGTTCATTGGTGGCCGTGGAATTGGGCATTGCTGTGGGCTGTCTCCTGGACGATTGTGGCGGCGCAGTCATCTTGCTGGACGAGGAATTGCAGCCCACGGCTGCCACCGCTGCGGAATGTGGCGGCGAAAGTGTGATCACCATTATGCCCCTCGACTGCGGTGACTATTTCTATGTGCTCTACGGAACCACTCTTAGGCTGATCGATGAGATCGAGAAACCGTTGGTCGAGGGTGTTGCCGACACCGCATGCGTGAATGAGAATCCCTGGATCGTAAGTCCAGGCGGTGTGCACCGTTTGGAGGGAGACCCCGATGGTGGGGAGTGGGTTCCGGTGTGTGGTCCTCAGTCCTGCGGCGACCTGCAAATCATGGCCGGAGGTATAATTCCTTTTGCTGCCGGGGGCATCCGGGTGGCTGAGTTCTCCGCCGATGGGCTCAAGCAGGAGTGGCTCTCTGGCCTGAGCGGCCTGCCATACGATCACTTCACCGCTCTCGCCCCCTCCCCCGACGGCACGAAACTGGCCATTGGGCACGAAATCGGCGTGACTATCCTCCACCTCGAAACCGGCGCAACCGACTACTTCCACTCCAAACGGTGGCTCCCAGGGGAAGAGGTGCGTGGCCTCTCCTGGGAATCCGATGGTGCCCTCTGGGTGGCAACCAATGCAGGACTGGCCCGTCTTTGGAATGAAGAAATATACCTCCGGGACAAGGCCAATTTACTCCTGACCAAGATGGAGGACTGGTTCTTTCGCCTCGATGGTTTTTTGACCGCCGGTGCCCAGTTCGATGATCCCTGGGAAGACGACACTGAGTTCCTCTGGGACGACGACAACGATGGCCAATGGACCGAAGAGGGAATCGGGGCCATGTGTTATGCCTACGCGGTCACCGGAGAAGAGCGCTACTACGAAGCCGCCCGCCGCTGCGTGGAAAACATGATGATGCTCATTGATATTCCTGCGGTCACTTTCGAAGAGGCTGGCATGAACCGGGGATTCATCTCCCGTTCCGTTGTCCGTGACGACGAAGAGGCCTGCTTTGCCAGCAAAGTCACCGAGGACAACTGGCACCTGGTCCACTGGAGTGACGGGCATGACTACTACTGGAAAGATGATACCTCCTCGGACGAATTGACCGGTCATTTCTACGGGTTGCCAATCTACTACGACCTCTGCGCCAAAGATGATGCCGAGCGGGCCGAGATTGCCGAACATGTTATGGTTGCTGCGGACTACCTGCTGGACAATGGCTACCTGCTCCTCGACCTCGATGGGCTGCAGACTGAGCACGGCAACTGGACTCCAGAGCGCCTGACTATGGCCCTTGACGGGCTTCCGGCTTGCGTGGAGGCCGGTCAGGAGTTGGTCGACTGCATCGACTCCTGGGGTGGCGGCGCCTTCCTTGATTCCGTAGAAATCCTCAGTTTCATGGCTGCCGCGTGGCACGTCACCGGCGAGCTGCGCTTCCTGGAGTCCTTCGAGTATCTGGCCGGGCCAGCCCGAGTCGGCGAATCTGCTATGTTCACTGAAAATGTAGCTACCTGGACCGGGCGGGGCACAACGAACTACTGCGACCACGAACTTGCCGACCTCGCTTTTCTGACCCTGCTGCGCTACGACCCCGACCCCGACCGTCGCCAACAATGGCTCGACTCCATGCTGGCAGCGTGGCAGTACGAAAAGGGCGAGCGCAACCCCCTCAAAGCCCTCTCCATGGCCGCTAGTCTCTCCGAGAGTGAGGGCCTGACAGAAGGTGTCCAAAGCCTCGTTGAGTACCCTGATGACCTGCGCATGTGGCTGGTCGACAACAGCCACCGACTCGATGCCGAACACGACGTCAACGACCGTCACGACGACCCCCAGTTCAAGACCGCGCTACCCTATGACGAGTTGCCCATCTTGCGTTGGGACCACAACCCCTACGGCATGATCGGCGGCAGCAGCGGCAACAACCGTATGAGCCCGGCGTTTTGGCTCCTGCCTTACTGGGGGCTACGCTACCATGGGGCGATCTGTCCTGAATGAGCTGATGCGGTGCTTGAAAGAGGCTCTCTTCGGTCAACCTCGGGGCTCGGACTGGGGTCTTACGGTGACGAAGGTCGTGCGCATTTTGCTTATAGCCCGCAGGACCTGCGCGGCGGAGGATTGACACCACCGGCCTCGTGCGCGATAAGGCGTGGGCCGCATGGAGGTGTTCATGAAGAAGTCCCCTAGAGTCTCTATAGTTGGTGCCACCGGTCTGGTTGGCCGCTCCCTGGTGGAGCTGCTTCAGGTTCGCAAGTTCCCCCTCTCCGAGCTGACTCTCTTTGCCTCCAGTCGCTCTGCCGGAACCACCGTGCCTTATCTGGACGATGAGTTGGAGGTCTTGGAGTTGACCCCCGAAGCCTTTCGGGAGAAGACCGATCTGGCGCTCTGTTCCGCGGGCCGCAAGGTCAGTTACATGGTGCGGGACTGGATCGAAGGAACGGACATTGTAGTGGTGGACAACTCCTCCGCGTTTCGTATGAATGATGAGGTGCCCCTCGTTGTACCAGAGGTGAACCCGGTAGCACTAAGGAGCCACAACGGTTACATCGCTAACCCCAATTGCTCCACGATCCAACTGGTCATGGCACTCAAGCCTATTCATGACAGTTTCGGCCTGCGCCGGGTTGTCGTTTCGACCTACCAATCTGTGAGTGGGGCGGGTCAGGAGGGCATAGACGAGCTTTCAGCGCAGACCGTCGCCCTCTTCAATCAGGAGGAGCATGAGCCGAAGGTTTTCCCCTACCAGATTGCCTTCAACGCAATTCCGCAAATCGGCCCTCTGGGCCTTGAGGGATACAGCGAAGAAGAACTCAAAGCAACCCATGAGACTCGCAAGATCCTCGGCCTGCCGGAACTTGGAGTATCTTGCACTGCCGTACGTATTCCAACATTCGCCTGCCACGGTGAGTCCGTCATGGTGGAAACTGAGAACGAAGCCTCACCCGAGCAGTTGCGCGAGGCGCTTTCAGCATTCCCCGGCGTCAAAGTTGTCGACGTGCCCGCCGATAATCTCTATCCCGTGCCGACCATGACTGTCGACCTGGATGATGTCTTTGTGGGGCGGATCCGGCGGGATCTGTCAGCCCCCAACAGTTTTCATCTCTGGATCGTGGCCGATAACGTGCTCAAGGGCGCGGCCCTGAACACAATCCAAATCGCCGAAACTCTACTGGCCTGAGTCTGCGTGCCAATCTGGCGTCTCGGCCGCGTTCCACACCACCGTTTTGACAAAAAGTCAAAATCGGGTTGCTCCTGCTCCCGACGGGAATAGGGTCTCTGCCCCGCGGGTTGCCCATGACAGATGACGCAACTCCTTGTGCCACGCCGCTTGTGACGTGCGGTGAGCCGGAAGGTGACGGGCCATTTCCTTGCTGGTACGGACGTTGCATGGTAGAAACGGACTGGTTGTTTTTGGAGGATATGTAAGATGACTATGTTTAAGCAGATACTCGCGGCCGCGGCCCTGTTGCTCCTGGTACTTCCCGCGCAAGCGACGGAAGTTCAGGGTTTCACCGTCAACAAGGTCGAAGGCGTCGGTGACCTGGAGGGGCAACTCAAGGAGCGGCTCACCGAGGACTACGTCGTCTCCTATACCGATTGCCTATTCTATCTGGAGGGGTACGTTGCAACCGAGGGCCCCGAAGTTGCCTGCAGCAGCGATCTCGACTGCAAGGCCACCGATGGAGCCAATGCCTGCTCCAGCCTCGGAGGCATCACTGCTTGTGTCGAGTGCGCCAGGGATAGCGATTGTGCAATGGCCGATGATGGCAAAGTGTTTTGCGACCTTGCCACTCGAATGTGTGCTTTGGAGCCGGTGTCAGGCGAGTGCGCGGTGGACGCAGATTGCTCCATCGGAATTTGCGCGTTGTGGGACGGAGCTTATGTCTGTCTCGAATGTCAGCTCAATGAAGATTGCCAGGAAGGCGAGTGGTGTCAGTTCAACGAGGCCGGCTCCGGCTGCGTGGTCGAGGCCGGAGGTACTGGTTGCGACCCTTGCCCCGAAACCTGTTTCCTCGATGAACTTGATGGTTTTCGCTGCGGCCAATGCCTCACTGACTTCGATTGCATCGAATCGGCCAACGGGCCCAACTGTGACCTCTCCAGTCACTCATGCGACGTTCCCGCGACGCAGGGAGAATGCACTGCAGATGCGGACTGCGCCACCGGCTATTGCGTCCTTTGGGGGGCCGAGTTCAAGTGTGTTCCCTGTACCATTGACGCAAACTGTACTTCAACCGTGCCGGTGTGCCTTGCTGATGCCGTCTCGACCGCCTGTGTCGGTTGTGTGGATGACGGAGATTGCACAACGCAGGGTGACGGCCTCGTCTGCAACTCTGTAACGACCCAGTGCGAAGTGAAGTCGGGAGGAGAGATTGCCGCATCGCCCAAGATTCTTGTGCGGTTCTCAGTAGATTCCTCCTCATATCCGTCCGGCGAATACGCGGTAAAGGTGGGAACCGCCTGTTCCGAATCGGGCGATGGCATGCTTGATTCCGAGGACTCCGACTCCTGCTCCACGGTAGCCTCCCGCAGAGATTTCGATGGCTCATATACTAATCTCGAGGTCACCGTTCCCCTCGCCGATATTCTGGGCGATGAATGTGTCGACGGGAGCGAAGGAGTCTCATCCATCTACTTCTATGCCAGCGTAGACGACGGGTTTACGCTCATCAACGAAGTCTCCAGACTCGAAATACGATATGACTATGAGGCACCGATTCCCCCGCAGAATATTGTGGTAGAGCCGGGGGAAGGCAACCTGAAAGTAAGTTGGGATGATGACTCCAACAACGAGGAAGTGGAGTATCGAGTCCACTGGGCCGCCAGCATCTATGACGAAAGCAATAAGGATAAGGCCCTGACCAAGAGCGGTTTGACTGCCAAATCATACCAGATCGATGACCTGGACAATGCAACCTCCTACTTCGTCGCAGTCACGGCAGTTGACGAAGCAGACAACGAAAGTGAACTCTCCACCGTAGTTGAGGAAATGCCGGTTGCGGTGGACGATTTCTGGGAATACTACAAAGGGGCCGGTGGCGGCGAGGAAGGGGGCTACTGTTTTGTTGCCACCGCCGCCTACGGCACTTCCATGGAGCCGACGGTGATCGTGCTCCGGGCATTTAGAGACCGCGTCTTGCTCCCGTCGGCATGGGGCCGGGCGATGGTCGACTGGTATTACATCAATGGTCCTCTTGGCGCTAACTTCATCAGAGAGAGTAGAGGTTTACGTCTGGCTGCACGAGTAGTCCTTCTGCCCGCGGTTGCCGTGGCCTGGTTGACCGTCGAAGCGTTACCCGCTACCCGGATCGGGATTCTCTTGCTCCTAATGACCGGGGCCATGTTGCTTTGGCGTCGACGACTTCAGGTCCGGGGAGGGAAATCATGAGACGATTCTTGCTCCTCACAATGACCCTCTCTCTCCTGGCGCTGCCCCTGACGGCGAGTGCTGATGAATCGGCTCAGACTTCGGCCATGGAGCTTCGCTTCGGCACCTATCAGCCGGCCATCGATAGCGAATTCTCCGGCGATGTTTCGCCCTATGAGGATATCTTCGGCGACGAATCTGCGTGGCTCTTTGGAGCTGAGTATGATGCTCAACTGTGGCATGGCTTCGGGTCACTCGGACTCTTCGGGTCAGCGGCCTGGGGATTTGTCAGCGGCAAGGGCGTTGCGCCGGAAGGTGCTGAGACTTCGGATGAAACAACCCTCTCCTTGGTGCCGTTGGTCTTCGGCGCGGTCTACCGCTTCGATGTTCTGGCCGATCGCTACAATATTCCCTTCGTCCTCACCGGCAAGCTTGGCTTGGACTACACCGTCTGGTGGATTCGGGACGGCGTTGACGAAATCACCGAATATAGCACCGGCAACGGTGGAACTCTGCCTGGCAACGGTGGAACGTTTGGCCTCCATTGGGCCGTCGGCCTCCACATCCTCCTCGACTTCTTCGAGCCGCACACCGCCAAGATCTTCGACAATGAAATGGGCGTCAATAACAGCTATCTTTTTGCCGAATATGTGGGGTATTGGGTCAACGACTTCGGCGCATCGGACAGCTTTGACCTCTCCCATAGCGGCGTCGTCTTCGGCCTGGCTTTCGAACTGTGAGACCGCTGCTCCTGTGGGTTCGGTACGATGGTACGGACTTTCACGGCTGGCAGATCCAGGCCCCCGGTACACGAACTGTCCAGGGGGAGTTGAAGCGAGCACTTTCCGCGATGCTGGGAGACGACTTTCGTCTGGCCACCTCCTCTCGCACCGATTCGGGAGTTCATGCTGCCCGTCACCCCGTAGTTGTGAAGACCGGCAGCACCATCGCAGCCGGTTCTCTTCAGCGAGGGCTCAATGCACTCCTTCCGGGGGATATGGCTATCGTCGATTTTCGGCCTGTGTCACCCTACTTTGACTCTCGTAGATTCGCCCTCGGCAAGACCTACCGCTATTGCGTGGATGGATCTTTCAACCCCGACCCCTTCATGGAGCGCTTTTCCTGGCGCCCACGATCACGATTGAACCACGCCCTGATGGTGGAAGCAGCGCGCCACCTGGTTGGCGAGCATGATTTCGATGCCTTCCGCTCTATCCATTGCGATTCACCTACGACCCGGCGCCTCATTCAGGCGATCCATGTAGAGAGGCGAGGTAGAACCATTCAAATAGATGTCACTGGCAACGCTTTCTTGCGAAACATGGTGAGGGTTATGGTCGGTACGCTGGTGGACGTCGGCCGCAGACGACTGGCCCCCAATGATATTCCGCGAATACTGGAGAGTAGAGACCGCACCGAGGCGAGCATGACCGCGCCGGCGCAAGGCCTCACCCTGATGGATGTCTACTATCCGGTAGAGCTGCTCTGCTACGGAGCCCACGGATGGTAGGCTCGGGCCATCCCTGGTCTTGCATATTTCCGGTTCGGCGCGTATATAATAAGACCACTCGGGGCGGGTACCTTCTCCCCTATTCGAGAGGCGAAAGAGGAACAACATGAGAGTACATGAATTGGCGAAACAGCTCTCCATGAAGAGCCGGGAACTGCTGGACGCATGTGAAAGACTCGGCATCGAGGTGAAGTCCCACGCTTCGGCCCTGGGGGATGAGGAAGCGACTCGACTGAAGAATGATCTTCTGCAGTCAGAAGAAGAGGTGGAAGTCGAGGAAGTGAAAGCCACCGAAGCGTCGAATAAGCCCGTAGCACCAGCCGTCGACCCCGGCAACGAGGCGCTGCCGGTAGAAGATGAAGACGATATCGAAGAGGATGCCGATGGCAATCGAGATGTCCCCATCCCGGCGAAACGCAAAGGAGGGGGGGGCACAACGAGAGGGAGCACTCAAAGGCAGTGGGGAGGACTCTCCGAAGATGACCCCTTCTTCAAATTCGGGTCCCCTCCCGAAACCTGGGGCAGTACCCGAAAGCAACAGGACCGACCACGCCATAGCCGCCCAAAGACCTATCTCGAGTGCACTAACTGTGGCGTCAAGATTGAGAAGAAGCGTGCCCATGGTGGCAAGAAGGTAAGATGTCCATTCTGTCCCCGCTGGATGAGGGAAGTGAAGTAGGAGGGTCCGTGCCCGCCATTACGTTTGCTACACACGTCTGTCCCGTTACCATCGAGTTTGCCAACCGCAGAGTCACCCGGTTGAAGCTCCATTCGTCTGACGACAAAGATGGCCCCACGAACTCTGGCGGAGTGCCTGCCTGGCTACAACCACTGGTGGTACGCGTGAAGCAGCACATGCAGGGGGATAGTCAGAGCTTTCAGGATGTTGATCTTGAGCTGAGCGGGCGCAGCGACTTTGCGCGGCTGGTATACGCGGCTTTGCGTCAGGTGCCGGCCGGAGAGACCATCTCATACGGTGGTTTGGCGGCGCGTGTGGGGAGGCCAACTGCCGCCCGAGGTGTCGCCTCAGCTATGGCGGCGAATCCCATCCCGTTGCTCATTCCCTGCCATCGAGTAGTGGGGGCGAAGGGCCAACTCACTGGCTTTTCGGGGGCTGATGGCCTCGTCACCAAGGCACGGCTCTTGACCGTCGAGGGGGCCCCGGTCTCCATTGAATAAGCCATCGGCAGTGCTATGTTTTATTCTGGGTTGGTGAGGACGGAATGACCAGGAGGAAGTTGGCCACAATGCGATACAGTCAATTGGTATGGTTGGTGCTGATTCTGCTGGCGAAACCGTCGATCTCTTGCGCGGACGATGAGATTGTTCCGCCTCCACCACCTGCGGGGACGTTGCTCGCCGGGCCATACTTGCTTGGCCCGGAACCCACCGGAATAGTAGTGCAATGGGAGGTGCAGGGCCCTAAGGATTCGTCCATTGTTCTCTTGCTCCCAGATGATCTGGAGGTGCGCCATGCCGGCCAGCTCATGCCCGCCGACGAGCAGACAAAGGACCTCACCGGAAGGGTCTACCGTGTCTCTCTTTCTCAGCTCAAACCCTGCACCAGATATCGCTACCGGTTGGCGCCCTTCGAGACTGACATCAGCCACGCCTTTCGCACCCCACCACTGCCCGGTAAGCATTGCGCTGCAGGTATTTCCGTAGTGGTACTCGGAGACACCCGCTCTCATCCCACGCGGCATGCCAAGGTGGTAGAGGAAATACTCCCGCACCAGCCTGACCTGGTTATTAATACCGGGGACATTGTCAGCTTCGCTCGCCAGGTGGACCAATGGCAGGATTTCTTCGCAGTGGCCCGTCCGTTGCTCGCTGAGGCCGCTTTTGCATTGGCCGCTGGCAACCACGAGGGTTACCAGGACGAGGACTTCGGGGCCTCCATGATGGAACGTTATTTCGGCCTGCCAGGCCGCACCGGCACCGGCCATTATTCATTTGACTATGGACCGATCCACGTTGTGATCCTCGATGCCTACTGGGGCCGGTCGCTCTCGGCACGCGGGAAGAAGTGGTTGCGCAAGGACCTTGCAGCCGTGCCCAAAGACCGCTTCAAATTCGTGGCCATCCATACCCCGCTCTATTCCTTTGGTCGGCACAAGGTATACTCTACGGCCATCGGATTGCGGGAGGTCATGAAGGAGTTTGGCGTCCACGCCGTCTTCTCGGGGCACTCCCATTCCTATGAGCACTTTCTTGCTGACGGCACCCACTTTCTGACCCTCGGTGGCGGCGGCGCATCTTTCCACGAACCCAACATGCAGGAGATCCCGGAGGAGAAGCATCTACTCCTGAATACCGGTGCGTTCCACCACTTCCTGTTGATTGATGTGCATCCAGAGGGCCTCCGTCTACGAGTCTACAATACCGACGAAAAGGTCCTTCACGAGGAGTGGAAGATCCCCAAGTAGGTCAATCCGCTTATCTCCCAATCTCGACCCTGCGTCCTCCTCGCTGTCCCCTGGTTTGCCTTTGTCTTCACCCTGTATTATCCTGTGGGCCGACCTTTTTGACGCGCTGCTGAGTGAGGATTCTGGATGAGCCTTGGTACCCGATCTTCTGCCGCTGTCGCGGCCCTTGTCGCTGCACTCTTCTCCTCCGTTGTGATGGCCCAAACTGCCGCCATCATGAATAGCCATGAGCCGCTGCTTGACTGGCAGAAGAACACCTTCCTCTCCAGCGAAGAGGACCCGCCAGGAGCCACCTTGCTGGCCACCGAGAAACGCCTGGAAGGACGCCATTACGTTACCTGCGACGAATGGTACCTCCACAAGTTCGCAGACAAGATCAGAGGATTGGGGGGTGGATATGCCGGGGTGGGCACCGACCAGGCCTATCTCTTCCTCGGTTGGCAACGTCCACATCTGGCGTGGCTCTTCGACTATGACCCCTGGGTGGTCTACATTCACCACGCATATGGCGTCTTCTTCCGAGAGGCCGAGACCATCGAGCAGTTCCTCGCGTTCTGGACCAAGGACAACCGTAAGTCCAGTATCGCCTTGCTCAAGGAGAAATTGGCAGACCATCCCAACATGAAGATCGTGGTGACGGTGTTTAAACATAACCGCTCCACTATCGACCGGCGACTGAGCCGGGTGATTCGAAAACTGGCCAAGGAAGACGTAACGAGCTACCTATCTGACCCTGAAGAATACGCCTTTGTGCGCAATCTCATCCTCGCCGGTCGCGTACGACCCATGGTTGGCGACTTGCTGGGGAAGAAGGGGCTTCTTGGATTGGCCGCCTCCGCTCGGGCGCTGGCTGTGCCGCTGCGGGTCCTCTACGTTTCCAACGCCGAAGGCTACTGGAAGTACAACACCGAGTATCGCATCAACATCATCGGGCAGTACTTCGATGATAAATCGCTCTTCCTCCGTACTGTGGCCGCCAAATGGACCAATGGCGACTACCGCTACAATATTCAGAAGGCTTTCAACTTCCAGGAATGGCTCAAGCACGATTGGGTTACCTCCTATCGGCAAATCGTCCCCCGGACCAAGCTCAAGGGCAAGGGGGACATTCCACTGACTTATGTGGACAAGGACCCTACCACCGTGAAGCGCAAGAAGTAGGAGCCCACATGATGTCTCTGCTAGTAGCCGCCATGCTCGTAGCAAACCTGACGGCCGAAACGCCGGCCAAGCGGCAGCAGCCAGAGACCTGTACCTACAAGACCTACCAGTGGAGCACCACCCAACGAAAATCAGTGAACCGCAAGACGGTTAAGAAGCAGTACTCGGACCTGGTGGCGGAAGAGAAGGGACCCGATTTTGAGAAGTCCGGCTGCACGGTCTGCGAAGAGGACCAGGTTGAGGTGGCAGTTGAAGGACTCCCGGTCATCAAAGTTTGCAAGTACTACGCCCCCCAAGTGCTGGAGGCCCTGACTGCGCTGCAGGCTGACAAGACCTTCCGGATTCAGGAATTGGTCGGGTATCGCTGTGGCCAGACACGTGGACGCATCGTGGACGGCTTGCGCACCCAATTCTCCAACCACAGCTTCGGCACCGCCGTCGATATCAACGCCCGCACCAATGGGCTCTATCGTCGCTGTGATTTGAAGGGGAAGGTGCCCACCGTCGCTAAGGACATTGAGCGCTGCAAGAAGGGCATTGGAGGCGAGTGGAACCCGAAGAAGAACCGCAGGACTACCATCACCCCAAGCTCCAAGGCCTATGAACTCTTCACCACCTTGGTTGGTTGGAAATGGGGCGGCGAAATCCCAGGCCGCACCAAGGACTTCATGCATTTTTCGGTTGATGGTTTTTAATTCTGCCAGGGTGCGGCGACGTTGCGCCGCGACCCTGGCGCATTGCGTACCACCCAGATCTTCCGCATCTAGTCCAGCAGTCCCTTTGGTGCCGCTTCAATCTCGTCGATGGCATCGCCCGCGAGATTGATCAGGTCTTCATCATCTGACTGCTTCTGGAATTCCCGGAGAGGGGTGAGGCCCTTCTTGTGGCCCATCAAACGGAGACCCTCAATGGCCGCTGTCTGGACCTCTCGGCTACCGTCAGCGAAGCCGCGGGCAATATGCTCAACTACGTTGTGGTCCTTCGAGCGACCCAACGCGATAATCGTAGCTGCTCGGATTCGATGGTCATCGTGCATAATCAGGATGCCCGACTGCAGCAACGGAACAACCATGGGGTCGATAATGTGCTGGAGGCCATCCACCGCTGCGAGCTGTATGTCCGCGTTTTGTTCGAAGATGAGCTTCTTGTAAATCTCGTAGAACTCCTTGTGCTCATCGCCAGTCTCGTTCAGGGCGACGATGGTGCGCAGCGCTTCCGCCTTCTGATCGGCGTTGCGAGACTCAACCATAAACTTCAACTTGCCCCGGGCCGACTTCAACTTACGTACGCGAATGGCCTTGATGGCCGCAATTCGGACCGCATCGTCCTCGTCCCCGAGCAACTCGAGGGTCACCGTGTCACCATCCTCATTGGCAAGCGAGAGGGCCGCCTTCCCCACCAACATTCGGACGTCGGAAGAAGGATCCTTCTTCATGCGGAGCAGTCGTCGCCAGTTGCGAATGCCACCAATCTCGTAGATGGCCTGCACCGCCGCTCGCTTAATGACCTCGGCCTTGTCTTTCATGGAATCGCCAAGGAGTTCGAGAATCGGTTCAATGTCTTTCTTTTCGGCAGCAAGAACCTTGGCTTCAGCCACCAGGGCGAGGACTGCAAGTTCGCGAATGACGATGTCTTCGGACTTGGCCCGCTTCATGAGCTGGAAGTTGGAGAGCTTGCCCAGGAGACCCGAGATGGTGGTACGGGCGGCGCTCTTGAGGACCGGGCTGAGCGAGGCTTTGGATAGTGCAGGCAGTTGGTCCATCAGTTCCAACTTGCCGATGGCGACTACCGCGGCCAGAGAGACCTTATCGTCGACGTGGGCCAGGGCTTTGACCAACAGCTCGGCCATATCTTTGTAGCCCCGCATCTCAATCGTGGAGATGGCCTGCACCGCGGGGTCACCCTTGTGTTTCTCCACGAGGTAGGTAATGCCCTGTGCGGCAAATGCGGCATCTTCCTGGAGCATCAACTCAACGGCCCCATCTCGACGGTACTGTTCCAGAATAGCGGCGTTGGAGAGTAGCCCTTTGAAGGTCTCAAGGTCGCGCAGTTGCTTGAGGCCGGCGAAGGCTGCCTTGCGCACGTTTTCGTTGGCATGGGACAACTGTCGAACGATGGCCGGTAGCACCCGCTTGTCACCTGATGCCGCCAGTTTCTGCACCGTCTGGACCACCACCGCCGGGTCCTTGCTCTTCAACTCTTCAAAGAGGATGTAGATCTTGTAATTCACCTTGTTGTTACCCACTAGAATGCGTGCTGCCCGCAATTGCGTCTCAGGGTCCTTTGTGGAATCCGCGGTCATGGCCAGGGCATTGAGGACCAGGGGGTCCGTCTTCTTGGTGAGGAGGTCGATGACCTTGTAAACGATGGCAAGATCCACGTCTTGAAGGAGCGGAATGAGCAATTCGTTTTCGTTAGCGAACTTCAGGTGAGGGAAGGCCTTGAGGACTGTCATCCGGACGTAGGCCTCGGGTGATTTCAAAAGATTGGCGATCTTCTGGAAGAGCACTGGGTCTTTTCGGGCCATCTTCTCGTCGAAGTCCCTTGATTCTGTGTATTCGTTGGGCCCCAGGCGGACTATGGCGTGGGGGAAGTTAGCTGGAGGGAGCGCCTCCCAGAGCGGCACCGTCGGCACGAAGTAGGGATACTTCATCTGAGTATCGGTGATCTGCTTGCCGTCGTTCAACTTCACGTCGGCGATCCCGATGGTCGTCAGTGTGAGGTAGATTTCGCCGATGATAACATCGCGGAATCGTTCTTGCTCAGCATCGACGTGAAGAGTAGCGGTGAACTTGCCATCATTCTCTCGGACCACCAGATGCGTGCTTCCGTAAATCGCTTGACGAGATCCGTGGAGTTTCTCGAATAGAACACCAACTTTGCGCTCCATCTGCCGATGAGTTGGGCCGGTGAATGAGAAGGGCACGAAGAAGATCCGCTGCTGCCCTTGATATTCCATCTGCTCGGCAGAAAACGCGAAGTAGACTTCTGCCCGCGCCAGTGCCGGAGCCAATACCACGAGAGCAACAAGAGAGATAACCAGCCGTTTCAACATTTTATCCTCCACAGAATCGACTACATTCTGTCTTTAACAGATCAGAAGTCAATGATCTTCCGGGCTACGCCTTTGTCTTAAAATCCTTCCCCAACCAGCCCTTAGCCGCAATCAACATGACTGTGGACATCAAGGCGATGCAGGCGAATATGAACCACATGGTCTGAGTGTCCTTGGGGCCCTCCGCGGGGCAGTATCGATCCATCATCCAGCCCGAGTAGAGCAGCGGAACGAGAAGCTTGGTCAGGAACCACGGGAACTGTGCCACGCCCATATAGGTTCCGGTGCGGCCTTCCGGCGCGATTTCTGCGGCATACTGGAGGAAGCGGGGTTGCCACATGGCCTCACCAATGGTCATCACCAGGATGTAGGTGAAGAGTGCCCACGGTTGCGGTCCGGCCACCAGCAGGAAGGCCGGGGCGGCCATGATCAAGGTACCCCAGATCATCATGTTGTAGACCTTCGCCCGCATGGTCACAGCAGTAATGATTGGCACTAGAATGAAGATGAGAATCGGGTTGGCGTTGGCCGCAATCTCGAAGTACTCACCGATCCAGCCATCAAAGGCTCGGGATATATACTGCGGCAGCACCAGCCAGTTGTAAGTGAAGAGCGTCTGGACCGGAATCAGGGCAAAGATGAAGAAGGCAAACTTGACGTTGGAGAGGGGATGGAGCGCGATCCACTGTACGACCTTCTCCCGTCGTGTCGCGGGGAGTAGCAGGATATATACGGGTAGGAGTCCGACGGCTGCGGCCGCATAGTAGGCAGCAGGTGCGGGGACCCGCCACAAAATGGCTGCGACAATGGCAGCTAGTAGTAGCCACATGTGCCACGGCACGCTTGAGGGGAGCTCCTCCTCTACCACTGGTGCAATCTCCGACCTGTTCTCCGGTTCGGCAGCAATTGCTTCGGCTTCACTCCTTTCCCGCTCAAGCTTAGCAGCCTTGGTGGCCTCGATAACGGTCTTCCGGGTCAAAATGAAGACAGTGGCCAGCAGCGCCACGACGGTGAAAGCCGTGTAGACCCAGAAAGTGCCCGGTATTCCCAGGCCCAGGTAATCGTCATCCCGCACGAGGAAAGCGAAGGAAGGTAGCCAACCGCCCAGGTTCATTAGCGCGTAGAGCATGGCGAATCCCATGGCCGCGGTCTTGGGAGTTGTGAACTGACGAACTGCGGCGTAGGCCGCAGGTTGGTACATTCCATAGCCGATGACAATGAGTACGATTCCTCCCATTGTTACCAGATGAAGCGGCGACCATAGTCCTGCGGGCTCAAGTCCTAGTACCGTGGGGGCCGCCGACATTATCACCCGGCCAATGAGCATGAAGACAAAAGCAATCAGTAGAGCTCTCCTCACTCCCCATTTGTCACCCACAAAACCGAGGAAGAACATGGAGATCGTAATACCCGCGGTGAGCACCATCACCATGGTGTGAGACCATTCGTCGGCGTGGTCGACGCCTGTGAAGACATACTCGGAGAAGTGGATCGCCAGATAGCCCAGCATTCCGAAGTAGACCATTCCTTCCAGCAAATAGGCCACGTTGATGCCCCACAGGGCACGGGGGGCGTGAACCAGGTCCACAAAAGGCTGGACGATCTCTTTGAGCGGATTCTTCGGGGTTTCGTTCGCCACTTTCATTCCTCCTAGCAGTGCGGCACAGTACAGCAATGGTGCCACTTTGTGTCAAGGACAATCTCATTGACACTGCGTCCACCAAAACCTAGGATTTTGGGAGTAGCCCGGAGGTTCTATGCGTTGTAGACTCGCCCTGACTATCGTCGTTTGTGTTCTGTTGCCCATCTCTTTCGGTTGCCAGGAGGTGGAGAAGATTGCCAACAAGGTGAAAGACAAGGTAACCGGAAAGAAGAGTGCCCAGGCGCCTGACCCGAAGCCGGCTCAACCCGAAAAGAAGTCAGTGGAAAGCGGTACTATCGCCCTGCTCATCGCTTCAGAAGGCTACCAGGATAAGGAACTGGAAACCGCTCGCACCACCTTCGTCGAGGCAGGCTTTGATGTCCAGGTGATCTCCTTCTTCGGCGGTCAGGCGACCGGAGCGCTGGGGGGCGAAACCGCAGTGGACAAGCAACTCGAAGATATTTTGGAGAACGTCGAGGATTACGTTGCAGTGGTGCTTATCGGGGGCCCTGGTGCCACCTTCTACCACAAGGATAAGAAGGCCCACGATTTTGTGCAAAAGGCCATGGCTGCCGAAAAGGTCGTGGGGGCCATCTGCCTTGCACCGTTCACCCTCGGCTATGCCGGTGTTCTCAAAGGCCGCAAGGCGACCGCATGGACCGGCGGTAGATTCTCCCCTGAAATGCTAGCCGCCGAAGGTGCCCTCTTCCGGGATGAATCGGTGGTCGTGGATGAGAACCTGGTAACCGCCAATGGCCCTGACGCTGCCGGGGCTTTTGCCAACGCCGTTGTAGCAACATTGAAGGGGAACTAAACTGTAAGACCTGATTGGTCGAAACGACCCAACATGCGTGTGCCTGCCCCGGCGCCATCAACCTGAGGTAGTACAATGTTCAAGAAAGCAGCCGCATTTATCGGTACCTACGTTCTGCTCGCCGCCTGTTCGGCCGCTCCGGTGGCATCCACTTCTCTCGCGGCAGCGACTACGCCCGAGGCAGCCGTAGCGCCGGTAGAGGCTCCTGCCGCTGAGGTGGCCGCAGCCGAGGAGAGCAAGACCGGTCTGGAATCGCTGGTGCTTTACGATCTCAAGGGACGGCCCATCGACTTTGGGCAATTGGTGGGTAAGAAGACTCTGGCCATCAGCTTCTGGGCCACTTTCTGCAAGCCTTGTAAATCGGAAATGCCCTTCCTCCAGAAGATGGTTGAGAAATACGGTGCGGACGGATTCGAGGTACTGGCAATCAGCCTCGATACTCCAGACACAGAGGCATCGGTCCGGCCCTTCATTCAGAAGAACAATTACACCTTTCAGGTCACCATCGACCGCCAGAGTGAAGCTACTCAGCTTCTGAATTCCAAGAGTGTCCTACCATTTCTCATTGTTATGGACCGCAAGGGGAACATCGTGAAACAGAAGGATGGCTTCACCGTGGGTGACCAGCCCGCCCTGGAGAAGCTCATCCAGGATCTGGTTGCACAATGAGACTGTTTCTACTTGCAGCAGCTTGCCTTGCACTTACCCTCGGACCTACCCCGGCAACCGCCCAACTCTTCACCGCCGGTGACGTCGATTTCGGGCTGACCGAGTCTTTCTATGCCGACTGGCACAAGAACTATCGGGTCCAGATTGGTGATGAGACCTACAACTACCTGGATATCAAGAACCGCCTCAATCTGACGGCCCGGGCGCGGTCCTGGCAGGCTGGCTTGCGCCTTGACACCGCCGGTTTTTCGGGTCCTGACACTGGGGTCACGGGAGATGACTTTGACAAGCAGTTTCTAAGCGGGCTTGATGCTTCATCCGCGAACATGGATGCAAGGCTCGAGAAGCTCTATGTCAGGTTCCGAAAAGGGGCCTATGGGATCGAAGCAGGGGATGTCTACGGTTGCCTGGGAAAAGGAATGGCCCTTTGCGTTAAGAAGGTGGACGAACTATCCACCGACACCTCTTTGCGAGGCCTCAAGGCCTACTACAATGGACGCATGTTCGGGGCTACCGCCCTCGGTGGACTCGCCAATATCGTCAACGTTGGCGACAAGATCGAGCAGTTCCTACCAGATCCCAATGATTTCGTGGGCGGTGCAGAGGTGCGCGTCAATCCGGTTTATTGGTTGAGAGCCTCGGGCCACGCCGGTTTCCTTCTCGACCGCAGGGAAATCGGGGATATCGATCTCCCCGGCTTCGTTTCCGCGGAGGAATTTGAGAATGACGATGTCGTGCGACGGCAATTGCTGCTTACCGTTGGTCCCAATCTGACCATCAATGATATCTTTGGCCACGGTACCTTCGTCCTTGAATATGAAGCGATTCTGCAAACCTGGGTTAATGAAGACCCTGACGACCCCCAGGATGCTCTGGTCGGTGAGGCGGTCTACGCCAATGCCACCTTCAACTGGGGTCTTGTCAATGTACTTGCGGAAATGAAATGGTACGAGAGCCGCATCGACGAAGGAGCCAGTTCCGTCAACTTCATGGGGACCAAAGTCGAGGGCCCCTCCGAGCAGGTCGATTTTGTTTACTACGGCGTCTTGCCCCCGCTGGAGGACGAGAATCTTCTCTTCCGCAACGACCGTCCCTGGGATGTTGTTGGCGGACGAACCCGCCTCGATCTTGAAGTTCCACCGACCCATGGCGGCATCGCCTGGGCGAGCTACTCACATTTCACCGACAGTGACGGTGGTCCCAAACTCACTAGTGAGTATAAGGTGCAGCATGTCATGGGAGGCTGGGAGCAACGCCTCGATGACCTTTCCATATCTGCAAACGTGTCGGGAGGCTATCGCAAGGAAGACTTCCATTTCACAAAAGAGAACATGTGGCACATCGAAGGAGATGTCCATCTGCCAATTTACGGGCCCCACTCCTTTGAAATCTCGGCAAGACGAGAATCCTACGACCAGCCTGATTTCATGGTCGAGTATACTATCATGCAATTGGTCTCGACTTACTCCTTCGCCCCCTGGCTGGGCCTCAGCTACACCTTCGAACAATCGGACCAGCCTGGCCCGAACCCTGCTACCCGCGGCAATTTCCACTCGGCCGAGGTGATCTACCGCTTCATGTCCGGGTCCTATGCCAAGGTCTTCGTCGGCTCCTCCCGCGGCGGCCTCAAATGCGCTGGAGGCATGTGCCGCACCTTCCCGCCCTTCGACGGCGTCAAGGGCGAATTGACGCTGCGGTTTTAGGGGCGCACCTCCCACGACTTGACACATGCACATGAACATGCACATAATGACTTCGGAGGTTACCTATGGGACTGACCAAGCGAGTACAGGTGCTAATGGAGCCGGAGGATTTTGAAGAACTAGCCCGGGTGGCCCGGCGCAAGCGGGTTTCCGTCGCTGAGCTGCTCCGCCGGTCCGCAGCAGAGAAATATCTCGTATGTGGGGATCATGTGCACGCGGTCGTGGACGAAATCGCAGCCATGGACCTCCCCGTAGACGATTGGGCCACGATGAAGCAGGAACTTGAGGAGATGGCCGATGACCGTCTTCCTTGATACCAACATCTTCGTCTATGCTGCCGGAAGAGAGCACCCGCATAAGGCTCCCTGCCTGCAGGTACTGCGCGAAGTTGCCAACGGATCCTTGTCCGCCGTTACCAGTGTCGAAGTGATCCAGGAACTGCTCCATCTGTTCTCTCGCCGCAGCCAGCGCTTAGACGGAATCATGCTTTGCCGGCGTGTGCTCGCCTTGATTCCTGAGCCGCTGCCCGTCGAACGCAAAACCGTCGAACTGCTCTGCAAGCTTGCTGAGAAATACCCCGACAAGGGAACCCGAGACCTGCTCCATCTGGCCTCCATGGTTGCCGCGGGTATCCAGCAGATTGTCTCCGTGGACCAGGACTTCGAGCTTTTCGACGAGGTGGAACGTTTGGAGCCTGGGTAGGCACATGACACCCGCTCCCACATCAGCTACACTACACTGGCAGTGCCGAATAGGGGAGGCCTATGGCCGATGCTGGAAACATATGCGGGTTGTTGAACCTCACCGTCAAGTGCAATCAGAATTGTCTATTCTGCTGTGACGGAGACGTGAAGGACTCCGGCTACCATCTGACCTTCGAGGAAGCCAAGGAGCGGGTCACGCAAATCGTCAGTGAAGGAGCCGACTCCATAACCTTCATCGGTGGGGAGCCTCTGGTTCAGAAGTATCTGGCCGACCTCGTACGGTTCTCCCGCGAAAATGGCTTGCGAGTGGGACTCACGACCAACGGCACCCTGCTTACCGAGGAACGCCTGACTGCGCTCATGGATGCCGGCCTTACCTCCCTCGAAGTCTCTATCCACTCATTTGACCCGGAACGCTCCGCGGAAATCTCCCGGGGCAAGAATACGGCGGCCAAACAGCGCCGCGCTCTTGAGTTGCTCGGGTCTCTCCAGGGCAAGGGGGGGCCCAGACTTTCCATCAATTTCGTACTCTTCGAGCGCAACTACAAGGAGTTGCCCGACTTCGCTCGCACCGTCGTCCAGGACTATCCCTTCGTGGACGAGTTTTTTGTGAACTTCCTCGACCCCATCGGCTATCCGGCCCACGACCATTCTCTGCTCCCTGCCTACCGGGAGGTCCAGCCCTATCTCCGGGAGGCCCTGGACGTTGTTCATGAGGCGGGCATTTCCTTTACCGTAGACTCTGTGCCCAGTTGCATTCTGGGGCCTTACGCGCTTTTCCTGCGGGCTACTCGCGAGAAGCTGCGAGGCGTTCGCTACGCGAAGCAGACTTTGCGCATTGAGAACTCGGCCCCTGACCCCGATCTTTCTCAGTACTACCGCGTCAACGCCTGTCACGCCTGTCCCATCAGCGGGCTCTGCCCCGGAGTCAACTTCCGCTACCTCGGGATTCGTGGCGAAGGTGAGTTTCGTCCCTTCCCTCTCGACCTGCTCCAAGAGGGCGGAGTATATGCGCCCAGAGAGGCCCCTCCTGATCTGCTCACGGAGCTGGGTGTGACGGGGCGAGACCTCGCCCGGCGCCGCCAGCAAAGGGTGAACTTCCAGATAACGTCACGCTGCAACAACAACTGCCGCTGGTGCGGCTGCACTGTGGCCGGGGAGGAACCGTCGCCGGCCAAAGTGGCCCGAGAGCTGGGAGAGATGGTCGCCAGGGCGGACGGTCCCGAGGTCTTGCTCACAGGGGGAGAGCCTGCCATCCACCCCAACTTCCTACAGTTCATCAAACATCTTTCAAGCGCCGGCCGCGGCGTTGGATTTGTCACCAACGGTCGTCTCTTTTCATATGAGCAGTGGGGACGGAAGGTGGCGGATCGAGGGGCGACCTTCGTCGAGTTACATCTCCCAGCTCCCCTGGGCATTCTCTCCGCCCACGTCCAGGATGAGGCAGCGGAGGGCCAGGTTCTCCAGGGCTTCACCAACCTCCTGAAAGAGCGGCGACTCCATATTGCCGTGCGTCTATTCGTCCCGGCGGGTAGCGAGGCCCGGGTGGAATCTACTCTGGAAGTTCTGGCTGACCTTGGTATCTATCGCATTGCCATTACTTGCGAAGAACCGGCTGACTCTGCGTTGCGGTTCGCCTGGTCTGAGGCGGCTAGACGTCTGACTTTGCAGCTTTCGTGACTTCTCGCAGCAGCTCGCGACTCGCTTCTCCGGATGCGATAAGGTGAAAGCGCCGGCCATCGATTCCAGTGCGCTCGATGTTGATGCGCAGATGGTCTGCATCGAAGGCCTCAGGGAAGAGTTCAAACCACTCAACGACCAGCGCAGTGCGCTCATCCAGCAGGTCTTGCAGCCCGATCCCTTCGAGTTCTTGCGCATCGGCAAGGCGATAGAGGTCGAGATGGCAGATGCGGATCTCGGTGGCATCGTAGAGATTCAGGATTGTGAAGGTTGGACTGTTTACCGGTACGGGTTTCGGGACTCCGGCACCACGGGCGATGGCCCTGGTCAGGGTGGTCTTTCCGGCACCGAGTTCCCCGCATAGTCCGACTACGTCACCTGGGGCCAGCGAGACTCCTAGCGCTCGCCCGAACCTGGCCGTATCCTCGTTGTCCTTGATGACGAAGCTCTCTTCCGATGTTGGCTGGTCGAGCACAACTCCTCCCGTGCAAACTGCACTGAAGCAGATACCACATTTCGGTTATCCCGTTAACATTAATATACGGGAGACGGCGTTTGACGTGGTGTTTGTTCGGCTTAGGCGGTTCGTCCCCCCATCGGCCCGCATGGGCCTCGGTCCCCCGGGGCCCACTGGATCCGCATCCAACTTGTAGTTCTATTACCGCCGGTTATGTGGGTTC
>CAZFVN010000008.1:0-43485 GCA_964522395.1 uncultured Myxococcales bacterium
GAACCATGAGGGAGATACTGTGACTCGGTCGGGATGGGCTCATCGCACCACCCAGTCTCATGCGCCCTCCCACAGCATGACTGCGGGAGCGTTTAGGCCGCGCTGTTTGCTGGTCGGCGGTGCCGAGTCAGCACATATGCACCACCCGAGCCGATGCAGTACGCGGCAACGACCCGGCATTTCTGAACCATGAGGGAGATACTGTGACTCGGTCGGGATGGGCTCATCGCACCACCCAGGCTCATGCGCCCTCGCACAGCATGACTGCGGGAGCATTGGTGACCGCATGTCAGGCGCTGGCGTTGCCCGGTCAGTCAGCGGGCACCACCCAGGCTCATGCGCCCTCGCACAGCATGACTGCGGGAGCGTTGGTGACCGCATGTCAGAGTCTCTGAGGTCCTTGGCCTCAAGCGCAATCTCAGCCTCAGCACGATTCGTCGCTGTCCACAAACAACTCGGAATCCCAGCCGAAGCGCTCATCGCAGGACCTTCCAGCAACGTGGCTCGACGGGACTAGTTGTCTTTGGGGCGGTAAACCAAAGGAGAATTCGGTTTCGATGCCGCAACCCGTAGTGACTCCCATCAGGACCTGACTGCCACCCAAACCTCCTCCTCAATGACTCGCACCAGTGTATCTGCTCGTGTGAAGGTAGCACTCAAGTCGTCACATTGCTTGATGATGGCTACACCCGGTTCCACCACTCATGGATCATTCCTCTTACGACGGCGCGGTCGCTGGCGGGGGCGAAGCCGTGGTCGAGGGCATCGAGTTGGCGTTGGATGATGTCGCCGGGTCCGGCGTTGCAGATGCGAGCGTAGATTTCGAGTTCCCCGGTGAGGTCGATACCGAAGAGGGCCGGATCATCAGAACTGATGGTAATGGGCACACCTGACTTGTGGAGCTGACAGACTGGGTGCGCTTCGAGGGAGGGTACCGCACCGACTATATAATTGCTGGTGATGGAGATCTCGAGCGGTATGTTGCGAGTAGCAAGCAGCTCGATGATTTCGGGGTGGTCGACGATTCTGATGCCATGGCCGATACGATCGGCGTGGAGAAGTTCAACCGCGGTTCGCACATTTTCCCCTCCGCTCTGCTCCCCGGCGTGGACGGTGATCCCCAGTCCGTTGTCACGAGCAAAATCAAAGGCGGTGGCGAAGGGTTCCGGAGGGTGATTGTCCTCGTCCCCAGCCAGGTCTACTCCAACAACGTGGGGACGGTACTTTGCGGCCGTTTTGAAAGTGTTCAGGCAGACCTCAGGGCCCATCTCGCGGGAAGCAATGGCGATCAGAGGTACTACCATGCCCCGCTCTTTCGCCGCAGCCTGGGAGCCGGCGATAACCGCCTCCGTCACCGCTTCGATCTCAAGGCCATGCCGATAAGACATGAAGCCAGGTGAGAAGCGCAACTCCAGGTAGCGGACTACCTCTCTGGCGGCATCTGCAACCGCTCTGGCCGCCAGGAACTCTATAACTTCGGCGGAGACACAGACGTCGGCAAAGAATTCGAATCGATTCAAAACATCCTGAAGCGAATCCATAGGTTCACTCAGGACGGCCAACTCTGCCAGCTTCTCCACGGTCATGGCAGGCAGAGGTACGCCAAAGCGTCGATTGGCTTCGAGCAGCGTAGCTGGCGAAATGGACCCGGCGAGGTGGCGGTGCAACTCCGCCTTGGGCATGAAAGGGAGGCTGGATCTGTTCATTGATACGGTTTCTGCGGGCATGCACATCTCCTTCACTTGCTCAACCTACCCATTCTGCCAGAAATCGCGAGGCTGGGAAAGCGCCTATTAACTGTCGCTTTGAGCTCCGTCGATGCCCCCAATAAACGGCTAATAATTTATTTGTCCTTAAATGCAAGACATCCGCCTGACACAAGGCTCAAAATGACCTTGACAGGGATCGAGCGAGCGTGATATCTCCGAGCCGTCAAGTGGCCCCAGGGGCTTCCAACTTGGGGAATAGCGGGGTCGCTGTTTTGAACTTGTGTAGGACCTAGGAGGGACTCAATGGGCAACATCACAGAGAAAAACGGAATCTTCTACCCGCCAACGGATTTCTCGGCAAACGCGCACATCAAGGACTTCGAACAGTATCAGGAGATGTACAAGCGTTCCATTGAAGATCCGGAAGGGTTTTGGGGCGAAGTAGCAGAGGATTTTGTCTGGTTCAAGAAGTGGGACAAAGTCTGGGAATACAACTACGACATGCGCAAGGGTCCCGTCAGCATCAAGTGGTTCCTGGGCGCCAAGACCAACATCACGGTGAACTGCCTGGACCGCCACCTGGAAACCCGGGGCGACCAGACCGCCATCCTCTGGGAAGGAAACGACCCCGGTGACGTGCGCAGCTACACCTACAAAGAAGTTCACGGCCACGTGAACAAGTTCGCCAACGTGCTCAAGGCCAATGGCGTGAAGAAGGGTGACCGCGTCAGCCTCTACATGCAGATGGTTCCTGAGTTGGCATTCGCGATGCTCGCTTGCGCCCGCATCGGTGCTGTCCACTCCATCGTTTTTGGTGCCTTCTCCCCAGATGCTCTGGCCGACCGTTGCAATGACTCCGATTGCAAAGTTGTGGTCACCCAGGATACCGGGCTGCGCGGCACGAAGAACAACGTGCCCATGAAGACCAATGCTGACAAAGCTGCGGCCAAGGCCCCAATCATCGAGAAGATCATCGTGGTCAAGCGCACTGGCATCGAAGTTCCCATGCAGGAAGGACGGGACCTCTGGTGGCACGAAGAGATGGACAATGTAGAAGATTACTGCGAACCGGAAGCCATGGATTCGGAAGATCCGCTCTTCATCCTTTACACCTCCGGCTCCACCGGCAAGCCCAAGGGCGTGCAGCACTCCGTGGGCGGCTACATGGTCTACACCGCCATGACCCACAAATACATCTTCGACTACCAGGAAGGGGACGTCTACTGGTGCACCGCTGACATCGGCTGGGTAACCGGCCACTCCTACATCGTCTACGGACCGCTGCAAAACGGCGCTATCACGATGATGTTCGAAGGCGTGCCAACCTACCCCGATGCCGGCCGCTTCTGGGACGTAGTAGAGCGCCACAAGGTGAACCAGTTCTACACTGCCCCCACTGCCATTCGCGCAGTTATGGCCAAGGGCAATTCTTTCGTAGAGAAGTATGACACTTCCAGCCTCAAGGTCCTGGGGACCGTGGGCGAGCCCATCAACCCCGAAGCATGGAAGTGGTACAACGAAGTTGTAGGTAACGGCAATTGCCCTATCGTTGACACCTGGTGGCAGACAGAAACCGGCGGCATCATGATTACGCCGCTTCCCGGTGCATGGGGAACGAAGCCTGGTTCGGCGACTCTCCCCTTCTTCGGCGTGAAGCCAGTAGTCGTGGACGAAAACGGTAAAGAGCTGGAGGGTAACGGCGTCTCGGGTATCCTCACTATCAGCCAGCCCTGGCCTGGCCAGATGCGCACCATCTATGGCGACCACAGCCGCTTTGAAGCGACCTACTTCGAAATGTACAAGGGTTATTACTTTGCCGGTGACGGCTGCCGCCGCGACGAAGATGGTTACTACTGGATTACCGGCCGCGTTGACGATGTCATCAATGTCTCCGGTCACCGCATGGGTACTGCCGAAGTTGAAAGCGCATTGGTATCGCACCCGGCTTGTGCCGAGGCCGCAGTGGTGGGCTTCCCCCACCCGATCAAGGGCCAGGGCATTTACGCCTACGTAACTTTGATGGCTGGCTTTGAGTACACGGACGAGTTGAAGCAGGAACTGGTCAAACACGTCCGAACGGAAATTGGCCCAATCGCTTCCCCCGATGTTATCCACTGGGCACCGGGACTGCCGAAGACTCGCTCCGGCAAGATCATGCGACGCATCCTGCGCAAGATTGCCGCTGACGAAGTGGACCAGCTTGGCGACGTCTCCACGCTGGCCGATCCGTCGGTGGTAGATACCCTTATTGCCAATAAGTAGCAGACCCGTTTCGAGCCCCCCCCTCGTCATCCGCGAGCCTTACCCTGAGCCCACCAAAAGTCACTTCTCCGTTACCTTGACTTAACCCTCTGTTATGGTAGTTTTCGTTAAGCTGTCTTAATATGAGTCGCTGTGTGCTGGGAGGTTCTTAATGCGAACCATTGCGTGGAGTATCGTTGCCTTGATCTGCTGCCTCAGTTTCTCTGTGGACGCCAACGCTCAACGTCGTCGCCTGGATGCGCTCGACACCCGCGTCGGCAACCTCGCCACCGACTTGGAGGTGTTGCAAGAGTATATCCAGGAGCAGTCCACCGGGCTCAACAACCTGAAGAAGAAGACGGTGGAACTCGACAAGCTGAAGGTACAGGTCGGGAAACTGGAAGGTCGAGTCAATGGCCTGAGCTCCATCGTCACCAAAAATACGACTGCCATCGATACGCTGGGACAGAAGGTAGCTGCGGAAGAGAAGAAGGTAGTAACGATCCAGGAAGAGCTTGCCCGGAAGCGAGTGGACTTCTCTGGTCAGCTTCGAATCCGGCCTGAGTTCCGCAACTCTCACAAGTACTTCAACTACGACCTGGACGCCGACGAGAACCTCCTCGCCAGCCACCGTGCCCGCATCAACCTGGATATTGCCCCGGCCGATTGGTTCAACGCCCGGGTCAGCCTCCAGGATGCACGCCAATGGGGTTCCTCAACCCTCTTTCTGCAGCGGGATGACTTAGGCCCGACTACGGACGCAACCGGCGCCCCCATAGCCCTTCCCCAAGACGCCAATCGGGACAGCGCAATGCGCGTCCATGAGGCTTACCTCGATGTCCGCCTGGCAGATGACCAGGTTGCAGTCCGCGCTGGTCGCCAGATTTGGGATTTCGGCGCCGGACGAATGGTTGGCAACAACGACTGGGATCAGGCGGGACGGTCCTTTGACGGACTGGATGTCACGGTCAAATACGAGAACTACGTGAAAGCTGACCTGCTCTTCTCCTGGGTTGATGAACGCAATAGCCTGGGCGGCAACGATGTGCTCTTCGGTGGAGCCTACGTCAACGTGCCCTACGTTGAGGGAATGGACATTGATGCCTACCTGCTCTACATGGGCGACGACCGGGATAGTGCGAAGCGCAACGTCGGCACGCTCGGTGCACGAGTGGCAGGCAAGCTCCCCCTCCATCCGGCGCTCTTCTTCGATTTGGAAGGGGCGCTCCAGTTTGGCACAGTCACTGAACAGGCACCAACTGACAATGCAACCACAGATAACAGTCTATACGCAGTCTTCTTCCACGCCGACGCTGGTTATGTCCTTCCCGTGCAGATGTCTCCCACGATCTCCCTTTTCTATGAATTGGCTTCGGGGGATGGCAATACGAGTCCGGCCGATCCTTCCAACGATCAAGCAGTCTCCTGGGTACCACTCTTCCCCTCCAGCCACAGCCTCTTCGGTCGGATGGACATCTGGCGCCAGACGAACGCCTGGGATATTGGCGGTCGTATTCAGGTTACTCCGGTCAAGGGTCTAGATGTCACGGCCGAACTCCACTCGCTCCACCTCTACGAGGGTACAGCAGCATTTCCGTGGGGCGGCGAACCGGCAGCCTCTTATCTTGAGGCCGTTGATACGACGCTCGGAATCGAGTTCGATCTCTTTGCCCGCTACGTATTCACTGACCAGCTTGCGCTGGCCGCCGGTTACAGCGTTTTCGCACCAGGTGCTGCCTTCTCGGACCTCGACGAAAACGCCCCGATCATCCTCGAAGACAGCAGCGACGGTGGACTCTACCGATACCCCCGCGGCGACGCTGCGCAGTGGCTCTACGTGCAAGCAGACTTCACTTTTTAAGACAGGGAGCGCCTTTGTGAAAGCAACTTTTGATGCTCGCACCGATGTGGGCCTCGCGCGCCAATTCAACGAGGACTGCTATCTGGTTGATGAAGACCTCGGACTCTACGTAGTAGCGGACGGCATGGGCGGCTCTGCAGGCGGCGAAATTGCCTCTCGCATGGCTTGTGACGAGATACATCGCCACGTCGGAGACAACTACGAGGTAGTGAAGCAGTTCGCTTCGGGACACGCTGATGCCACCAAGGAGAGCGTCTCCGACATGTTGGAATCAGCAGTTCAAAACGCGTGCTCAGCTATTTTCGTGCGCGCCCGAGATGAGCGTGAATTGACTGGAATGGGGACCACAGCAGTAGTCATGCTCGTGGCAGGAGAGCAAATCTTCGTAGCCCACGTCGGTGACAGCCGCCTCTATCTGCTGCGAGAGGGACAGTTTCACCAGCTCACCAGGGACCATAGCCTCGTGGAAGAGCTCAAGAAGCTCGGCAAGATAGCGTCCAAAACCGAAGTCAAGGCGAAGTACCGCAACGCAATCACCCGGGCCGTGGGTATCTACGAATCGGTGCAGGTCGATACTCTGGAAGTCTCCCCCATTCCGGGTGACCGGTTCCTGCTGACCACAGACGGAATGCACGGCACCGCCTCTGAAGAAGACTTCATTCGACTCCTTCAGGATATCCCCTCCGGTGAAGCTGCGGACAATCTCGTCCGGCACGCCAACTCTCGGGGTGGCAAGGACAACATCACGGCAATT
Source organism: uncultured Myxococcales bacterium (assembly GCA_964522395.1). Lineage (GTDB taxonomy): Bacteria > Myxococcota_A > UBA9042 > CAIXZC01 > CAIXZC01 > CALGBT01. The sequence goes on from CAZFVN010000008.1 coordinate 6,566, forward strand.
CTCCTCGATGTTCTGGAGACCAAACCGCATAGTGCCGAACTGACACAACGAAAGATCAACACACTCAAGGCAGTCCCACTGTTCAAGTTCCTCAGCTTCGATGAACTTCTGCGAGTCATCAGCCTCATCGAAGAACGCAGTTTCGAAGCCAGCGAAATAGTTTTCAAGGAAGGTGCCGAGGGCGACGCCCTCTTTGTTTTGCTAAAGGGCGAGGTGGTGGTGAGCAAGCGGGATGTAACCATCGCAACCCTCAAAGAGGGGGACCATTTCGGGGAGCTCTCCCTGATTGACCGCTCCGCTCGATCGGCAACTGTGACCGCCAAAGAGGCGAGCCTCTGCCTGGTGATGAGCCGTCAGCGTTTCTACGAGATCATACGAGAGTACTCAGCCCTTTCGGTGAAGATGCTCTGGTGCCTGGCCAGGGTCTGTTCAGTGCGGCTGCGGGAGACCACCGACGAGTTGGGTCTGGCCCGCACCCTCATGGCCCAGGTGCAACTCCCGGGCGTCGACGAAGTCGAAGACATGTTCAGCGAGTAAACGCGCAAAAGGAGGTCTCACCCCATGTTACGAATTCCTGTGCTGGCCCTCGCTTTCTTGCTGCTGGCCGCCACCGCGTGCGAAAAGAGGCCCCGACAAAGGCCAATACCGGTCGATACCGGTCTCACCGGAGGAAAGCTGATCTTTGAGGAAGATTTCGCTAATGGCCTGGAGAGGTGGAACGTCACCTCGAAGAACTGGCGCATCGAAGATGGCCGCCTCTTCACCGGTGATCGCCCCAACCAGAACAAAGGTGTCTGGCTCAAAGACCTGGCGCTGCCGCCAAATGTCCGAATGGAATTCGAGGCCACCTCAGTGCAGGGCAACAAACCACAATTTGAAGGCGATATGAAGTTCGAATTTGGCGGCGACCGTCCGGAACACGCAGCCGGTTACATTATCATCTTTGGCGGCTGGAAGAACTCCATCAATACCATCGCACGCCACGATGAACATGGCGACGGACGTCTGGCAGTTGAGAGTACTCGAAAAGTCAAAGAGGACCAGACCTACCATTTCAAAGTCGTCCGTCTTAATGGCGAGGTCAAGTGGTTCCTGGGCGAAAGCCTCGTGTTGCGCGTCAAGGACCAGCAGCCCGCTCTGGGCGGGGCCTTCGGGTTCAACGACTGGGACTCTCGAGTCTACTTCGATAACCTGAAGGTCTACGCCCTCTAACCGGGCTTCGGAGGTTGCATGACCCGACAAGCTATTCGTCCCTTGCTTCTCGCCCTGATACTGACTGCCTGCAGCAACTCAGGAAGAGAGCCGCTGCTGGAACAGGACGGCACCCTCGCCGGCGTCGACTCCTCTGACTCCGGCAACTCTCCAGCGGATGTCGTAGAGAGCAACGACATTACTCCGACCGAGGTGACTCCCGATGGCCTGGTTGTGCCGGTCGATGTAACGGCAATCGATCTGGCCGAGCCAGACCATATTGCGCCGATGGATGTGGTTGGCCCCAAGGATACGGCCCCCCTGGAGTTGGTCACGGAAGACATCATACCGGAGATTGTACCTGTTGACATCGTTCCCCCTGGGCCTACCTGTGGCGACATCTTTATGTGCGGTATCGGCAAAGGCTGCGGTCTCACCAGCGACATCTGCTGGGAAACCTGCTTTGGCAAAGCCAGCGAGAGTGAACTACAGACCTACATGGACCTCTCGGATTGTGTCGCCCTCATGTGCGAGGAACTTCCACCTGAAGAGCAGGGCGATTGCCTCATGTCTCAGTGCATAACTGAGGTATTGAGCTGCCTCGGCGGCGGCGGTGAAGCAGGTTGCCTCGATACCTTCACCTGTATTCAGGGCTGTGGTCCAGACGACGGAATCTGCTATTTTGAGTGCGTCGAAGAGGCCAGCGAGGAATCCCTGGAGCTCCTACTCGACATGTCCAATGCAACTGAGAACGAGAGCCTCGCCCTGATAATTGAGTGCGTCGGGGGACAAGGGGAGATGAGTTGTGGTGAAACCGTGGGATGCTTCACCTCATGCGAGGATAATCCGCCGCCACCTGACGACCCCGACGAAGACCCGGCCATGGATTGTATGATGACCTGTATCGCTGATTCCTCACCAGAAGGTGCCGACGACCTGTTGGCCTTTTTGGACTGCGCCGAGGAGGCGTGTCCCGACGGCATGGATGCATGCCCAGGGGTTTTCGTCTGCCTGGGTGAATGCCCCGGTCTAGAGTTTTGAGGATGCAATGTCCTCACCGCTGACAGCCCCGAACAAGCGCCGATTCATTATCAAGGGCGGATACCCGTGTAACAACGCTTGCCTCTTCTGCCACGCCTCAGATCAGCCTTCAACATTGGAGTTACAAACTGACGACGTTATAGCTCGCATCGGCGAAGCCAAGGCCATGGGAGCCACTGGGGTTCTCCTATCTGGAGGCGAGCCGACCATCCGCAAGGATCTTCCTCAATTGGCCGAAGAGTGTCTCCGAAACGGCCTCGAATTCGGCCTCATCACCAACGGCCGGATGCTCTCCTATCGTCCACTTCTAAAGAGATTGCTCCGCCGCGGACTACGCTACGTCTACATGTCTTTGCATGGCCCTTCTCACATTCACGATGCCATCACGAAGGCACCGGGCTCCTTCGACCAATCCTGGCAGGCCGTCCGATTGCTGGCCGGCATTGAAGGACTGGAGTTGACGGTCAACACGGTTATGGTCCAGCAGAATCTGGATCATCTTCACGAAATCTCTCGGCTTCTCCTGCCACTCCCTTCCGTCAATATCAAATACACATATGTCGAACCTAAGGGAAGCGCGTTGACCGACCCCAAGGTTGTCCCTTCGCCCACTGCGGCCAGACATGCCCTGGCCGCCATCCTTGATGCCGCAGAGGCAGCGGGCGTGCCCCTCTCCCGCTTTGGCGTGGACGGACTGCCCCACTGTTTGGACAGTCGCTTCGGTGATCTCCAGGACGATATGTTCAGCCACGACATTTGTGCCCTGCGGGAAGTCGACGAAGAGCATTTCTTCCCCATTGACTACGCCAACATGCACAAGCCTGCGAAATGCCGCGGTTGTCTAATTGGGGATTCCTGTCGGGGGAGTTGGTCACGGACCTTTGAGCTGTTCGGCGACGACTTCCTGCAGCCCATCCATGGTGGCGTCGCCAACTCCTACAACTACTTTCCCGCCCCGGCTCCCGGCAGTCCTGATAGAACAATCTGGACCGGTTGGCAGGGACGAGAGGAGTCCTACGTCACCGATACCGCCGACTACTCTTCCTCCCGGTTGCAGCACATCCGAGACGAGTTGGGCCAAGTCTATTTGCAGCTTGATGACCAACCGATGATCAACGACTTCCCGGGACAGCTTCGCAAACTCGTTCCCATTCGGGCGAAACCGGGGCACTTTGCCGTCTCTGACCAGGACTTCTTTGGACCGGCTGAAAAGAAGGTACGCCGCATTCTGGCTGGACTGCAAGGCCGGGTTCTGGACGTAGGGTGCGGCCAGAGCCAATACGGCGACCTTTTGAACCAGAAACTGGAGCGCGGCGAAATTGACTACGTCGGCATCGACCCGGCACCGGGGAAGAATGTTCGAGATCTTGCCAAAGCAGGGCTAATCGATCTTCGGGAACAGGGTCTGGAGGATGGCCGCTTTGGCCGTGGGGAATTTGACTGGGTGCTGGTCCTTCGCAGCCACAACCATCTGGCTGACCTGTGGTCTGCCTACGTCAAGGTCCTGTCCGCCCTCCGTTGGGGCGGACGACTCCTGGTGGTGGACAACATCTCCTTCGGGCTGGTCCGTCCAATGGTAACAGAAGCCGCCATTAAGGCGCTTCCGCCCGGCGAAGGTATTGAGCATCTGCGAGATCATGACCACGATGGTGCAGCCTCCTTCCTGCGGCGCTTCCCGTTGGTAGAAGTGGAACGTCAGGCAGTAGGCCCCACCACTGCCAATCAGTGGCTCCTACTCTATCAGAAGCTCTGGCCCGGGGGCCAGTTGGGGCAAGACACTTACGGCTCCGATGAGGGGGGAGGGTAAGGTGCAATCCGCGGCCAGGACCCTGCTCCACTACGCGCTTCTTGGAATCACCATCGCACTGCTCCTGCTACCCCGTCTGACCACTGAAACGGGGGCGCACGGTGATACCACCAGAGACCTCTGCATGGCCCGGGATTGTGCCACCAATGAGATCTGCCCCATGGCCGGGGCTGACACCTCCTACCCGGGTATCCGCCAGAGCGCCCTCTGGCCCCTTCACCTGGCTGCTCAAAACCATCTCGGCCTCGGCGTAGATGGAATGCGGAACGTAGCCCTGGCGCTGCTCCTTACCGCACTGCTGGCAATCGCTATCCTGGGCGAGGCGTTCGCCTCCCGAACTGCCGGGTTTGTTGCCGCGCTAATCGGGGCCTTGCTCCATCTCCAGGTGGGGTACTGGCTGGTGCTCTGGAACCCCAGCTTCATACTGCTTCCATGCACCGCCTTCTTCGGGGCCATGGCCATCGCTGCATACTCCCGGCACTGGTTACCCTTGCTCGCTGCGGCATTCTTCTTCGTCATCGCCACTGCCCTTCACCCCATAGCCTCACTCATGATTATCGCCTTCCCCTGGGTGGTCGTTCTCTGCCCGCCAAAACACCCCGTGCGGGTCCTGCTAGGGATGGTGGTAGTAGGGGGAGCAACGTTCTATACCTTCTTCCGGGATGGTCTAGTGGCCCTCTACCGGGAGGTCCAGACAGGAGCCATGTCCGACTCTCTCAATGAAACGGCGGAGCAGGTCCTGCCCACTACGGGCATTATCGTCGGAGGATTTCTTCTCGTCGCTCTTCTGACCGCGCTCTGGTGGCTGCAACGCCACCGCCGCGGCCGCCTGGGACGATGGCTCAACGAGCCAACATCAGTCCTCATCCTCGCCGGCCTCACTCCCGGTGCCCTGGCTCTGCTCGTGCTACTCGCCACCGGTCGCTTCTACGGCTACCGCTACCTGGTGGCACCACTCCCCGGTCTTCTCTTGGGAACGGCTCTGTTGGGTGGGTGGTGCGAGAGATGGCTGGCAACGAAGATACCCAATGGGAAGTTGCACCGGCAAATACGGTCCTGGGCTCTGCCCCCCGCCCTTCTGGTGATCACTCTGCTTCTCCCGGGAGTCACAGTGGGTGGTCGACAACCGCCGGCTCGGACCTGGAGCTATGCTGACGGCGAGGTTGTCGCCAACCGTCTCCTCTCCATGGGAGTTGCCGATTTTGGCGCGGCACTGGAACAAGTCCAGGGCCCCGACCTGCCCCTCCTCATGTATGCGCTGCGACCCTATCTGCCGGAGTCAGTCGAGAACTCGGATAGTAGCAGTGGGCACCACACCGCGGGCACCGATATCATCATAGTAAGTGTTTCGCCTGACGGAGATTACACACCCGATAGAGAGTTACCCCGGGAGTGGTTCGTCAACTCAAGGGCCAACGGCAGCGACCTCTACGCGGCCCCAGTACCGCGCATTCTTCGCTGGTCCGCTGCGCACGCACGCTTGCTAGGCGCGGAATCGGCGCCGGAGTCGGTGCCTTTTCTACCGGTTGAGATTGGTGGATATGCTTCGACCTACGCCCCCTGGGTACGGCCAGCCGAGGGCCGGTTTGAACCTGAACCTCGCATCCTCCAATTGAAGGTACCTCTCCTGCCAATGGGGGAGCCGGTGCACGTGCTTCCGTTGGCCGACTGCCGCTGCCCCGAGGGGGATGCCAGAGTGGTCGCGGTGGAGGGTCTGGAAGCTGAATTGGCGCAGGACGGAGGTGCACTGCTGAAAGCCACAGCCACCACAGATTCCACCCCCACAATAACGGTAGAATGGCGCGCCGCCGATGACTGCCCGCCTCTGGACGTGGAGCAGGGAGGACCCTCTATCCTGGCCTGGCCCGAAGCTGATGACCAATTGGGTCGTTTGCTGAGGAGGGCCCGATGTCCATAGCAATGCGGTGGTTGACCGCTATTTCTGCTGCAGGATTTCTGCTCCTGTCGATGCCCGCTACGGGCCAACAGCTTTGTCTAGGACCGGAGGCCGCCAGGCTGCTCATGGATCAGTTCGCGGTCGAGGCCGATGGCAAAGCCGAAATCGACTCAATGATGGTTCAAAAGAGCTCGGTGGAAATGGTCGTGCTCTTCGCCAATACCCCCTATCCGTACTCCGGGAAGCACACCGAAACCTATCAGATGCTCTTCACTACAACTCTGGTTGCCCCCCCGGATTTGGACGCGCTCATGACCGCATTCGCCAGCAACCTTCCCGCCTCAATCTGGTCTAACTGCGGTGGACCGGCTGGCGAGGAAGACCACGAAAAGCCGGAGGTCGCTGCCCACGACCTCTCGCACCTCCCCGCAGAAGCATGTCGACCGGTGCCGGGCCACTACTGCTACGACGAGTACTGGACCTTGCCCCCCCGCTGGACCATCACCGGGGCCCTCGTCGCCTATTGGCTGCATGCATTGGTCTTCGTGGGATTGTTTGTGGCGGGGGTCGTTTGGGTGGTGCGCAGGAAGATGGGCCCGGTTTAACGTTGGCTAGATGGTGAACATCAACATCCGCCACCCCGCCACCAGACGCCTACGCGTGATAGCACCGCGGCAACTGAGTCGCCAGGTCGTTGACGTAGGGCCAAGGGTCGGAGCCCTCCCGGAAAATGCCGATAAGGCGCTGAACACGCTCTTGCCAGGTGAGAATCTCTGTGGCGTTCCACTCCCGGGCATCGCCCTTCTCTTGCGCCCGTTCCAGGTACCACCCCAGTTGTTGAGTATTACCGGAGAGAGTGGCGAGTCTGAACCAGTGCCATACGGCTGGCGGGTGGAAGTGCTTCTGGAGCGAATTCAAATAGCACTCCTGAGCCTCCTGGAACTCTCCAAGTCGGGTCTTAGTGACGCCCATCCCGGTAAGTGCGTAAGGGTTCTCCGGGGCAATCTCCAGGACCTTGCCGAACCAATGTTGAGCTTCATCCAGGTGGCCCGCTTCGTAGGCGGTCCATCCCAGTCCAGAGAGAGCATAAGTGTTGTCCGGGTCATCGCCTAGAGTGGTTGCGTAATAGCGTCGGGCTTCTTCAAAATCGCCCCGTTTCTGGCTCAACTTGGCTTTCAGATTCAGGACGCGAGAATCGGGTTCACCCAGGGAAACGGCAGCATCAAGGCAGCGCTGAGCCTCATCCAGACGGCCCTGCACAATTGAGAGGTAAGCCAGACTGGTGAGCACGTAAACATCTTTGGGGGCTCTATCCTGCGCGGTTTCCAGCAACGAGCGGGCCGTATCGAAATCCCCCTGGGCAATAGACGAACGGGCCATACTGGTAAGTAGTACCGGGTCATCGTGTTCGTTTTGCCACCACGATTTGTCCCACCACTGCTGCGCCTCCTCGTAGTCGCCTCGCCGCATGGCCACTTCCCCTCGACCACGCTGCGCTTTGAGATTGGCCGGGTCTTGCTGCAACACCTGGCCAAAACAGTTCAAGGCCTCATCAAATCGCCTTTGCCGCAGAGCAACCCAGCCCAGGTTGTTCAGCGTCCGAGTCTCCTTGGGATCGCGCTGCAGCGCCTCAAGGTACCACTTGCGCGCGGCCCCGTATTGCTCCGTAGAGGGGTGGCGCTCTGCAACTTCCAGGGCCCCAAGCATATTGAGCACGAGGATATTGTGAGGTTCTTCCTGGTAGGCGAGGATAAAGAGATTGCGCGCATCATCAAATCGACCTGTCCCATGCGCCACGAGTCCAAGTTCAACCACGATTTGAACCGGATTATCCATTTGCGCGGCGGCTCTGAGCAGGATCTTTTCAGCTCGGGAATACTCCTTCTTACGTCGCAGGACCTTGGCTTCACGCACAATCGACAGGACATCCTGCCCCTTTCGCGTTCGCTCCAATCCACGCGCTGCTACACCATCCTTGGGATTGCTCTCCAGCGCGCTCTCGAACCAGACACGAGCTCGGTCAAAGCGATGACGCTTCAACTCCATCTGGCCCAGCCCAGTGAGCGCATAGGCATCGTCAGGATGGTATTCCAGGGTCTTGCGATACCAACGATAGGCAGCCTTGTAGCGATGCTCACGAGCGTAGGTCTTAGCCAGATTATTGGTTGCGTAGGGGTCGGTGGGGTCCAACTTATGGCCGCCAAGGAAGTAGCGGCGCGCCTCGCCATACCTGCCTTGTTCAAAGACGATCTGCCCACGCTCGTTGTGAAACTTGATCTCGCCAGGAGACTTCACCAGCGCGGCGACAAGTAGACTCTCTGCATCTTCATGGCGGCCGGTCCGGCGGAGCCGCTTCGACTGTGAAAGAAGCGAGCGGACCCACCCGCGATGCTCTCTAATCTGACTGACGAGGCGCTTACATGCGGGGTGATCAGGTCGAGCGCTGGCGAATCGTTTCGCCCACTCAATGGAAACTGCAGCAGAGAGACTGTCCACGGCTATCTGGGCGAATGCATCAAGTGCTTGCGCATCGTCCGGTGAGGCAGCGAGAGTCTCGTAGACCCAATATGCGGCAGCCTCAAGATTGCCGTCACGCAATTCCAGTTTACCGAGCCACGATGCCACTTCCGGTGCCGGGCCTTCAGCTTCCCAGTAGGCCTCATCGAAGCACTCTCGCGCGATTGCCAGATCTCCGGCCCCAAAGGCCTTCTTTCCGTCTGCCAACCACCTGTCGAGACTCTTTCTGGAGTCCATTTTGGCCCCTCCGCTGGAACGGACGTGACCACCCTAGACAACCACGCATCAAAGATGTTCCCAGGTAATTACATAAACCAGAGCCACCATTCTACATTGTCCGGCTTACGCCGGCCCACGAGTAGGTGTCGTAGAAAACCGGGCTCCTCAACTTCACGAAGGGGCGAGAATTCGCATGGCAACGGAACAAAGGTGACCACCGCGTTAATCGGGGCCAGGGCCTCTTCGAGCCAGCCATCAAGGAGGTCATTTCCTTCCCCCCCGCCTTCGGGGGCTGGGACCAGGTAGTGCTTGCCCACCACGAAGGCATCGGTGATGGCAGGCAGCAGTGGAACTGCACGCCCCGATTGTGGGTGGGGGAAGAAGAATAGGGGAACACGAATGACGTCGTCGTCGACGAGACCGAATTCAGGGAGGAACTCCTCGTAGAGGGCCTCCAGTTGCTTCTCCGTCGCTTCGTTGAAAGCTCGTAATTCCATGTCAGCAGCCAGAGTTCCCAGGGTGGTGACCCCTTCTGCAGTGGCCAAGGTCGACTCACCGTGGCCTTTGGCCACCCACTCATCAACCAATGTCCAGGCTAGACCGGGGTCGGCGAAGAGCATGCGAAATCCCTTGCCACAACATCCCGGATCCCCGCTGTAGGGAACCCAGGAGAGCACCTGGGAGAGATGCCCGGAGTGAAGGAACGCGGTGTCAACGGCCACCGGTTCGCCCTGCAACCCCTGACGAGCCAAGAGTTCCAAGAACTGCACCGGGGGTCCCCGCTCCAACTTCGAATCCCATCCGTAGTAGAGCTTACCGTAAGGTTGGAACATCTCTCCGGCGAGGAGGACCGGAGTGGATTCTAAATTACCAAGTAAGGGGAGCCCTATTCCTCCACCAACTCCGCCGGGGGCGGCGAGAGGCGCAATACCTGGCCCGACCAACAACTCCTTCAGCGAAGCAAGAGTTTCCTCGCTGGGGGCGGCCAGCAACGGATAGTAGACAACCGAGTGTGCCTTGGCATCGGGCCGCACCGCGAGGGCAACTTCCATTCTCTCCGAGAGGGCCTCGGCATCGCCCTCGCCAACCTCCAAGGTTGTCAGAGGAATCCCGGAAGATGACAAGAGTTCTCCGAGCCCGGCGAGAGCCGACGCAGGCGCGGAATCAGCCTCGACCCATACCTCCTTGACCGGTAGCAGCGTAGAGGTGAGGAGTAATGGAGCGTGGTGCAAAACGGCGAAATCTTCGGCGAGGAGAACACCGCTGACATCTTTCGCGGTGAGGATCAGGCGCACTTCTCGGTGGGCAACGTCAGGACTCAAAAGCAACTTGGGGTGACGACCCTCAAAACCCAGCACAATGGGGTCCTCGTGCAACTCCTGGGCGGCCAGCAGGGCGGGCAGCGGCATAGCCTCCCATGCGCCCGCAACATTCCGGAAGAGCCGTCCCAACTCCCCATTCTCGGCACTCAATTCCAATGTTGCACCCAGCGGAAGCCATGGAGCCGGCGCCAGATAGACGGGGGTCAAATCGAGGATGTCATCGGGGCCATTCACATGATCATCAAGGGCGTCGGCCAGTCCATCGCCATCGTCATCGTCCAGGTTCAACAGGAAGACCGCACCGCTCTTCAGAGACCAGCTCTCCTCCAACTCCTCGTCGTCTGGATCGGTGAAACTGACCTTTCCGTTACGATCGGCGTCTGTAGCCAGATTGAGGACCGCAGGCAGGGGAGCGCCACCGTCGACACCGTCAGGGAGGACTTCCCCTCCCTTCGCATCGCCCCTCCCCTCACCGGAGGCCCGCGCATCGAGGTCGGCGACTCCATCGGCCGTAGAGTACTGATCGACAGGAGTTGCTACATCGATGTGCGCTCCGGCGTGGTCCTCGTCGGGGACTGAGGAACCACCACAAGCCAGAACAAGCAATGCTGGCAGGAAGAGAAATCTGTTGGAGAGAAGTTCCATGACCATTGGAGAATACCGCGACGGACCTTTGAGGCAAAGGACTACATGCCGAACCACGCCGGCATGGCCGCGTTGCCGGCGGTGGTAACGGCCTTGGCGGAGCGCGCGTTGACATCAATAACCATCAAATTGGTCTTGCCGCCAGCATCGACCGTAGCAATAATGCGGGAGCCATCTGGCGACCAATCGAGTTGACCGGGAATGAGACCGCTCAGGTTGTCGGGAGTAACATCCACGGTTGACAACTCGCCGGCACCGTCAGCACCTAGCAGGACCAACTTGCCGTCCTGAACCGTTGCCAGAAAGCGCATCGGTGAGACGACGACCTGAGACTCCTCGCTCTGCCCCGGAAAGTCTAACTCATGGACCTGTTGAGGCGGGTCTGAAAGGGCAAACACGTAATACTTCTCGGGATCGGAGTTGTACGCCACCACTGCCATGGCTGCATCGGGGAATGGGGCGAAGACAACGACCCGGTCCTCCTCGTTGGATAGGAAGGGAACTGCCTCTCCCGAGGTGGTATCAATGGCAACCAGGGAATCGAGTTGCTCGCTGACGAACGCGAAGAGCAGCGCTCCTGAGTTGGACCAGCGCAAGCGGGCGATGGCATACTCAGCCTCCACGAAGCCAATTATCGGATCCAGTTCTACAGTGTCACCCGCTTCCACCTCATAGTCGGCGAGGCCCTTCACTTGCATGCCATTTACCGTGCCCCGCAAGATGAGCTGACCGCTCCCTGGGGGGACGGAAATTGAAAACTCCCCACCGGCCCCCGTGGTGGTGAGCGAATCGGCTCCTGCAAAGGCGACGGATGCATCGACCACGGGACTGGCAATGGCTCCCTGCCCATAGCGAAAGGAACTTGTAAGGGTGGCGGTAGCACCATCTGATTCCACGAGCCGGGCCGCTTCAATACCGGGTGTGAGTTGATAACAAACCGACCGGTCCAAGGCGATGACAAAGACGTTTCGTCCCTTATCATTGAAGGAGGCCCGAAAGTCCGAAACAAAGGCCACCGCGTTACGCCCCGGCGACCATGACGGATTCCAGACATGAGTAGCCGGGTCATTGAACTCAGTCAGGGGCACGGGGTTCGTGCCATCACCATCCATGAGGAACAGGTCGCTCCCCCCTTCGGCATGTTTCTGAACGTAGACGATCCGGTCTGTGACATCGGCCACTCGCCCCTCACTGCCACCAAAGGCCAATGGCAAACCGGAGCTGGACAAGCCACATTTGAAAGGGGCCATAAGGAAGGCATCATCCGAAGCATCCGTAACCGGCACGGGCTGATTCCCCGAGAGGTCCGGGCCGCTACAGTTTTCCACGGTTTCAGTGCCGCCACAGCCAACAAGAAGGAGGCCCAGCAACATTGAAATAAAGAACCGGCGATGTCTGCGCAACCCCATCAGAGCCATAAGCGCCGTCAGTAGGATAGCTGCCGAGACGGGACTCCCGGTCCCCGCCCTACAGCCCGTATCCCGGGTCTCTGTGGTACAAGTCGGATCGTCCTTACCAACGTTCAACGGCGTGGACCCGGAGGGATAGCTCTCCTCGCTAATAAGGATCTCCTCGCCAAAAACCCCGAAGACATTGCCCCAGGTCAGGATGTCCTCTTCGGCAATGATATCCTCGTCACCCTCGACAATATCGTCTTCCACGTCCGGGGGGACCCATTGAGTACCATCGGTGAAGGCCATGATATGGGCGAAGGTGCCCACCGCAAAGCCCCAGTGCTCGCCCGCGAAATCGATGTCGTAATAGCCGCCCTGTCCTTCGCCTTCCGGATCAAATTCCCAGGAGCTACCGGCGTTTTCGGTACGGACTATGACCGCCTTGTTGCTCATGTTTTCAATATCATACTCAGGATCACCGCAGGCCCCGGCAGCCCAACCTTTGAGGGGAGTGGGAAAGACAATCTTCGAAAGCCACATCCACTCAAGTCCACCAGGGCAATCCGGCAGTTGTACGTCCTTCCAGTTCTCGCCACCATCCACCGTTCGCTTGAGATACCACGGACTGTCGTTAGAACTAGCCACCGCCCAACCGACATTCTGGTCGATGAAGGTGAGATGGCGAAACGCTTCGCTGGCACCAATCACCTTTGGGGCAAAGCTCTTTCCTCCATCAGTGGTCTGAAGAACGATTCCCTTGGACTTGATATCCTCGCCGACAACGACTTCGTTCCCGTCCCAGTCTTCCTCGGTGATCTCTTCAATCTTGCCCCCGCCCACCCAGCCGATTTGAGGCGTAGCAAAGGAGAGCGCGGTGAGATTTACGTCGTCGATGGTTGCCTCGGTCACTTCCCAGTTCAAGCTATTGGGCGTCCAGTAGAGATTCTTCTCCGATACCGCCCAGACATGAACCGGGTCGAGAGCGTGGATTCGATTGATAACGATCATGTCGAAGAGGCCACCGCCACCGGGGAGTTTGACCTCGTCAAAGGTCTGCCCGCCACTCTGGCTCTTATACATCCCAAGACCGCCACCAAAGACGAATTGGTCATCGAGCATCTCCAGCGTGCCAAGCAAGAAGAACTCGCTTGGGGCGGCAACCTTGTTCCACGTCTTGCCATCCTTGGTCACGAGGAGGAGCGGTTGACTTTTGCCGCTGGTACTCTCCTGGCCATAGGCTACCGCGTTCTTGTCTGTACCCGCCCCAACGGCAATCAGTGAATTGCCGTTGCCAAAGATCTCGTGCTGCTGCGTCCACTCAGCGGCGACCTGATTGGGCATCACCAACAGCGTCATCAGAACCAGCATGAAGAACCTGGAAAGAGCCATCTCACCCTCCTCCTTCGCCCCGCCCGACAGGGTCACCACGATTCGCGAGCATTGTGCCGCGGACCAACTCGCAATGCAAGACAAGGGCGGCACCGACGCACCCCCACACGCCCGCAACCCGTAACTCTTGCATCTGCTGGGCTTATCTGGTTTAACACGGGTGCGAATCGAGGGGGTAGTCATGTTTCGTCCCATCCACCTGCTGGCTATGTTGTGCGTTGCGGCTCTCCTTATCGCATGTGGCGACACGGTGAAAGTCAGTGGCTCTGCGGATGCCTTTCCAGTTGGCGGAGTTTGCGCCGACCGGGAGTGCGGACCTAACGGTCAGGGTGGCAGTTGTGGTACTTGTTCAGGCGGCTTGGTATGCGTTGGTGGCAAGTGCACGAATCTCGACAATTTGGGAAAAGACCTAACCGATTCCAGTGGCTCCCCTAAGACAGATACTAAGGAAGAAGACCTGCCATTTGACCCGCCCAAGGGCGAAGGCTACGTCCTTCCCGAGGTCGCAGATCCCCTCGCTGACAGCGATGGCGATGGCTTCAAAGATGGGCAGGACAACTGCCCCTACGACTTCAATCCGTCTCAACTCAACTCCGACGACGACCAGGGCGGTGATGCCTGCGACCCCGACGATGACAACGATTCAGATCCCGATGCAACTGACTGTGACCCCAAGGATCCGCTCATCAACCATCTCGTGCCGGAAATGTGCGACGGAGTTGACAACAACTGCAATTTACAGATCGACGAAAATGGTGCAATGGGATGCATCCCCTATTACTTGGACAACGACGACGACGGCTTTGGTGTTTTTGAAACCAAACAGTGTCTTTGCGACGGCCTGAGCATCGGCACGTCAGTCAAATTTGGCGACTGTGACGACTCCAACCCGAACCTCTCCCCCGGGGCCGCAGAAGTTTGCGACGACGTGGACAACGACTGCGACGGCATTATCGACGAGAGCTGCGACGAAGATGGCGATGGCTGGTGTAATATCCACATCCCGGTGATTGGCTTTCCGGCCATCTGCCCCTTTGGGCCTGGTGATTGCTACGACGGTTCCGACGCCGTCAATCCGGGAATGCTGGAAGACCCGAGTGACGGTGCCGACAATAACTGCGATGGCCAGGTAGACGAGCCGATTCAGTGCCCCGGCCAATGTACCGGACACTCTATTGATGCCTACCTTTGTGCCCTTGAAATGTGTTTCGGGCCAGCGATTATTTCGTCCAGCTTCTCATCGCCGACGGGCGATAATGTAGACTCAGCATGGGAAGCAGTGAGCCACTTCGGCAACGTCGGCAATGATCTGGCACCATACGGCGGCAACAGTTACGGACTGCTTGCTACCGGTCCTGCCACAGGCACCTCCCACTCCAGTGACCTTAGTGGTGGCGGTGGTGCTCCCGACCCATACTCCACAGACGGCTACACGACCCATGACAATGTCGAATTCAAGGTCGTCATGAAGGCCCCAAGCAATGCCCTGGGCTTCTCCATTGACTACATCTTCTTCTCTGAGGAATACGAGGAATACATCGGCACATCTTTCAACGACAAGTTCTACATCTTCCTGCAAGCCCCCCAAACCACCGGGAACCAGAAGATCGTCATCAACACGACGTCATGCTCCAACCCCAACGCATATCACGACATTATCGAAGACGGTGAAAAGAAGTGCTACATCGCCATCAACACCTCATTTAGTGAGCCCTGTCCCAACCCGCAAACGAACATTTCCGGTACCGGCTATGAGTGCGGTGCGCCTGACTCTGCCCACGGCTCTTCCACTGGATGGCTCGTCACCTCCAGCGAAATCCAGGGTGGTGAGCAATTTGAATTGACCTTCCATATCCATGATACGTCGGACGGTATCTTCGATTCCGAGGTCATTCTTGACAACTTCCACTGGCTCAGCCAACCCTTCACTCCAGGTACCGCGTCCCACGATTAGCCGGGTCACAGGTGGTACCAGGAGATCCTTCGACTTCGCCCCGCTCCGCTCAGGAAGACACTTTCGGCATGCCGGGAGAATGCCCCAATTGACCCTCGGCAATCCTTGACACATGGTAGCCAAATGTGTTGAATCGTGGAGACTGACATTTTTGGAGGCACGTATGACCCGGCATCGCATGAGTTCTCTTCTGGTTATCTTCCTGGCCCTCTCCCTTGCGGCCCCGGCACTGGCCCGCGACAAGAAGGGTTTGAAGGCCCCAACTGGCTCCCTTCAGGAAGACCTGGCCAATGAAATCTACGCGGTCCTTGAAAGGTCCACCCGTAGCGCCGATATGGAAACCCGCTCCCTGGCCGTGCTAAATCTCGCCCGCGTCCGGCCCGAGACCATCAAAGACTACGTAATTGACGCGCTCAAAGACCCGCAGTGGATCGTGCGTTACGCAGCCATTAAAGCGCTTATCGGCCTGAATAACCACGCCTACCGTGAAGCCCTGGGACAGGCCATCGCCAATTCGGTACTTTACGAAAACCCGAAACGCAGTCCTCTCAACCTCATTCTTTCTCTGCCATTTGACGAAGCGGTCCAATTGCTTGAAGAAGCTCTCACCAAGGTCGAAGATGTGCGGGACATCATCCTCAAGGAGATCTTTAAGGAAGGCTCCTCCCTGGCGAGGCAATTCTACAACGGCCTGCGCAAAGTGCCCGCGGTGCAAACCTGGGTTATGAGCAATCTCCAGATTTTCAAAGACCAGGAGATGTACCCCTTGCTGGTCAAGACGGCCACGGAACTGCAGAAAGCCGAATTGCTGAAGGTCTTCAAGTTTCTCGAAGATCTCGACCACAAGTACGACGTCACCTTCCTGCGCGGGTACCTGAAGGACAAGGATGACCAGATCCGGCTTGGGGCCGCGTTCATCCTAGCCACCCGGGGTGAAGAAGAAGCAGTGATGATGATGCTCCCCATGTGTGATGAGAATGATGTGCAGCGGCAGCTTCGCTGCCTCCAGGCGGTCAAGGGACTGCCCACCCATCCCGACGTGCGGGAGCGGGCCAAGCTCTTTCTCTACGGTGATCCCAAGGCCGAAGTGCTCTACGCGGTATATGACATCTTTACGCTGGCCAAGGATGACAGCATCTACGACCGCATGCTACAGCGCTTGCAGTCTACGAACCTGGGACACCGGGCCGCTGCTGTCTACTTCATCGGTCGACTCAAGGGCAACCGCTCCCTACCGCAGCTTCACGAATTGCTCCGTGACGGAAGCGGGATCATCCGGCTGCGCGCCACCCAGGCTATAGGCGAATTGCGCCAGGCTGAATCAGTGCCCTATCTCGCTGATGCCCTGCGCAATGACAGTGACAATCAGGTCCGCAAGGAGATCGTCAAATCACTGGGGATGATCGGCGACAAGAGCATCGTCCCGGTAGTGGCATTCCTGATCTTCGACCCGGTTGTGCGAGACGAGGCTATCAATGCGTTGACTCTTGTGAACCACCGGGACGCAATTCCCACCCTGCGCAATGTCCTTCAAACCCAGTTTACGAAAGAGCAACGGGTGGCGGCATTGAGCGCGATTATCCGTATCTCCCCGGCAGAGAGCTTCGACACGTTCAAGAACTGCCTCGGATGGATCCCCGAAGGCTTCCTTCCTGATATGGCAAAGGAACTCAAAGGCGACTTCCTCGCTTACCTTAAAGCGGCCATGGAGAGTATCAACGAACGGGTCCGGAACGAGGCCGTCCTCGCCTTCCGTTTCATGGAACCAGAACTTGAACAGAAGGTCCTCGAGAGAGTCCTCTTTTCAGCCAAGGATACGGGCCTGCGGGTGACTATCCTACGCCGCCTTTCAGAGCTTCGCGGTCAGGGATCCATCGACCTCGTGAAAGCCTTCTTTGCCGATGAGAACCGGGACTTACGCCTGGCGGCCATTGACCTCGCCGCAACCTACGTCACCCCCGACAGTGAAGAGACCAAGGCCTTGCGCGGCATGCTCCTGGACCCAGATGAAGCTTACCGTGCGGCAGCGGCTGTAAGCTTGCTCAACATCTACACCAAGGGCACGGCCCCGAAGGCAAAGAAGAAGAGTAAAAAGAAGAAGAAGGCGAAGAAGTAGGACCATGACCTCTCCGCTGGTTCTCTTCGATATTGATGGTACTCTGATCGACACAGGTGGCGCAGGCATGCGCGCCCTCGATCTCGTTTTCGACGAACTCTTCGGAATTCCCAATGCCTTTGCCAGCTACTCATTTTCGGGCAAGGTGGACCAGAGGATTTTGAAGGATGCCTTTCAGCAACTCTGGCAGCGCGACCCTACCCTCGCCGAAATGGAGCGGGTGCGGACAGGGTACCTGCGACACCTGGACGAAGAGCTGGCCCGCACTCCCGACAAATACAAGGTGTTGCCAGGTGTGCGGCCACTGCTCGAGCGCCTTAGTAAGGAACGCGTCCCCACTGGCCTGGCAACAGGAAACCTGGAAGAGGGAGCGCAGCGGAAGCTTACCATCGGCAAACTCTGGCACTACTTCCCATTTGGCGGCTATGGCTCTGATCATGAGCACCGCGGCGAACTGACCCGCATAGCCATCGAGCGAGGCCAGCAGCATACTGGCATCGATTTCTCCCCAGACCGCGTAGTAGTCATCGGCGACAGCCCCCTCGACATCCGGGCGGCCCGCTACAACAATGCTCGGGTGATAGGCGTACTTACCGGCTGGGATCCGCCGGGGGCTCTGGCCGCGGCCAAACCGGATTTGCTGGTCGATGATCTGTCGGATATCGAGACGATGATGGAGTTTATCTTGGGAGTCTGAGAAACGGCCTTTGACCTCGGGCCTCGGTAACGGAACAAGACGGATCGGCTACCAACTGCCATGCTCGACCACACGGTACGCACGGCGGCAACGCAGCGAGCTGTGGGCTGCTCGGCACCGATTGTGACGGGTCGCGCCGCGAGGGGAGTGGGCGTGCTTCTCCCACTGAAGCTATTTCCGTTTCACCAGAAACGACCCCATTGCCATATACTCGAGCGTACCTTTGACGAAGGCTCGGATTGCGTCGTGGGGTGTGCAGACGATGGGTTCGCCGTGCATGTTGAAGCTGGTGTTGATTATTGATGGGATGCCGGTGCGCTCGTGGAAGATCTTCACGATTCGATAGTAGCCCGGGTCGATGGCTTCGGTAATGAGTTGTGGTCTGGCCGTGCCATCAATGTGGACGACGCCCCCGGAGTTCTTCTTCATGGCATCGGTACAGTCGAAACAGACGGTCATGAATTGGGCTGAGTAGCGGGCCTTTTCGACACCGACGTAGCACTCTGCCGCGTGCTCATCGAGGGTTACCGGAGCGAATGGCATGAACTCGGAGCGCTGCAACTTCCGGTTGAGCCAGTCATTCACTGCTGGATCGTCAGGTCGGTAGAGGAGGGAACGGTGACCCAATGCTCGCGGTCCGTATTCCACAGCCCCCCAGTAGCGTGCCACCGCCTGATTACGCAGGAGCAGGTCAACCACCCGTGATTCGAGATCCTTGGGCTGTTCATAAGGTAGCCCTGATGCCTCCAGGGCCCGCCCGATTTCTTCCTCACCATAATCCGGACCGAGAAAGACATGGTCAAGGCGCTGGGGGCGGGGTGCATCCGTCGAGTTCTCCGCCAGCCAGGCCATTCCCGCACCCACTGAAATCCCCTGGTCGCTCATAGCCGGATGGACGAAGATCTCTTCTACTTCGGGCAATTCTGCGATGCGCTGGTTGAGCTTCACATTGCCAAAGATACCTCCTGCCAGAGCGACCTTTCGTAGCCCGGTTCGCAGAACGGCGGCTCTGACATAGCCCACCACGACCTCTTCAAAACGCCGCTGGGTTGCTGCGCTGATGTCAGCCGGAGAGAAGCTGGCGAGATCGGCGTAGTGCCCCTTCCCTCGATGGCGGGGCCAGAGGGGGGCAACTTCGAAATCCGTGCCGTCGGGTGAGAGTGAGAATAGCTTACTGATTATTGGGTAGGCCTTGCGCCAATCTCCGTAAGCGGCGAGTCCCGTGACCTTGCCAGCCATAAGGCAGTGGAAACCGAGGAACTGAGTAATTTCCCCGTAGAATTGACCCGGTGACCTGGAAGCAGAGGAGCCGTATAACGGACGACAGCGGCCACCTTCGCCGGCAAAAACACGGGCGGCAAAACCATCACCCATGTTATCGGCACTAACGACGGTCGCCGCAGGATAGCCCGAAGTCAGATAGGCTGAGTAGCCGTGGGCAGTATGGTGGTCGATGAAGTCAACAGTGCGCCCCATTCTTCGCCGCAAAGCGAGGGCGCTAACCCCGCGCGTCGCCTGGGCGAGGAGGGGGGTTGAGTGGAGCCGGTCCTGGAAGGAGAGGTATAGCTTATGGGCGGATCCAAAGAAATCGTGCTCACCAGGGGGGAGAATCCCCGGCAGGCGGGAGAGAAAGTGGCTAGGATTCCCCGCGACCACAACGTCAGCGCTGGTTGGTGTCACCCCGAATTGGGAGGCGATATGGGCCATCGTTCGAGAGGGAAAACCCTCCTGGAATTTTTTTCGGGTGAGACGTTCTTCAGCGGCTGCGAAGGTGAGTTTGCCGTCCTCAAAGAGAGCCGCGTTGGAATTGGTATCTTCATGAATGGAAAGTAGACGCAAACTTACTCCTCGAGAACCTGCGGCTTCCGTTTCAGGCGGACCACCTGAAGCGCCAATCCGCCTACCACGAGCAGGGTGGCAAGGGCAACGAGCAGGTAGGTGGAGACATTGCCACCGGAGAGCATGGCCAAAGCGAAGGCAGCCACTGGCGTTACCGCTAGATGAACCACCAGACCAATCACGAAACGGGGCGTGCGAGGTTGATTTGGATAGAGCACCTTCCCGAGCACCATTGCGGGAGCAACGATGACATAGACAAAGAGAAGGATCTCAGCCGCGTATGTAATAACCGTGTTCAAGTTCTATCAATCCGCAGTGCCAATGGAGAGATCCATTGGGTTCTCCAGTTATACGCGATTTGGCGGGCAAAGGAAAGCGATCAGGCTGGACTCTCTTCGATGGCACAGACCTCTTCATCCGTCTTCGCTCCGACAGTGATGCCGTCCCGCGCCACAGCCTCCCGTAGAAGATGCTGAAAGTAGTGGCCATGGAAGTCCCTCACCGTGGCCATGCGAGGGGCCAAAAGAGCAGCCCCGGAGAGGGCCGTGTGGACCACCCCGTGATATGTTGTGAAGAAGACCAGCCCGGTCAAATAGCGACCCAGGCCGATTGGTTTTCCAGCATTCTTGCCGCCGCAACAACCTGCCATCAGATTGCCTCCTTCGAGAGCGCCTGGCGAATTACACGGTCGAGCTGCTCTCTCTTGCTCGCGATATAGCGGGCCACCGTCTCCTCCTCATGACCCGGCGTCTTATTAAAGAGTATGTAGGGCAAATAGTAAAGCTCACCCGGGATACAGGAAGGCTGGATGCCAATATAACGGTCCAAAACGGGAATGCCCAGATGGTAGCCGCCGTCTCGCAGCATCTGCCGCTTATCGTCCCGGTCAATATGGTAGACAGGGACAAAGTACTCAATACCCCAGGACTCGTAGAGCCAGTAGACCATGGAGACCGAGAGCAACATCTGCTCAACCATCTCGTCGCTATCCGATGCGGACCCGTCAGACATCATCTTGATGCCGTTTTGGTGGCAGTAGATGATGGAGCGGGCATGCATGCAAAGCTTGCAACCCATGCACCACATGAAGGCAGATTTGTACAGACGGTAGTCATCCCTGATGGAGGAGAGACAGATCTCCTCAAACATCTGCTTGATAGAAGCCTCGAAATGGACGAAGCGGCCGGGGTAGCGCTCGTCCAATTCCTGGACCCGACGCCGGGTCCGGCCGAATGCATAGTGTCCGTAACCGTTGGCAAAGGTGAGAAGGTGGACTTTGTCGAAGTCTTCGAGCAGTTTCACGGCGGCCACTGTGGAGTCAACTCCGCCCGAAAACATGAGTGCAGCCTGTCGAGACATGAGCCTCCTACTGCTGCTTCGGGTCGATGGACCCGTAAAACTCTTTCTCTACCCGCTCAAAGTGATCAATGACGCCCCTGACATAATCGCGCTTATCGTGGTATGAACCTGGGAAAAAACTCCGCTTGAAGCCGTAGATGATGATGTCCTTGAGTTCCCGCTGCTCGAACTTGAAGGCATTGGCCGCAAGATGGAGTTCGTCAGTAACCGAGGTGTTCGAGACTAGACGATTGTCAGTGCAAAACGTGGTGGAGAGGTGGCCCTGCCGCATCTTCCGGAAAGCATGAGAGCCGATACTTTTGATCTTTGGATTGGTCTGCAGATTGGATGTCAAACAGACCTCAATTGTTACCCGGCGGTCGGCGATATACTCGCTGAGCGCTCGGACGTAGCGATAACGGTCTTCAATGGACTTATCCTTGATGGCACCAACCGAGAAGAGGTAATAGCCGTGGCCGACTCGGGCTGCCTGAAGGTCCGTAATGGCCTGATATATTGACTCGGGACCGAAGGCCTCACCAGCATGGACAGTCTTCTTGAGGAAGTGCTTCTGGGCATATTCAAAAGCCTCCCAGTGGTGCTCACCAGGGAATCCTGCCTCTTCCCCGGCGAGGTCGAAGCCGACAATGGGGAGCCCTTCTTTGTCCCGTATCTGAACCGCGGCTCGGGCCAACTCCAGAGAGGCCAGCGGATAAATCTCGCGGGGCCTCGAGTACTGGTGGATGTTGAAGAAGTCCTGGTAATACTCTGAGTAGCTGGGATCGAACTTCCGCATCGCCGAAGTGATGATTCCATATTCAAAACGAGGCGTAAGGTCCTGCTTGACTTCGGGTGTCGTATTGTACTCTAGCTGCGCGGTCTTGAGACCCCGGTCAACGGCAATCAGAACGTCCCTCATGGATTGCTTCGAGTTGATGTGAAGTTGGGGAGCAAAGCGCACTTCAACGTAACAAACGCCTTCGTTGATGTTGTCCCAGGCAAACTCGTACGCCACCCGTTCCATAGCCTCCGGGTCCTGCATTACGGCGGTGGTGAACATGAAGCCGTAGAGATACTCCCTGAGGTCTCGGTAACGATCCTTGAAAACCAGCTTGCGCATCCCCGCCTCGGTGAAAGAGGGCAATTTGACTTTGCGCTCTTTGGCAAGCTCAATCAGCGTGGAAAGCCGCAAAGAACCGTCGAGGTGGACGTGGAGGTCCGACTTGGGAACCAGCCTTAGAAACTCTTTCGAGTAGGTTTCTTTGTTCCTTTTCAATCTCTCCTCCGCCCTCACCAGATGTGCATACTGTTTGTGAGGTAGGGATTGCGTTTCTTCTCTTCCCCGATGGTCGTGGCGGGCCCATGGCCAGAAATGACGACAGTCTCGTCCGGCAGCTCTTTGATGCGCTCGAGTGAAGCCTTCATCTGCTGCTGGTCCCCTCCGGGCAAATCCATCCGCCCGATGGAACCAGCAAAGAGCAGGTCTCCGGCAACCAGCAGCGGCTCCGATTCATCCGCAAAGTAAAGACAGCAGCTACCCGGACTGTGCCCCGGGGTATGGAGAATCTCGAATGAGAGGGCACCATAGGTATAGGTTTGACCATCGGCTAGCTCATTTTCCACAACCGGGGCCTCTTCCATGGGGATACCAAACATCTGGCACTGGTGGCGGGTCTGTTCCGCCAAGGGGTTGTCCAGCGGATGAAGCCAGGCTTCGGCACCGGTGGTTTCCTTCATCTTGTTGGTGCCTGAGACATGGTCAACATGGCCGTGGGTCAGGAAGATCGCTTTGATGGAGATACCGCTGTCCGAGATGAACTTGCTAATCTTCTCGGTATCGCCACCGGCATCGACGACGATGCCCTCCATAGTGGCTTCATCCCAGAGGATAGAACAGTTGGATTGAAACATTGTCACCGGGATTACGCGCGATTGCATGGGAACTCCCCCTTGTAGGGTTTAATACAGAATTCTTCCGTAGGATTATAGGGACGCACGGGCGGGAGTCAATGGTTGTTCGCCCCCGCTATTGGGCAATCGCATCCGGCGCAACAGAAGCACTTAGCCACAAGGTCGTCGGCTCCTTCCTCGCCCCAGCGATCTGAAGTCTACCCCCAGCCATGACCAGAAGTCGATGACCCGCTGATGTGCGGCAGATTCACGTTCGGTGACCGCCGCGTTTGATAGAGTAGGCGCCAGTTTTGGCCTGTGAAGGCCGAAATGCGTTCAAGTTCTTTCCGCCAGACCCTGGAGCATCTCTTGGATTGGCGCCGGTTTAGTCGGTGTTGGTGGCCACAATTCGCGATCTGTTGGGAGGTGTGCGATCATCTAGCAAGAGGGAAAGCGGGCAGCACCAGTCTGGTAGTCCCCGGATTCGGCGCCACCCGCCTGTCCCTTCTCAAAATTAGATCGACCGCATCATGCCTGGACTTTCCGTAGTGGCAAGCTATTGTCTGGCAGCGAACTTATGGGAGGCAATGATGAGCCCGAGAGTACTGGTGAAAGTCATGGAGATGCTGTTGTCTCTGGTTCGGGCACTATTCGGTAGACGGGCGGATCTGGCTTTGGAGAACCTAGCGCTGAGACAACAGGTGGCAGCGCTCAAGCGGGAGCGTCCCCGCCCCCCGCTGGATGACTTTGACCGGGCCTTCTGGGTGGCACTCAAGGAGCAGTGGAGCCGATGGAGCAACACCCTGATTCTAGTCACTCCAGGGACTGTCGTCCGCTGGCATCGGGCGAGTTTCAAGAAGCACTGGGGTAGGATTTCTCGCCGTAGACCGGGACGTCCCAGGACATCAGCAGAAATCCGCACTCTGATCCAGAGAATGGCCACGGAGAACAACTGGAGATCACCCCGCATCCATGCTGAGCTGCTGAAACTCGGCGTCAACGTGTCTCAGGCCACGGTCTCCCGCTATCTGCCGAAGCGGCCTCCCGACCCGGACAAGGTTGCCCGCTGGAAGGCATTCCTCAAGAACCACATGCCGGAGATAGCGGCAATGGACTTCGTCACGGTGCCCACTGCTTCATTCAAGGTGCTCTACTGCCTCTTCATTATCCACCATGGCCGGCGGCGCATCCTCCACACCAACGTTACCGCCTATCCCACTGCAGCCTGGGTTCTCCAGCAGCTCCGTGAAGTATTCTTCGACAGCCCGGGTATCCAGTACCTCATCCACGACCGGGACACCAAGTTTGCCCGTGTTGCCAGGTGGCTGAGGTCGGCTGGGGCCGAGTCCGTCCTCACCAGGTACCGGTCTCCATAGCAAAATGGCATTTGCGAAAGATGGGTGCTAACGCTCCGGAGAGAACTGCTGGACCATGTCGTAGTGTTGAGTGAGGCCCACGCAAGAAGGCTAATTGCCGACTTCGTGGCCTATTACAACGAGGACCGTTGCCACTTGGTGCTCAACAAAGACCCACCGGAGCCACGCCCAACGCAGTCTCGGCCCAGCAGTGATGCCGCAGTCGTCGCCATCCCCCGTGTTGGCGGCATTCACCATCGCTACGAGTGGCGGGACGCCGCCTGAAACTCTCGCGGAATATTCAACCCGCAGGTGAGGCCCGTACAGTTAGGAGGTGGCGAGGTCCGCGCAGGAGCCGGAAATCGGTGCCCACGTCGGCCCTAAGTCGCCTGTTCTACTCAATGCATCATCAATGAGCCTGTAAGAAGACTGTGCTTCAGGGCCGCAGTCCACTCACCTGGATACTCCGTTCCAATAATGAGGAGGCACAACTCCGATCCGATAATGAAGAGGGACAGGTCGATCCAATTTTGAGAAGGGACACCGCACGCGTCTTTGCGGAGCACGACGGCCGCTTACTTGAACGCCGTGTCGAAGGACATACGCACTGCCAAAATGTGGGTTGGAGGTACATGGTAGGGATAGTCTGCCGGGCCGCTGTCCATATGTGCGAGCAGTAGCAGGTCCCCCGTCCCATCTTCAAAAGGAACCAGGAGGGAATCAACGTTTAGCGCCCCGTCAATAGGCAGCCGACACACCTGGTGAACGTCACCATTCTCCGGTGAGAACGCAACAAGGAGATTCCCTGGGACGCGCAGCGCCACCACCGTTGCGTCTTCTAGCGTCGCCATTGCTGACCAACTCCACCACTCATGCCTCAGGCCCATCCCAGTCGCATACCGCGTCCAGTCTATCCCGTCGGGCGATAGTCCGGCCAGAAGCATATCGCAGTATAGTGGTTTGTCGCCGACCTGACAGACTCCGCCAACGGTGACTGCGCCGCCCGGGACGGAGAGCACAGCCCTGAAACTAGCCAGTCCAGAGCAATCAATCACCTCCCTCCACATTACATCACCCTCGCCATCGATTGCGACAGCAAGGGCCTCCTTGGTCCCAGCACCGTGGCATCCACTGGCGCCTCCGACAAACACTCCAATGTCCCCTGCAAGTTTGGCACCCGCCAGGACAGAAGTAGCCTCACATGAAGGCGTTATGTCATCTACGGCCCACAGATGGCTTCCCGCCATAGAAAACGAGTTGTATCTCACCAGGTTGGTTAGGGAAATGGGATGTCCCAATATCAACTGACCCGCATCAAGATAAAGGACCCCGGCGCGCACCGGACCAAACTCTGAACCATCCTCATCGGGCACACCCGCCAACGCGTATTCCCCCTTGAAAGTCACGCTGCCATATGCGTCCAGAAGCAAATAGGAAGCACTAAAATAGGAGCCACCTTGATAACTCGGGTGAGGTGCAACGGCAAATCCCCCTCCTGGCAAGTGGCAAGTGCTTGGGGACGACGTCCCTCCCAGGAACTCTGGAAAAGCCACACCCAAATCCTCCTGCAGCACGATGTCACCATCTTCGGCGTCCAATTCGACCCAGGCAAGGTCATGATACTGAACTTCAACCCTAGTCTCGTCGTAGGCCTCCGCTACGACTACTACTGTCCCGTCCTCCCGATGCGTAGCGATGCGGGGCCCGTTTGTATAGTGCATGGCGGGGATGGAGTTCAGCCAAACGACGTTAGGCAGTACCCCGCATTTCCAGGCTTCGTCCTGGCACCGACAACATCCGAGGCATCCTTGGCATCCCTCGGCGAGAGAAACGCTTCCACAGAGTTGGCCGGCGCACCCCGCGAAAGGCGGGCCGAGATCAACACCCGCGTCCGGTAATGTTTCTCCATCGTGGTCGCTGCCCGAAGTCTCTGCCCGAATTGACGCTTCTCTGGCGAGGTCGGACCGCACTTCCAATTGTCTGAAAGCTTCGGGAGCCGTATCCTGTCCCGAAGCGCTGCGCTTGTCCGAATTCCCAACGGAATCCTGGTGCTGCGGTGCCCCGCCCGTCGGTGAGCCCTGGCATCCGAAAGCCCAAAAGACCAACAGAACAAGCGATGCTACCTTTGCTCGGAAGGAACCCGCCTGTCCACCTGCAGCGCGCCAGATTACTGACCCTTCCCCGGTCTGGTTACCCACCCTTCCCACACTTCCCTCCATAGTCATTTTCGGGCCTCCATCGCTGAACATCTACATAGCACCATAGCGGGTCATGACACCCCGAAGCAAGCTGTTGTGAGTTGGACCGTTCCAACCGGACAAGTGTGCCAGTGCTCATTCGCCACTCTACCTCAAGCCAGTCGCACCTGAGTGTCCGAGTTGTCGCCGACCCACCCGCGTGCCGAGATGGGGTACACAAGGTATCGTTCTTGCCGAAAGCGCAAATCAACTAACCCTGCGTACGTTCGGGTAGTTCCCAAGCCATCCTGCCCTGACCCGCTCCCCGGACACCAACTACCTATTATGGCCCTTCTTCTTGCGCGGGTTGGGCAGCGCCAGGAATGCACGCCACCCGGACGGTGTGAGGAGACCCAGCATGTGGGGGGTCAGTAACGGACCAGGGTGCCACGGATCCTCTCCTGGCTTTGGCGTCGGGCATCCTTCGTAGAAGTACTTCATGTTTGGCCGCAGCCAATCCATCGGATGGGGCTTGAAGACCACGGGCTTCTTAGCAGGTTCCTGAAGCAGGTCCTCACACTCATCGTCAACAGAGATAACCTCTACTTGCGCCTGGAGTGTAAAAGTGCCTGCTACAATGATTGGTGCTCGATCCCCATGTGCTTCCGTGAACTCCGCTATGACCTTGAGTGTCGTGCCCTTTGTCACCTCCTTTTGCTCGACATTCGTCGATGCCGTACCATCCGGATGCTCATTCCACAACGGACATACATCATATCCACCTACAAGGTGCATAATCACGTTAGATATTTCGAAGTGCGGCAATATGGACCCATTGGAGTATATGCCCATACCGCTGGGAACCGTACTCTCAATCGGAGCAAAGACTGTTGGCGATTCTTCCCCGCTCAGAACACCTGCTGGGGTGTCCGCAAAACAGAACAGACAGACCGGCTTGAAGTTCGGGAATTGATATCCGACTGCTCGCACAGTAACATACCGGCCTGGAACCGGCAAACAGACCTGATTGGTAGAATACTGTACAGTGAGCTGATCGGCAAGAGGGTAGTCATCCCAGAGCTCTTCCAACGTTTGCCCCGGCGATTCCGTATATTCCCATTTTGACGCCAACCGTATCTTACAAAGAGGGAAAACGAATAGCTCCTCTTTAGATGATTTCTTCTTCGTTCCAATTTTCACATTGAGTTCCGTGAAACCTTCCTTCTTGGATAGCAATACCGAGCAAGGGCCAGTCTTCGGGAATAATCCGTCCTCATAGGTCATTTCTTTGAGCGGGCGAAACTCGTCGATGCCATTGAGTATCATCTCCGGCAGGGGGAATGGGATAAATCCGTGCGGTTTCGGTGCTTGCGCCCGAGCACTAGTTACCACAGCTTCTTCCGGCGCGAGGAAGACTCTGATGACCGAAGGCATTCCAAAACCCCAGGGGAACTCCGACTCACCATCTTTGACGCAGAAGATGGTTAGAACGCGGATGTCGCCTGGGTCAACCTTCACTTTCGGAATGACTCCAGCATCGGCGCCACCGTCGGCGCTCTCATACAACTCGGGGCCCCACCCAACAGCAGCACCCCCAACAGCACCACGAAGGGCTCCGTCCCCGATAGTCTCGCTGGATCGGCAGAGGATGGGATTAACGATCGCGTAGATCACGTCCAGGTGCATGGCTTCCACAGTGACCGTCCACGTAGTCCACATTGAGCCTTCCGAACTTGTGCCCTCGACTGCGACTGTCACGTCGGGATTGGCGACATATGGGTTCACTAACCCTTCTAGCTGGATGCTGAACTTCTTCATGACGTGAAATTCCAACAAATCCATCGGAATCTGCCCAAGGGGCGCCTGGAGAATAGTATTCTGGACGACATTGTAGAAAGGCATCCCGAAGCCGCTCGTAACTGACGTAGAGTACCACGTGGACCGCATTGGGTTTGTGTCGGGCGGGCTACCAAGGAAATGGTTGCATCCGTCGTGTGTACCGGCGGAAAGGAAATCCCATAAGTAGAGCCTGACGTCTCCCCCATGCAAAGCATCAAGGAACATGTGGCCAGGTCCGAAGATGAATCCTTCGACGTCAAAGCCATTCGGACTTGGCACGTCATAGTCGAGCAAGATGAGGTTCACTTCTGGAGATGCGGGGGAGTCTAGGCCCAATCTCAGAATGAAAGAAAGTTGGAAGGTCTCAGCGTCCCATACCCAATCCGCAGCCTCCCCTGGAATAAGCTTGAAATATGCCGTGAAGTGCACCGCTGGATGCGCTACAGGCTCCTCAGCCCCGCCATTTATAAAGACATCAATCGTAGGGACCACCGTCCTGCTCAAATAGTTGAGACTCCACCACTCCCCTTTCCATGCCTTCTTTTCGGTACTATTTGTGCACGATGTGGGTTTGCCCTCTTCGTCTACACAAAGTAGCTTGCCAGGAATTGTCATGCTGGTTCCAAACTCACCATCAATGGCCATGGCTATTGTATTGAGTAGGCCTAGGTGTCGGCATCAAGGGCGGCAAGGACGATGGTGCCGAAGGCACCGCCAATTCTCCTTTCAACCAGATAGGCCAGGAGCCCATCGAGTGCGTCGTCATCTTCCGGCAGCAACGGGGCCAGGGACCTGATTGCGCTCGTCTCCATTCGGGTCAATGTCGCTTTCTCAACAATCTCGCGGTATCGGGGTTCTATAATCATCTTCAGACCATAATGAGAGGTTCAGGCACGTTTCAATTGCTTTGCACAATGTTACAATAATTCAGTCGAAAACGTCCAGGTTGCCGTTTGTTTCCGGTACGGCTGGCGATTCGTGCCAGGAGTGTGACAACGATGACATGTGCAACGACGGTAATCCGTGCACGGAGGACCACTGCGATGCACAGCTTGGAATCTGCTTCAATGTGCCCGTTGATTGCGCTGACAAGACCTGCTTCACCGCCGACTACTGCGATCCAGACAGTGGCAAATGCGTTCATTTGGCAAGAAGTCTGGTGGATATCTGTGGGCCAGATTAGCGGGACCGAGGGTTAGCACAGGTACATAGGTAGATCCCGAATAGTCGGGCGCTAGTCACGGGAGAAACGTCTAAACCCGGATGCGGCAACAACCTCAAGGCCGCCGGCTTTGGCAGCCACACGGTCGAGCAACAGATTCATACCGAGGGTGTCACTGGACATGTGACCGGCGATAATGACGTTCAGGTGGTGCTTCTTGGCCTCCTTGCGATAGTCGTCGGAGATATGCATTCCGACGATCGTATCGACGCCCCGATTGGCCATCTGGGCGAAGGCCTCCTTGGCTCCGGAAGTCCCGCCGGTCATTTCGAGTACAACGTTGCCGGCCCGACGCTCCTTGCCACCCAACAAAATGCGAGGACGAACGCCGTTGCGGGCACCCTCGCGATACTCCGGCTCTTCCAACAACAGGTCGATAACCTCACCCAAACGATGAGGTTTTTCTTTGGAGAAGCGATTCTGGAGATGGCGGCTGACGAGGTTATCTGCTGGCGTGTGGGCACACATGAGGGGGATATCGAGAAGTCTCGCGGCATCGGCTGCCCGGTTGTGGTTGGCGGGTAGCAAGCGACGCTCAATCTCTTTGACCCGGCCCTCCATCATGCCCTCTGCGGCCGAGATGGGGACTCCTAGACTATGCAACATGTCGATTTGCATGCGCATTACGTCGTGGAGACCGGCCAGAGCACGCCCGGAAGGATGATGGGCTAGAACCAAATCAACCTTCTCGCCACGCTGCCGCAGGCGATCGGCCACGGACAGTTCGCCGGCATCGATATCGATGCCGACCATAACGCGGCCGACTTCAACGGAAGCATCACCGTAGAGCACTCGGGTGTCAGAATAGGGGTTGAATAGACAATCTTCGTCGTGGAACTCACGCTCCGCCTTGTCCAACTTCTCGAACTTCTCCTTACGGCGGGCCAGCTCGTCCCGAATAAGCTTGCGAGGTCGTGGGTCAGCAGCAGTTCCTGCAGCAATCACGGAACGGTAGAAAGTAGCGAGTTTCATGGGCAACACCTCCAACGTGCGGCCCACAGTATAGGCACAACTAGCTGAGCGGGTCTACTCTGGCGTGTGTTTCAGGACTTTTGGCCCCTGGTCGCGAAAGTGAATGTCGACCTTGGTATCTCTAACCTTCAGGACCAGCCCCAGGCCGAACACTTTGTGGGACACCAGGTCATCCACAGCGTACGTTGCCTTGGCGGAGTAAAGGGTCTCCCCTACGAGTTCTCGGTCGAGGGTCAAGCTGACAAATACATCAGCGTGAGAGGGGGGAGGGGTGGCGACTTTCTTGGCGCGACCCTTGGCCTTGGTAGCGGGCTTCTTCTTAGGCTTGCTACTTTCCACGCGAACCTCCTTGCGACGTCCCTCTTCTCGGCGTACCCGGATCGAGGGTTTGGATGTACTATTCTTCTCTTCGGGGGGTGCAATGAAGCGATGCTCAGAGCCGCAACTGTTGCACTTGACCCGCTTTGGTATGGGACCGTCCATGATGACGACGGTGTGCCCGATAACCACTTTGCAGCGGGTACACTTGCTATCAATGTCCTTACCCGGGGTAAGTACGCTCTTGACCATCTTCTCTCCTCGCCCCACAGGGCAGGTTTGTGCAGACTATCTTCTATCCTGCGCATACGCAAGCCCGGAAAGGAGTGGATGTGTAGGACATCAGTCTCGGGTTGACCATCTGGGCCGAGCACGGGGGAGATGGTTCGACAAGCTCACCATGACACTCAGGGTGGAAGTCGCTCAACCTGGAAGTGATCGATTGCAGTGATGGAGGGGTGGGGGGGGGGGGGGGGCCCCGCCCCCCTCGGGGTTTTCGTGTTTTGGGTGTTGGGGGGGGGGGGGGGGGGGGCCCCCCACCCCAGGGAACTGGTTACGGCAGTACCTCGATCTCCTGGGATTCTTCTTCCCCCTTGACCTCGGCATTGTAGTAGTACTTGGCTTCGGCGCCGCCAGTTTCGGCCTTCACCGGGTAATCGGCGATGAGGCTGTAGGAGACCTGAGTCGGCTCGCCTGCGGGAACTTCGTTGAAGTAAAGGATGAGCTGTTTGCCCATGACCTCAAAGTTGTTGAGTTTGCCCTCAGCTTTGAGTGCCGCCAGGTCCTGCGTCACCAGGGTGAAGCCCGGGGGCAGACCAACAGTTACCAGCACCATGCCCTTGGCCGATTCGTCGTTATTGATGACGGTGACGGTGGCCGTAATGACGTCATCCACATGCACCGAGGTGGCATCGTAGGAAACTTCGATGGAGAGCGGACCTTCCGGCATATCAGCAGCTTCCCACGGAACGTAGTGGGTGCCGATGATCTGGTAAGAGAGAGCCCCGGTGCCGACGTAGTCAAGCTCGACTACGTGGTCGCCCTGCTCAAGCCCGGTGGTGACCTCAACCTGGTAGACAACATCCTTGTTGAAGTTGTCGAATTTCTTCTGGTCCAATTCCTGGCCGTCGATCGAGACAATCACATCCGCGTCAGTTTCACCCGGGTTCATGGTGAGAGAGGCGAGGAAGACCTTGAGCGCCAGGACGGTGGCCTGGGTATTGTAGCCCCAGTTGCCCTGCGGGTCCTTGGACTGAACGAGGTACTCTACGGCCCCGTTGACATCCTGCGGGAAGGAACCGTTGGCTGCCATGGCAAGGGCGATAAGTGATGTGAGCTCGACATTGGCCGCGCTGCCGCCAGAGTTCATGACAGTATCGGTGGTGGATTCCCAGTGGACCGTACCGTCACCGACGATGGCCTGCTCATGGAGATCCTTGAGAACGGTGGATACCAGCGATGAACCAGCCTTGGCTTCAATGAGCGCGTTGGCGCACATCCCAAGGGTGTACTCCACGGTCTCGGAGGGGAGATTGGACTGAATGTACGAGACTGCCTTGGTGACGGCCGGCATATCGGCAAAGCCACCGTAGGCAAGTGCCCAGGTAATGTAGCAAGTGCCACGCAGACTGCTGGCCCCGAGGTTCTCGTTACCGGCGTGAAGGTGAGTCTCTTCACTCCACGAACCATTGGACTGCTGGACCGATGCAAGGTAGTCCGCGGTCCGCTGGTTGACGGCTTCATCCACGGTATCGTAGATTTCCTTCGTGTCCTTGAACATCATGATGGACAGTGCGGACAGAATGGCGTTGCCGGGGTTGTCCCCTTCCCACCAGTTGAAGCCACCATCCGCACACTCAAAGGTGAGGAGCGCCTGATAACCGGCGTTGATGTATTCAATTGCCTTCATTTCAATTTCGGTGGTGATCGTTCCAGATTCCTGCATGTAAGTCATTGCAAGTACGTTGGGCCACGCCGACGACGTGGTTTGCTCAAATCAGCCACCCGGGAGCTTTAACATGCTCTCCATCCCTTCGACGACGTGTGTTGATAGCCCTGGCAGCACCTTGACCACGATGGTCTGTGAGCCTTCGATGGAATCCCCGGGGAAGTTGATGTTGACATTGACCAGGTCTTCCGATGGGTTCTCGCCATCATTGTCGAAGCGAGCCGATTCGGTGACGACCATTTCTTTGCCGTCGGGTTTGACCTGGACAGTTCGTTGGACCGCGTCCTGCAACTTGTCGCCCATGCCGTAAACGGTGAGTTTATGCCAACCAACATCTGCCACTTTCACGGGGAAGTAGACCACCGAGACTTCGCCAGCTTCGAGGGTCACGCTCTTGCTATCTTCGCCCAGCAGCAAGAACCAATCTTCCAACATCAATTCGATGTCGATGGTCTGCTCAGTGGGCAAGTAGTTGTAAATGGCGACCGGGAATGAGATTTCATCATTCTGGGTCAGGTACTTGGGGAAATCGATGTCCACGAAGAAGTCCTGGAAGACAACGATTCCATCGGTGCGGCTCCCGAGCTGCCCCACCTGGGAGTTGGCCATGGTGGTCATGCGCCACTCGGTAATGGAATCGGCCAGGGGCACCTCAATGGTGACCTGCCCATTTGAGTCAGTAATCAGGGAGGGTTCAACAAAGAGTGTTTCCGGGAACCAGCTCCGCACCTTGACGCTGGACTTGTCGGAGCCACCGCCCTCGCCATCGCTGGTTTTTTGCACTTCCCCCTCTTCCGCATTGGGAGCTTCCGGGGGGCCACCGGCGGCAGCATCAAATGCGCCGTCATCATCCCAATCACCCCCACCTAGCTGCATTGCCCCGCCGCGCCAGGTGCCGGTTGCGAAATCCCAAAGAGTGTAGCTCCCGCTCCAGTCATCCTCAGTATCGGGCAGTTCATCGGGACCGTCACTGACCAGCAGGATGGAGCAATTCCAACTGTCATCACCATTGACGGTGGTGCGGAAGGCGTTTTGCCAGAAGTCGTAGTAGCGGGGCTCATCAAGGTAGCTCTTCAAATACTCACAAGCGACATCGAAGTCCTTGTTTGTCACCGCCAGGCGAGCCTCAAGCTTGGCCCGAATCAAGTCTTTTTGAACAGTAAAGTGAGGGGCCAGGGAATCCCCGGCCTGAGTGAGAGCTTCCTTCCACGTCGAAAGCTCAGACTGACCCAGGGGATTGCCACCCATCGCTGCAAATGCAGCCTTGGTTGTTGCCTGGATCGCATCATCCTCGTCGGAACCTTCTGTAGCCGCGGCTCCAGATGAAATCAGACCACCAAGGGAGAAACCGTTAGCCGGGCCGATCTGGTAGGTTGGGTTTTGCAGTTCTTCTTCCAGTTGGAAATAGAGTTTCATAAGGCCGGGCTTGATTTCGCTGAGTGCGTAGACCGCTTCGTCCACCACCTGCAGCCCAAGCGCCGCCTGGGCGGGCTGGTCATCTTCACCCCTGACGGAAAAAGAGATCTCGGCGGTTTCACCGGGCATGTACTCGTCTTTGTCGGTGCTGATTATCACGTCCAGGGAATTGGCCGGCTGGACATAAACAACCGCAGTGTCTCGAATGAACTGGCCGGAATCGGCCATGAAGTAGGCCGAGAGTACAATGTCCTCGGAGAGTTCCTGGTCGAGGTCGATTTCAAGTTGGGCCTGACCGTCCACCGCATCGAGGGTTTTGGTAAGCATGGTCTGATTCTTCCGCACGACATCAAGGAAGATGTGCTGATACCCGCCCGTAATATAGGCATCCAAATGGAGGGTATCGCCGACCTTGTAGAGGGCCCGGTCGGTACGCAGCAGGACGTTGGCTTCATTCTCACCGACGGAGAAGTTGAAGCTACGGCTGGCCGTGTTGCCGCTGCCATCATCTGCCTCTACGTCGAGCTTGAGTTCCCCGGCGTGGGGCAACAGCGCGACTTTGGCAGGACCGGAAATCGGCAACGCCACTTCATCCTCTTCCAGCTCAGCTCCATTTACAGTGAGCTTAAGCGTACCGCCCACGGCGGTGCCAGTGGGGTCAGAGACGAAGAGGTAGAAGTAGTTCCAGACATCGGGAATGACTTCGCCACTCTCGGGGATGGCTACCACGTCGAGAAGGTGATTGGTCACCAGGAGTTGTTTGGCCACCTTCTGCTCGTGCTCGGCCAGATCGGTGACGGTAATCTCCATAAGAACGAGGGCCTTGCCATCTTCAATTGGCTGCCCGATAAGGTAATCGGGGAGTTTGTACTCAAAGGAATAGAGACCCTCGTCGTTGGTCGCGCCCACGATTTCACTAGAAGGCACCCACTCACCAGCATATTCGAAAATCTGGACCTGCACCTTGCCACCATCAACGGGCTTGCCAAAGAAGTACTGCACATCGACATCACCCTTGACGGTCTGGCCCGGCTGGTAAAAGCCCTTGTCGAGGGTTGCATTGACCTTGAACTTCGGCAGGGAGTAGCGGTCCACCGTGACGGTCTTCTCGCTCACCACTTCGCCGATGGTAGCGCGAATGGTATAGGGTCCCAGACCGACCTGCGTTGCCAGTGTGAACTCGGCCCAACCAACTCCAAATTCGTTGGTAGTGTCCATGCGCTTGAAGACTTTATTACCCTTGGCATCCATCACTTCGAAGATGATGTCATCACCGGAGAGAGGGGACTTATCGAAACGGTTGAGGGCCAACGACCGGAGGTGCATGGTCTGACCAGGCTGATACATCGGCTTGTCAGTGGTAAGCAGGAGCTTACTTTCGCGGACGACCTGGACGTTGGTCTCCACGACCCCCTGAGTCTCGTCTTCGTAGACCATGACCTTCAACTCAAGATCGCCTACCTCTTCTGCCGGCATCTCGATAATGGCTACACCGTCAGCGTCAGTCTCAGCGGTATATGTCTTTCGCACCCCTTCGCTGTTGGTGGCCTCGAGCTGAATCTTCTGCTCAGCAATGGGCACGTTCGTACGCGGATCGATCAAGAAGGCTCTAAGAGAGGCCACCTGCCCTTCCATCAATTTGTCAGGTATGAGCAAGATGAGGTCGGCCTTGTCGAGGAGCATGAAGAGACTCCTCTTCCCGCGAATCTTCCCGGTATCCAGCTCGAGGACGTAGTCGACCACCCACTCCGCCTGGGAGCCCGTACTTTCGAATTGCGGGGCACCGTCCAGCTTCAGGACGACGGTATCCTCGCCCTCAGCGATCTGCAGTGAGGAACTCCCCTGGATGACTTCCTCGCCATTGAGGTGTTTGCAGTAGGCGGTTACCGACCCACTGACTTTCTTCGAGCCAGCATTGGTCAAGGGGAAGAAGAGTTCCAGGGATCCGCTGCCGATCTTCGCGGTCATGGCAGTTTCATCCAGTGAAACAGGTCCTGCCGTCAGATCGTCGCCAGGCAAATCGTCTACTGCCTCCTCCGTTCCGCAACCCATAACCAGGGTCAACAGAAGAAGAAGGGTGAGCCAAAGTGTGGATTTTTTCATCTCGTCCCTCCGCTGCGTAAACATTATTTACATTCTCCGTTTCTGCCTGAGTCGTTCTTGCTCACCGCCATGCCCGCCAAGTGGCCGGTTCTGCCAGTGGCTCAAGGCATTCTCACCGAGTATTGTCCCCGGCCGAGTCTACCTTCGAGGTGGTGTTAATGCAATGGGTGTGCCAACCAGGCCAGGCCTGGAGCTGTGACTGCAAAAGTGCTCCGCTTCGCTGCGCGACTTCTGCTCATTGCCCATGGAGCGGTTGCTGGGCCTGGCGGCCCGTTTGCTGCCCGCTTTGCCGGCGTTGGCTGTTTGTTGCGCTC
>CAZFVN010000008.1:43585-62542 GCA_964522395.1 uncultured Myxococcales bacterium
TGCGCTCGCGTTTGCTGGGCCTGGCGGCCCGTTGGGTGCCGGCTTTGCCGGCGGGTAGAGGCGAGGACGTGGTCGGCGTAGCGATGGTTTTGCGAACCATGTGAGCCGATGTGGCTAGAAACGCCCTGCAATCGAGTGCGGAGCGCCGCCCCATGACTCCTTACTCGTTCCCCCCGGGGAACTAGCGATCGGTGAATCCGAGTATTACGAAGAGAGCCGTGGAACCACGCGCGCCATGCCGAGCACACGATGGGTAGAACCAATCGAGCACGACGAGAAAGGGTGGGGTGAGGTTACCACTGAGAGAGAGATGGAGATTACTCTTCTAGGTAGCCATTGGGGTGGGCCAGGCGCCAGTTGTGGGCGTGGGTGATGATGGTGTCCAGGTCGGAGTGTTGGGGGATCCAGCCGAGTTCCTGGGACGCTCTTTCATTGGCGGCGACCAGTTCGGGGGCATCGCCGGGGCGACGGTCGACAAAGATGTGAGGGACCTCTTTGCCGGTGATGCGGGTGACGGCTTCTATTACCTGCATGATGGAATGGCCCTGGCCGGTGCCCAGATTGCAATGAAAGGCAGTGCCATTGGGGCGGGCGAGCAGGTGCTTTGCGGCAAGCAGATGGGCCTGCGCCAGATCGTAGATATGAATGTAGTCCCGAATGCATGTGCCATCGGGAGTTGGATAATCGTTGCCAAATATCTGCAGTGGTCCCCGGGTTCCCAGGGCCGCGTCAATAACGATCGGTATGAGATGGGTCTCTGGCCGATGATCCTCGCCGTAGTCTCCCCAGGCCCCGGCCGCGTTGAAGTAGCGCAGGGATGCGGAGGAGATTTGCCCGCTTTGCGAGATCCAATCCAACATCTGCTCGCAGGTTTGCTTGCTCTGGCCATAGGGACTGACCGGTGGCTTGACCGGTTCAGCTTCGCTAATGGGAAGAGTCAGCGGTTCGCCGTAGATGGTACAGGAAGACGAAAAGACAATGCGTTCCACACCAGTGCCAACCATTGCATCCAGGAGATTGGCTGTACCCCCGATGTTGGTGCGAAAGTAGTCTGCGGAGCGGTCAAAAGACTCCCCCACATAGGCGAGCGCCGCACAATGGAGAACGCAGTCAGGATCGGACAGTTGCAATGTCAGCCGCACATCCTGCCGGTCACAAATGTCCCCTTGATAGAGACGAGCCCCCGGTGGAACCGCCGCCCGGTGGCCGCGGGAGAGGTCATCTAGAATGAACGTATCCCAGCCAGCCTCGAGAAACGCGAGGGCCGAAACGCTACCGATATACCCGGCTCCGCCGGTGATGAGGACAGTTGGCATAACTTACTTACTGATTACAGTCGGCGGTGAGGGAGAGGTCATCGATGATAACGCCAGTGCCACCGGTCCCCGTGCCTTGAGTGCTGAAACTGAAGCTGAGTTTGACCGTCTTGCCCGCAAAAGCGCTCAGGTCCACCGATGCGGACTGCCATCCATCGCCCAGCCCGTCGGGCAGGTCCGCCTTTTCCCAAACGACGGTGGGGGAGCCATTCTCCATAATCTTCAGTTCTAGGTTATCCGCGGGCTCAATGTCGGCTAACACCTGGAAAGTCAGGGTGTAATCCTGGGTTGGGGGAAGTGTGATGCTCTGGGAGGTTGCCGTACCCTCGCTGGGCAACGGTATCTCAAAGCCCGGCACACTCATGATGTAGGAACAGGCACCAAAGCCCATGAAACCCTCGGCTGAGCCATAGTAGAGGGCCGATGAAGGCGAGTTGAAGCCACAAGCCCCGGACACCTGCCAACCAAGGGTTATCAGCCCGAAGTCAAACTGGTTTACAAAGTCGAAACCGCCATCGCCACTATCAAAGTTCTGCTCCCAGGTGAACTCTTCGCAGCAGCCTGGCCCTCCGTTGTTCGTGAAGAGGCACTGGTTATCGACACAAGTATCGTCCGTGCAATCATCGTCACCATCATCGCAATCATCATCTGTGTGGCAACATCCGGAAATGGGTTCGTAGGTGCAAGAGGTGGTGTCCGGATTGCAAGTCCCCGCCATACAGAGATCGGGATTGACGCAGTCGGAATCCGCTTCGCAACAGCCTTCCGCGCCTGTGGGCGTGTAGACGCACTGATCATCAATGCAGGTATCGATGGTGCAAAGCTCATCTCCATCATCGCACTCTGCGTCCTCGTGGCAACAGTTGGGGACAGGCTCCTCAAAGCAGAGGTGGTTGTCTCCGCACTGTGGCTCCATGCAGATATCTGAGACCGGGCAATCTTCAGCCTCCAAACAACATCCTTCCTCTCCGGTCAGCTCGAAAACACACCCGTTGCCCACACAGAGGTCTTCCGTGCACTCGTCGTCACCGTCGTCGCACTCATCGTCCACGAGACAACAGTCGGCAACTTCCGCATATTCGCACTTATGGTTGGTGCCACAGGAGGGTTCGAGGCAGGGGTTGGATAGGTCGCAGTCTTCGGTTTCCAGGCAACAGTCGACATCGTCGCTTTCCAGCAATTCGTAGACGCACTGGTTGTCGACGCAGCTATCCGCGGTACAGATATCATCGTTGTCGTTGCAGTCGGCTTCGGTATCGCAACAACCCGGTCCCAGTTCGAATTGGCAGTTTCCATTGACGCAATGTGGCACCATACAGTCGATTTCGGGGACGCACTCATTGTCGTTGTGGCAGCAGTCGTCCTTCTCTTTATGCACGCACTCATTGTCAACGCAAGAATCAATGGTACAGATCTGCTGGTCGTTGCATTGGCCAGCATTTTCGCAACACCCATTGACCATGATCGGTTCGGCGCACTTTCCATTGACGCACTTATCCAGGGTACAGAGTTTATCATCGTCGCACTCGGCATCGGTGGCGCAACAGTTGGCGATATCCCAGTGGAAGCACTGCTCCTCAACGCACCCATCATCAGTGCAGGCATCGAGATCATCACACTGGAAATCCGTATCGCAGCATTTCACCGCATTCTCAACAGCGCACTGTCCTTGAACGCAGGCGGCCTGGGTACAGGGCAACGTCGGGGTGGGGCAGTCGCTGGGATCGTGGCAGCAGCCCTCCTCTGATATCTTCCACTCACAGAGGTAATTGATGCAGATATCGTTGGTGCAGTCGATACCGTCATTGCATTCGGCATTGGCCTGACAGCAGCCCGCCTGACCGAAGTTGGCGTTGACAATGCACTGGTTGTCCAGACACTGTTCGACGGTGCAATCATTCTCGTCAACGCAATCGGCATCGGTCTCACAACAGCCCCCCACTCCTTCCTGGTCTACGACGCAGTGACCATCGAGACAGACATCGACGCTGCAGGGGTCATCGTCATTACAGTCGGCGTCAAACTTGCAAACTGCATCGTGGAAGTTAACGCAGCGGAACTGCTCACAGATATCGAGAGTTGTGCTATCTTCGTCATCGCAGTCGTAATCATCCTCGCAGCAGCCATCGACCAGTTGCCCGGCGGCGAAGTAGATATCGTAAATGCATTCATTGTTGAGGCATTTATCGATGGTACACTCGTTCATGTCCTCACACTCAGTGGTGCCAGTGCAGGCGCACCCCGGAACCGACGAATCGACGGGGTTGACGCAGGAACCATGGACGCACAGGTCGGAAGTACAGGTTTCGGCATCATTGCACTGCAGATTATCGTTGCAACAGTTGGCGATGGGTTCAAAGGCACACTGCGCATCGACACATGCTTCGGTCGTACAAACGTCCAGGTCATCGCAGTCAGAGGCGGCGTTGCAGCAGAGTGGGTCTGGCCACTGGCTAAGGCACTGGCCAAGCTCACAGCTTGAGATTGTGCAAAGATTCCCGTCATCGCATTCAGCATCGTCGACGCAACATCCATCCCCCCCGAGGAAACCGAACTGACAGGTCCCCTCAAAACACTCGTCGGCCGTACAGGCATTCTGGTCATCGCACTCAGCGCTCTCTTCACAGGGAATCGGGGGCACGCATTCCTGGGCCGTGGAAGTGCAGGCAGCATCGGCTTCGCAGCCACAGGTTACTTCGGCAACAATGTCATCACCGCCACTGCTGGTACTGCAGGCTGTGGCCATCGATACGACGAACATAGTGGCGAAGAGAAAACGCAGGCTGGACCTCATATCAGTTCCTCCCAGAACCAGAAAGTTGGAGACATGATATGCAAAGGTGGGGTTGAGGGCAAGAAGAGCCTCACGCAGCGCGTCAAAGAAGCCTTAATAAGCGCACGCAATTGGGGATGGTGCGGAAGATGA
Source organism: uncultured Myxococcales bacterium (assembly GCA_964522395.1). GTDB lineage: Bacteria > Myxococcota_A > UBA9042 > CAIXZC01 > CAIXZC01 > CALGBT01. Next base: position 47,828 of record CAZFVN010000008.1, read on the forward strand.
CCTTGGTGCGATGGCCCGCGGCATCGCCACCGATTTGGAAGGGTTCCTCCTGCGAGAGTTCGATGCGTACCGTCTTGACGAGAAAATCGTAGAGTTTCTCATCCTGCGCTTCGCCGCTCCAGATGGAGGGCAGGATTGAGAGCGCCTTGGCCGCGCTCATATCGGTGACTCGCAAATGCATCCGTTGGGGGTCCATGGTTGCGTATGGCAAAATCTTCATGCCATAGCCATAGAAAGGCACGGTGCCGGCTAGAACAGCGGTAAGCGGTCCTTCAAAGAGGACGCTTCCCGCGGGAAAAGACTCGCGTGGCTCGCCACCTGCACCCACCTGCAGTGCATCACCTTCTTCGACGGTGACGCGGACCTCGCCGCGCTGACCGAGGAGAGCGTCCCCGGCCATGCGTGGCACTGTGCGGGCAAAAAAGGCGAGAAAGTAACCGCCCACCGATTGAACCACCGGCTTGAGAACGCTGCTTCCCCAGTTGTCCTTGGCGAAGCGGTAGTCGTTGAGAATGGCAGCATCCACGCCCACACCCGCGAAGGGGCAGCGGATGCCTTCGGTCTCCACCAGTGAGATAGGCATTACCTCACGGGTGGCAGAGCGAATGAACGTCTTAAGGTCGCCTTTGACATTGCCGGAGGAGACCATGCGGGCCATGGCATTGCCGGTTCCCAGCTTCAAAATACCAATGGCTGGCTGCTTCTCAAGTGGGTAGCGGGCCAATTGGTTGATGAGATGCATGACCGTCCCATCACCGCCACCAGAAAAGACCGTTTCGTACCCTCGCTCAACGAGGGTACGAGCGATGGCCTCCGAATCCTCGGCCGAAGCAGAGAGAAAGAGGTCTTCGGGAGGCACTATCTCGCTGGAGAGCTGGGTCACATCATCAGTGACTTTCTTAGCGTTCTTGTTGAGGACTACTGCGAATCTAGTGACCGCCGGGCCCATTCGCCCCCCCTGCCTACCTGTTGCTGGTCTAGGAAGATAGACCACTTGGGCGGGATGTTCAACCACCGGCAGAAATCGAGAATCAGAAAGTGATGAGGTTCCCTAGAGGCTCAAAAGACTGTCTGCGGACGACTCGGTCATCGCCGAAGAGAGCGTCGGCGTAGGCCACAATAGAGGCTGAGTCCCAGGAGTGCCATCAACAGCCAGGCAGGCTGCAGCGGACGATCGCTTTCCAACGTGCTGCATGAGCAGCCACCGCCTCCTCCACCTTCCTCTTCCTCGTCCTTGCGGCATTTGTCGAAGAATTTATGGTAACCAGGCGGACAAGTATCGGGTACGCACTGGTTGTTTTCCAGCTTGAAACCGTCGGGACAGGGGTTCACGTCTTCCGGCTTACATTCACCATCCTCGAAGATCTGCCCGTTGGGGCATTCTTCAGAGGGGATATCGACCTCGGGAGCGACTTCCCCTATTATTTCAGGTATATCTTCGCCTTCGACGATTTCAACATCAACATCAGCGACACACTGGTGTTCCTTGCAACTGAAGCCAGGATCACATTCACCACAGGAAGTGCCGGCACCGTCGTCCCCACAGGCCCAGCCATTTTCCGCACAGAGATCGGGTTTCACCAGGCAGATATAGCCAGCAGCACAGTAATATCCATCACCACACTGTCCGCAATCGGAGTCACAAGCGGTGCAGTAATTGGTATTGGGATCACAAATCAGTCCCTCGGGGCAGGTGCTGAGGGCACCACACTCCAGAATTTCGCACATATTGCTGTCGAGATTACAGGTGAAGCCGGCATCGCAGGTGCCATCTTCGTTGCAGGGTCCCGGGATGGGAGCAGTGCATCCGTGGGGGCAGCCGTTGGGGCCGCACTCTTTGCCGAAGCATCCAGCGATGGGACTGCATTCCTTGATGCAGACCCCGTCATCGGTGCAGTTGAACCCATTCTGACAGACGCCGCACATTCCCCCGCAGCCATTGTCGCCACATTCTTTGTCGCTGCAATCGGGCTCGCAGATCTGGCAGATGTAGATTTCGAGGTCATCTTCAGGGCTGGGATTAACGTCACATTCAAAACCGACGGGGCAGTTGCCGCATGAGCCACACGCGACACACTGGCCAGAGATGGCATCGCACTGCTGCCCGATAGTACAGTCCAATTGGCTCTCACAGGGGCCCAGGGGGACATCCATGCAGCCGGCTGGACAGGAATTTGGACCGCAGGCCATGAGTACGCCTGGCTCCAAGGGGTGATCACACTGAGCCTTGCAGTCGATGCAGACACCCTCATTTGCCTCGTCCTCGCACACAAGTCCAAGGGGGCATTGGCCGCACTGGTTGCCACAGCCATCACTGCCGCACTGCTTCACCTGTCCCAGATCGTTGACGCAACTGGGGACACAGGGTTCGCAAGTGAAAGTTGCCGCATCGCCATCTTCGATGGTCTCATCGCAGGTGAAGCCTGCCTGGCACACCCCGCAACTTCCGTCACAACCGTCATTGCCGCACACTTTGGCCTGACCCTCATCGGTCACACAGTTTGGTTGGCAGGGAATGCACTGGAAGAGCTCCTGATCGCAGGTTTCAGATTCCAGGCATTCGCCGCAGGTGGGACAACCATCTCCGGGGACGCCGCACTGCTTGCCGACGCAAGAGCACTTGTCCTCGACACAGACGTAGCCTTCGGCGCAGTAGTGGCCTTCCGGGCAGACACCGCAAACGTTTTGCCCTTCACACTCATCCCAACCGCACTGCTTATAAGAGATGAAGAGGGGAGGCACGAGGCATTGGGGAATGCAGGCAGGCACGCACATGCCGCTCTGGCACTCCCAATCTCCTGGGCACTCGCCGCAACTGCCGCCACAGGCATCATCGCCACACTCCTTGCCGAGACAATTGGGAGCGCAGTTTATCTGCTCAACGCAGATGTAGCCGAGGAGTTGTGAGCAAGCGGGCTTCTCTGCGGGACAGGTGCCGCAATCACCACCACAGTAGTCGGGACCACACTCCTTCGCTACGCAGTAGGGGAAACAGGCAGCGGTGCAAACAGTGCCACCCCCCTCGGAGGCCTCACAGGAGAGACCGGCCGGGCAGGTACCGCAAACGTCACCGCAGCCATCGTCGCCGCACTGCTTGCCAAAGCAAGTGGGCTGGCAGTACTTCTCACACTTGCCGGTGTCGAGGTTGCATTCCGATTCCGGGTCACAGTAGCCGCACAAGCCACCACAGCCGTCATCCCCACATTGGATGCCGTCGCACTGGGGCATGCAGGCACCGGGGACGCAGACCCCTTTGACACAGGGGACGTCTTCTTCGCACTCACCGCAAGAGCCATTGCAGCCGTCAGAACCACAGACCATACCTTCGCAGTCCGGTTCACAAGGTTCCGGAACACACTTAAAGAACTTGTTGCAGAAGTGGTCATCCGGGCAAGTACCACAGGACTTCAGATCGCATGTATCGAGTCCACACTCTCGATTGGCACAGGAGGGAACGCATTGCTTCTCGCACTCTCCATCTTCGCACTCATAGCCGCCGGGGCAGATCCCACAGATCCCGGCGCAACCATCGGGACCACATTCCTTGTTAGCACAGTTGGGCTGGCACACTTCGCATCCGCCACCACACTCATCTGCACACATTGCAGCACAAAGCGAATCCCATTTGCCGGTGCAGCAGAAGGAATCGAGGGAACAGACGCATTCCTGACAGGCACACCCGTGACATCCCGGGGTAATGGACGGGGTGCAACCATTGACACTCCCACAACCACCGCATTCGCGGCAGGCGTCTACGCATATTGGGTCCCAGCTAACATTGCAACAATAGGGGTCCTTTGAGCAGACACAATCTTCGCAGGGGCAATCGCAGCAGCCTTTCTGCTCCCAGGCTGGGGCGCAACCGTCCACCAGGCAAGAGTATGGATGGACGCAGCTTGGATCGCCTTTGGGAATGGCCGCGCAGTCGTAGGTTCCGGCCCCATCCTTCCATCCGCACGCCGGCTTCTGGGCACAGGACAGTTCGCAAAGGACGCCCCCCTCGCACCAACGGACTGACGAGTCGTTGGTGCAACAACCCTGGGCTTCGATTTCATAACAATTGTCGGCAACCTTGACGCCTGGAGCGCAAGGGTCACCAGCACCCATCACGCCGCCCTGGAGAGTAAGGACCATCAGGTAGATTACGGTAGTTTGCATGCCGCACTCCGTTCTTCACACATTATGCGGGGAACAGAGTACCATAAAGGGATGGGTGCAACAAGAACGATGCAAATCACAACCAAGGTTCGACGTCGGACCATTTGATCCCGCCAATATAGTCACCCTGGATGTTGCCCTCCTTGTCGATGACCACGACGTATGGAATGGTATCCACAGCATAGGCCCGATGTGCCGGCCCCGGGTCGAATGCGACGGGCAATGCGATGGACTCCTGGCGCAGGTAGGCGAGGAGGGTTGTCGGCGCATCATTGGAGATTACCAGTACTTCCAAACGATCGCCGGCCTCTTCACTGATCTCCGCCAGATGGGGCAGTTCGCTTCGGCAGGAGGGGCAATCGGTGGAGAAGAAGTTGATCAGGAGAGGTTTGCCTTTGAAATCTGCGAGGTTGAGCTCCTGCCCATCTGGCAGACTGCGTACCGTAAACGCAGGTGCTGTCCCACCCTCCGCAAAGCGACCTCCGCGACGGACAACACCAAATGCCATAAGCGCAGCATAGATCATGGCAACAATGAGCAGGATATCGAAACCGCGCTTCAATAGCGCGTGTCGGTCAATCTTCTTCTTCTCTTCGGTCATCAGAAAGCTCCGTCCACGATTCTCTACGACAGAGCCATGTTGGTCTCCGTCGGTTACAGTCTATCCACCAATGGCAGTTGTGCAAGCAGACATGGATTCTCACCAGCGCACATCAGTGGCTCAGCGGCTCTTCCCCTTGACCCCATTTCACGCCGGGCGTAAAGTATGGTTCACTGTTTCCGGAGGCCAGATGTTCCCGCTTCGCCGCGGCCCACTGCAGCTTTTCGTTCTTCTGCTTTGGGCGGGGTGTGGAGGGGAGCCGGCACCCAGACCCCTCATCGACTTCAGTGATTACTATTCCCTTCCCGATGACACGCGGTCCGCCGATGGCGGGGATTTGACAGTGCTCTCAGACGGGAGGTTGCAGGATGTAGGGAAGGGCAGTGAGATATCGGATAGTGGCGACAGCGATCTGACGCCAGCGGATCTACCGATCCTCTGCACTCCAGGAGTCAACTCGTGCAAGTGGGGCAAGATCGTCCAGTGCAATGAGGGCGGCACGGGTTACGAAGTACTCGACAACTGCGACGATGGCAACGATTGCACTGACGATAGCTGCAGTGACGATGCGTGTACCCATGAGGCTGTTTCCGGTAGTTGCTGCAACCCGCCCTGCGAAATCGGCCACCTCTGCATCTCGGGCCAGTGCATTTGCGCCGCCAACTGCTTCGGGAAAGAGTGCGGTGACGACGGCTGCGGCGGAAGCTGTGGCGAATGTGAGGGCGACGCACAGTGTAGTTTGACCGGCAAATGCAAGTGCGCACCCGATTGTGAAGGCCTGGAGTGCGGCGACGATGGTTGTGGTGGGAACTGTGGTACCTGCCTCGCTCCGGGGTTTTGCCAGGACGGACTCTGCCAGTGCACTCCCCAGTGCGGAGGTAAGGATTGCGGTGACGACGGTTGTGGCGGAAGCTGTGGCGCATGCCCGGCTCTCCACAAGTGCGAAGGCGGTGCCTGCAACTTCTCCTGTTCAATATGCCCCACTATCGAGGGCTGCACTGCCACTCCCTTTGGCCCCCACGTCTACTACTTCTGCCCCAGCGGCAAGTCCTTCAACGGAAGCCGCAACCGCTGCACCGATCACCAGGCCCATCTGGCAACTATATCTTCGGGCGAAGAGAACTCATTCCTCGCCGCGTTGGAAGAGGGTGGTACTTCCTGGATCGGCTACTATCAAGAGTGGTACACTTGGGAGTGGCGCTGGGTGAATGGCGAATCGAAGTCCTTTGAATTATGGGCTCAGGGTCAGCCTGACGACGGTGGCTTCTGGCCGCCAGACGAAGACTGCACGGAGCTCCGGCCAGACGGTTTCTGGAACGATCAGGAATGCGGTAAGGACCGCTCCTATATCTGCGAGTTTGAGCCACCACAATGAAAGACCCGACTACTGGAAGACAGACTCTAGGCAAGCAAGGCTTCGCACTGCTCTTTGCCGTCCTCACCGGCCTTGCGACATTCGCTTTCTCCGGACTGGTGGGCCCCGTGCGACTATTTGCTGTCGCCACCGGCGAAACGGTGTTCATCCCCGCCTGGTATCAGGCGCTTGCCGGTATACTCTTCGGTGTGTTGATGGCCGAAGCAGTCATCGATTTTCGCGAGTTCCAGCACTGGCTGAGACGACTCGTTCCCACCTTCGTGCTGCTCCTCCTGGGAGCGCTGGGTGGGATCCGCTGGGCGGGCCGCTTCACCCCTAGCGGCCATGCAGTCGTGGCGGCCTATTTTCTGCTCCACCAGCTCACCGACAGGCGTCCCGGTAGGAATTGGAAGCTGATGTTGGGGGCTAGCATTCTGGCCATCACGGCACTCTACAAACTATTTGTACTCCAGGACGCAGCCACGCTCCTGCTGGGAGTTGGCACCGGTCTCTTCGCTTGGGGTCTGGTGCAGGTCTTCTCCACCTTTGTGGCCCTGCGAGCCCAAGCATTTCATAAGCGGCATGGCGGGACATGAAGTTGGGTCAGAAATGGCTGTAGAGAGAATTCGCGCCATCCTCTTTGAGGTCGAAACACACTGCAATCTGGCTTGCATCTACTGTTACAACTGCTGGAAGGCGGTACCCGACTATCCGCGGGGCAAGCTCTCGACTCGCAAGACTATCAAGATGATTCGCAAGATGGCTCGAGAGGCGGGGGCCGATCAGATCGCGCTGACCGGAGGTGAGCCCCTGCTGCGTGACGATCTGCCCGATATTGCGGCCGCCTTGACCCTCGATGGCAAATCCGTTTCTGTTCTCACAAACGGCATCCTCATGACCCCGGAGTGGGCCAGGGACTTGCAAAAGACCGGAGTCAAGCTCTTCCAGTTGACGCTCCTCTCCATGCAAGAACAAGTTCATGACAGCCATTGTGGGCGGGGGGCCTTCAAAGGGATTATGCGGGCCCTGGACATCTTACGGGCGGCGGGAGCGCAAGTCGCCATCACCGTGGTAGTGACGAGCAAGACGGTGGATGCGCTTCCGGAACTGATGACTTTCATTCGGAGCATCGGCCAGCGGAGCTTCCTGCTTAATCGTTACAATCCCGGTGGCCCCAAATTGGCCGACGGGACTTTTGGCGACCTGATGATGGACAAGAATGAAACAGAGCGAATGTTGAACCATGCCCAGGAGGGGGCCACAAGATTAGGCATCTCCCCGGTCATCGCGGTGCCCATACCACCTTGCGTTATCGACCGCACAAAGTACCCTCAGCTACGCTTCGCCGGGTGTTCCGCCGCCACCAATAACGCCTATTACACTCTCGATCCTCTGGGCAATGTCCGTATGTGCAACCATTCACCGGTCATCCTCGGCAATATCTTCAATTCCCATTTCCTCGATCTCGCCAACGGCCCGGCCAGCACCGAATGGCTGACGGTAAAGCCCGACTTCTGCAAACCCTGTCCTGGTTGGGATGCCTGCAAAGCCGGCTGCCGAGCCACCGTCCAGCAAGAGGGAAAACCCCTCACCTGCCTCGACTCCTATGTTGATGCAAATGTGGACAAATCGACATTCGGGTTCGAGAGCTAGAGCGGCAGAAGCAATTCATGCAACTTCGTGGTAAAGTGATCAGACAATTGCGACCAGGCAGATTCCGTTCGATTCGGCTGGCGTGGTCATAGCTAATACCAACAATGCGGCTTGTTAGTGGAAGGGGTCACCGGGGCCGCTCCAGTCGGTCCAGTGCGGGGGCTATGCTTCGCCTCTCCCCTCTGCGGTCTCACGGTGGCACCGGCAGATCGGGGACCTCCGGGGGAGATGGCACGGGGAAACCGTGTGGTGCAACCCGGTCATCGCCAAGCAAGTTGCCGAAGACCCAGGACTGCGACGTATCAAACAGATTAGAAGAATCGAAACGGGCGATTCCGTATTCATTGTTTGCAGTAATAACCGAACCGTCCGCAGCCCCCGAGGTTCCCTGAACGAAGATGCCGCATCTGGCATTGTGCTGCACGATGGACTGCTCCAGGGTCAGGGCGGCAGAGGAGGCTGCGAAGATGCCGTCTCCAAAGTCATGTTTCTCCTCTACTCCGCCGCTCACAAATGTCGAACCACCAGTTCTTGTACGCTCTACCACCGTCTTGTACAGGACCACCGACGTATCCTCGTTGAACGCCACGACGCCGGTAGTCGCATTGTCGGCCAGCAACGTGTAGGCCAGGGTCGCAGCAGCACCCTCATGAACAATAACACCTTCGCCGTGCTGGTCGGCCGCGGGAAGACTGTCCCCCACAATCGTGCCTTCCAATCTCGTATCGCTCCCGGGTCCTTCCAGCACAACGCCTGCCACCACCGCTCCGGTGACCTGCGCACCGCTTACGACGACGCGCCCATGATCTCGCACCAGAAGTCCATAGCCGTCCGTCGACATGAGCCCTGCTGAACCTGAGCTTGAAACCACCGTCTGCCGGACCTCAACATCTGTCTCCTCACCCTGCACGGCAATACCAATATGACGGTTCTTGTCCAACCAACAACCATCGAGTAGCACATATGCGCCGTCATCCGCCTGAACACCTCCGGGTTGATTCGGCTTGGTCTCGCCGTCAACACCGTTGGCAACAAAGAGCGAATCGACAACGGTAGCTGTTGAATCCGCGTGCCACGCGCCAAGGGCCATTCCATCTGACCGAGCAACCAAGGTTGATATGGTATCGAGATGCGCTCCCTTTGCCGCCTGCAGGCCAGTCCCTCCTTCTCCTGGAAACGCCCATTGAGTTTCAATGATGTTGCAGTCTGTCACCGTGCCGGAACTGCCAGAGTAAACGACCGCAACTCCCGATCCACAGTTCCTCCGTACGAGACTCTCCGTAACCTCCAGGACACCTCCATTGCTCCCCATCACGCCCGCACCGCACCCTCCAGATCCGTTGATCGTTGTATCTGCTACGATCGAGCCGCTGACTACCAGAATCCCTCCGGCTGCCGCCTCCAATCCAGAAGTGTGGTTATTCTCGACAGCCGAGCGTTCAACCTTGAGGGTCGCCTCCTTGAAAGCAACACCTCCGCCCCCCCCTTTTCCGGCGCTATCTTCGAGAGTGTCCTCAATCAAGCACTCGATGAGGTGAGCGGAGGTTCCCTGGCCACTGACCAGGACCCCAGCATCGGCATTCCTGCTGAACACGCACTCTTCGCCGACGAAACTCCCGCTATCCAGCACCACCAGACCATTGCCAAACACCCCACCTTCCGGGGCCGGAAGGGTATCCCGGACCACTCCCCTGGTCGCAAATAGGGAAGCTTCATCGGACGAGATGCAAATACCCGCTTCCTCGTTCTGCTCGAGGAGAAACTCCCCCATTTCGGCTTGAGCCCTCCAGGAGACCACAATTGCGCAAGCTCTAATATCATCGTCAGTATTCCCGCTCATGGTGCCACGCACCACCGACCGGCGTACCTTCAACAAACTCGCCTCGTCAGCCACCAAGACACCCGCTTCGACGCAATCGGCAATGTCGGAATAGGCAAGCTCCACCTGGGATCCGCCCCAAGCCGCCAATCCATAGCCCTTGCCGGTCTTATCGGGTACAACTCCGGCTATTTGGCTGCCGGTAATAGTCACGCTCCCGCCCGGCGCCCGAATACCAATATGATGGTTGGACTGGAGCGAGGATGCCGCCAGTTGCAGGGCAGCGCCGGAGTCGACGACGATTCCGGCCGCCAGGCCATCAACTGCCCCGGCAACGGTCCCTCGAATCAGGCATGCCTCAACCGTTCCTGTCGCACCTTCGTGAATTCGTATCCCGGCCCCCTCGTTGGAATCCAGGAAGCAACTTTGGACGGTGGCCTGAGTCTCGCCTTTCAACCAAATCCCCCCCCCGCAGCCCGCAGCCGCTTGGCCCACCTCGGTGATCGCGGTTCGTTCGACGAGGGCACCAGCATCAACCACCACGATGCCAGAACCGCGCGCTTCCGAGAGCCAGGAATCAAGAACCACTACAGCGGCGCCGTTTCGTCCCGAGATGGCTGCCGCCGAGCCAGTTGAAGCCAAGGCCGATCCAATGATCACCGTACGCTGCACGTTCACTGAAGACGCCATACCGGTTACATAGACGCCGGACGAAACTGAGCCTTCTACAAGGCTATCTTCAATGTTGAGTGAGCTACCTCCCTCCACCCAGATTCCGCGACCACTTTGCAAGGGGAGGGTCGAACCAAATGCGGATTTGGTGTCATGTAGCCAAAGGCCATGAGCTGTCAATTCTGACCCGCCTCCGAGGTAGATCCCAAGTCCCGTCGGTGCCGCCAGTTCGACACTGGAGACCTCCACGTATTTGGTGTTGACAAGAACCAGACCGTTGGCCGGAGAGTGGATCGAAATACCCGAGAGCAAAACGTTTCCGGCATCCTCCATCCAGATACCCGCTAATTCCAACGGGGCGGTGGAGGAGGCGGGCCTCTCAACCACTCCCAAGACCCGGGTCTTTGGTGCGCAAACTCCCCGAATGTTGATGTCCTTGTCAATCTCAAAACCCTGGTAGTCACCGGCGGCAATGAGAATGTCCGCACCCTCTGGAGCAGCATCGACGGCTTGCTGTATTGAACTGAAGGGAGCAGATACCGAACCACAATTCTCTTCACAGGTCGAGTCAACGTCTACGTGAACGGTGGGCACGCCTACTCCGCTGGGAGCAGGAAACTTGTCCGAGGGGCACTCTGATTCTGCCGGAAGGACCGTCTCGCAAAGGCCGGCGGGCCGGGGCAACTGCCCGGACGGGCACTTCGTATACGCCGGCTCACAAGCAAGACCGTCGGCGGTGATCTGCCAACCGCCGGGACATTCAAGGAGTTCCTCGACGTTGCATTCCGAGTTAGTTTCCTGGTCCCAGCGCTTAGGACAGGCACGAGGCCCAACGAAGGCACAATCGCCCTCTAGCATGGGAACCGTTCCTGCCTCACAATCGGGGAATTCCGGCTTCCCGCCGATGCCCCAATCGGGCCCGATCTTCTTGCATCCGCCGCCGAGCAACGCCAAACCGTCTTCCCAACATTCATCGGCGAAATCGGGCACACAGGAAACCTGGTCGTCGGTCAAAACGAATCCCGCCCGGCAGTCGAGCAACTCACCTGGTAGGCAATCGAGTTCGCTATCGGGGTCCCACGCTCGCGGACAGGCCCGGGGGCCAATCGGCAGACAGCCTCCTCCGATTAGAGGGAGTTCCCACGGGTTTGTGCAAACGTCTACCCGGGGGACGCAGATACCGGCGTCACTCCCCGGCACAAGACCCCCTGGGCATACTTGTGACTCGTCGCTGTGCGGGACATCCACGGTCGCCAGTACTTCCTGCTCCTCGGAGGTCACGTTTCCACAAGAAGAGAGGATGACGAGAACATGGAAGAGTGTCGAAATCCGCCAGCCTCTCAGAAGCAAACCAGATCCTCCGCAACCATGCAGATATCAATGCTCCCATCGCAATCTTCGTCTATCTCTGAGGTAGCCGGATAGCCTTGGTCGTCCAACTGATAGACCCAGCAATACTCGTTGGTCAGGCAGTCACCCTGTGTCATTTCAATCTTGAAGCCCTGGTCATTGTACACTGACTCCTCACAACTTTCCGGAACATCGTCACAGCCGAGGTCCTCTACTACGGTTAGCAGATTCCCGAGGCCATCATAGGTCCATGCCGTGCAGGAGGTAACGGTGACGTCGCATGGATTCTCAATCTCCATATAGACGCGGTCGAAGTCACCATCGAAATAGTGCACCTTACAATACTCAACTGACCCGTCACAGCCCGTGTCCACCGCTTGCTCCATCACATACTCTTCACCTTCCGAGAGGAGGACATATTGGTTGCAAACATTTGGCACCTGATCGCAGTCATAGTCCTCGATGACGGCAGTCAGAAGGCCATCTTCATCTCTTTCATACGTGGTGCATTTCTCAAGATTCCCGTCACAATCTGAGTCCAACGCATGGGCTTCGAGATTGCCGTCGGGTGTGTACGCCCACTCTTCACACGCTAAGGGGTCGAGACCGTCGCAATCATCATCCTTGCTCCGCTTCACTCCAATTCCATTAGAATCATATTCGAAGTAGACGCACTGATCTCCCGTACCGTCACACTCCAGATCGATGGCCAGTCCTTCGTATTGACAGAACGGAACTTCGGGTACAACCTCAACGGCGCCATCGGATTCCAATCCGGGAGAATCCAGTGAAGAGACGTCGTGCCGAGGCGCAACTTCGGACGTTGCATCTGCAACCTCGACATCTATCATTCCCCCATCCGAGGCCTTGGTTGAACTCGACTCCGACGAGCAACCCGCCCCAAAGACCAGAAGTAGACAAACCAATGAGATCGTTCCACCATTGCCTGGCAGCAGCCGCCCCCCTCCATCGTCTAGAACCGTGATTCCTGCAATCATATCGCCCCCTCCCGCGCCATCCACGTTCCTGTTCCGTAATTATTGATGTTACCAGTATCCTGAGACTATACCCCGCATCATTCTCGGTCAAGCACTCCGATTCCTCTTGCGCGGCCTTTCGCCGAGTAGGAATGGATGCCAAATTCTGAGGAGGCTAGCCGGTACCCGACGACTATGTGACAGGGATTGCTTCCACCGGTCACCTGGATCGTGTAGTAGTAGAATCGGCGTCAATTTGAGGTCGAGGTGGAGAAGCAGATGGGCGAGCATGAAGATACATTGGAGGGGCTGAAGCGGGCCATGATTGTCACCGGCCGAGGCCTTGCGATTGCCGGGCGCTTTGTCGGCACCAAGGTAGCTGAGGCCTATCGGGGTATTGACCCGGACCTGCGCACACACATTGCCCAACTCCCACTCATGAGTTACAGCCTCTTCGCCCGCGGTGACAAGCCGTTGGAGGCGGGAATTCCAGACGGACATCCACCCCTGGTCTTCGTCCACGGCTGGGGCGGTGGCCGAGGCGATTTCATTCCCATGGCCTGGTATTTGCGACGGATGGGACGACGACGCACTTACTCCATCCGCTTTGCGGAAGCCGGAGATCTAGAGGCCCGCGGGGCGGAGTTGGCCGAATTCCTGGAAGAAGTGCTGTCCGTCACCGGAGAACCCCAGGTGGATATCGTCGCCCACAGCATGGGTGGAGTTGTGACAAGGGTCGCTATCCTCCACTGCGGTCTGGGCCACGCAATCCGCCGGGTAGTCACCCTGGGCAGTCCTCACGGTGGGACTTTCGCGGCCAGACTTGGAAACACTCCGGTAACCCACGACATGCGCCCAAATAGCGAGTTTCTCGAACGGCTGGCCGGTGAACCCCTGCCCTCCACGGTGGACATGACCTCTTTCTGGAGCAGCAGCGACCTGGTAATAATGCCGCCTGAATCTGCCGCCCTTTCGGGCACCAATCAGATCGAGATGACTCCCTCCACTCACTACGGGTACCTGTTGGAGCCGCGCTGCTGGAAGGCGGTCTACAAGGCTTTGTCAGGGGGCGGATGAGAGATTCCCGGGCATTCCTCGGGTGACGCCAGATGGTGCGTCATTTCTCGATGATCTTGAAAACGTAGTCGGTGTGGTAGGTCCGGACATAGAGCTTGCCATCCTTCGGGATGATGTACTCGGGAGCGCTGATGAGGCTGGTTTTCACCCACCGCTTGCCGGTGAAGCGGTTCAGCACGAAGAGCGAGTCCTTTTCTTCGGTGAATCCATAGCCGGCAATGACGGCCCCCTTGTAGATCAGGAATCCGCGAAAGCTGGAGGTAAGTTTGCCGGAGGTCCAGAGGATCTTCCCGGCTTCGAGGTCGAGGGCCGCGAGATAGCCGGTACGACCCTTAGTGATATTGGCGTAGCCGTTGTAATTGCAATCGAAGTAGAGAACGTGCCCATCCAGATGAGCATCGTTCATCTTCAAGATTCCGGGGTGAAAGGCCTCCAGCACAAAGAGCTTCTGCGGAGCAAAATCGGCGTTGAAGAGTACCGCGGTGTAATCATATTCCGTATCGTAAACGGAAGAAACTCCCTTCTCCTCTCCCGCCGCCCTGCGCTCCCTGGAGGCTTCATAAATACCGACGTGAAGCTGCTCACTAGAGCGAAAGAACTTCAAATCGCCCCAGCGGGTCTCCCCCGGAATATGGCGCCACTCATCATCTTTCGGTTCGCCCGGGCGGGGCAGAACATTGTCGACAAACCACTTCTCGTCATCGGTGATACCGTTGCCCTTGCGCGATAGCTTCTTCAGGGAGATGCGCTCGCTGGCGCGGTCCACCACCCCCTTTGCCTGGTAGGGATGTCCGGGGTTTTTCAGGACCGTGGGGGTCAACTTCTGGTTTATCAAGGCGGTGACATCCTCCGCGGCGGCGAGGGGTGCTAGAGCCATTGTCGACACCATAGTCACGAGCGAAAGCAGAAACATTCTAGACATCTGGGTAACCTCACCTGGTAGTCATCAGCGGGAGTTTAGGTCCAGCACGACAGGATGTCCAGCAGAGGCAGTTGTAAGGAGGCAATTGCGCTGTAGCCTGTTGAGTGAAAAGCACCACAGTCCCCGATGTGT
>CAZFVN010000009.1:0-59909 GCA_964522395.1 uncultured Myxococcales bacterium
CCGCTACCGAGGATCCAGGCGACATTGGCGAAAGTCTCTACGTTGTTTATGTTGGTGGGCTTCTCAAAGAGCCCTCTCACGGCGGGGAATGGGGGTCGAAAGCGCGGCATCCCTCGCCGACCTTCGACTGAGGCCATCAAAGCAGTTTCTTCACCGCAGACAAATGCTCCGGCCCCTTCCTTCACCTTTATCTCGAAGGAAAAATCGCTGCCACAGATATTGGCACCGAGGTAGTCTTGCTCCTTGGCTTGCTCGATGGCCTCACGTAGGCGCATCAGCGCACGGGGATACTCTGCGCGGCAGTAGATGATACCCTTGGAAGCGCCGATTGCGAAACCGCATGCCACCATTCCTTCGAGTACGGAGAAGGGGTCACCTTCGAGTAACGAACGGTCCATGAAAGCCCCGGGGTCACCCTCATCGGCGTTGCAGATGACATACTTCTGGTCACTCTTCTGGCCCGCTGCAAAGCCCCACTTGAGGCCCGTAGGGAAACCGCCGCCGCCCCGCCCACGAAGGCCAGAGGCAGTTACCTCGTCAATGACCTGCTGAGGGGTCATTTCGTCGAGCATGCGGCGCTGTGCCTGGAATCCGCCGGTATCGAGGTAGTCCTTGAGGGACCCAGGGTCGACGAACCCGCAGCGCCCCAATGCGATGCGTGGGGCATCGCCGAAGATCGTAGCGGTTCCTGAATCAGCCTTTGACCAGAGAAGGTTCTGGGCAAGGTCGGCATGCTCCTCACCTTTTGCCAAGGCCAGGGCCATGGCCGGAGTGACACTTCCGTAAAGGCGAGAGTCGGCGTCATTTTGAAGCTCCACAAGCGGCTCGGCGTAGCAGAGTCCGATGCAGCCGGTTTCGAGCACTACGACGCCTTCTGGCTGGTCCTGCTCGGCCCATTCAGTAAGCGCATCAAGCACCTTGTTGGCACCTGCAGCAATGCCGCAGGTGGCGGTTCCGACGATAATCCGGTTCATGCGCTCACCTCCGTTTCCGTGGACTCTTCGGTGCGGGCTTTCAGCCCTTCCCGGCGTAAACGCTTGAGCAACGAAGTCAGCTTGCGAGGTGTCAACGAGCCATAGGTCTCATCGTTCACCATAATGACCGGTGCCAACGAGCAACAACCGACACAATTGACCGATTCCAGGGTGAATAGCCCATCGTCGTCGGTTTCGTCTCGACCGATCTTCAGGACATCTTCAATGGTGGTCTCAAGCATGGTAGAGCCGTTGACGTGGCAAGCCGTACCATTGCAAACCTTGAGGACCATTTCGCCGACGGGGCTCAATCTGAACTGTTTGTAGAAAGTTACGACCCCATATACCTCAGCCATGGGAATCTCGGTAACTCCACTGATCACCTCCATCGCTCTTTGAGAGACGTATCCATACGTCTCCTGAGAGGCCTGGAGCAGTGGAATCAGGTCACTGGCGGCCCCTTCCGAGAGCCAGAGCGCCTGGGCGAAACCGTTCATAATCTCTTTAGCTTTGGCCATTGCAGCCCCCTTACATCAAGTCCCGAGGGATCACTTTCATTTCGACGATACCAGCGACTCCATCGAGCACCCGGATGCGGTCACTGACGACCCTTCTCAAGGCCGGAAAGTCTTCCGATTGCACGATGGCAACTAGCCGGCTACTGCGGGTATCGGCCTCGAGCACCACCACCTCGTCGGTGACGTAGAGTCCGGCATAGACCCGATTCAACCGATTGGGTATCACATCAATGAGGAGATAGGAGACGGCTTTCTCAGTCAGGCGCCCAAGGGCGGCGCCCTCCGCTCTCTCCTCGTATGCCTGGATTCGGTCAAGGGCACCATCGTCGAGCGCAGGTTGATGGACGGGAACGAACGCGTGGTCACCGACACCATCCACATCATTGAGTAGCCCCTCTACCCGCTCCTCTAGACCCGCCTCGCTATCACCATGCATATGAATCGCGATTCCGTAATGGGCGTCCCGGACTGCGTCCCATTCTATGATGCGCTGTCGAGAAAGGGTGTTCAACACAACCATGGGATCCGCGCCGCGGGCCACCTCCACAAAGAGGTAGGCCTCGGCCACTGACTGCCCTGCATCACTCTTAAGTGCTTTTACGGTCATAGTCGCCTCCCCGAATCACTATTGACTCAGTAGGTGTAGATTCCCTCGCCGCTCTTCCGGCCCATCTTGCCCTCGGCAACCAGACGACGCAGCATGTCCGGGGCCTTGTACTGTGGCAATTTGAATTCTTCATACATTATTTCAGAGATTGCGAGCACGGTATCGAGCCCGACGAAATCCAGGAGAACCAATGGCCCCATGGGATGGCCGCAACCTAGTTTCATCCCGGTATCAATATCCTCGGCCGAAGCAATGCCGGCCTCCAGCGCCCGAACCGCGTCGAGGAGATAGGGGGTCAGGAGCCTGTTGACGATGAAGCCCACGGTATCAACGCAGGTTACCGGGACCTTCCCACATGCCCGGGCAAAGGTCATGGCAGCTTCGTATGTGGCATCGGAAGTGGTATCTGCTCGGATGACCTCGACCAACTTCATTACCGGTACCGGATTGAAGAAATGGAGGCCGACAAACTGGTCCTGCCGATTGGTCACCATGGCTTGGAGTCGCATGGGGATCGACGAGGTATTGCTCGCGAAAACGGTGTTCGGGAGAGAGATCTCGTCAAGCGCCTTCCACGTCTCCTGCTTCAATTCGACGTTCTCTGTAACCGCTTCAATGATGAGGTCACATTCGGCCAGTTCAGCCAACTCGGTGGTGCCGCTGATGCGAGCGAGGATCTCATCCTTCTTATCCTCCTCCATCTTTCCCTTGGCAACAGCCCTTTCGAGCTGGGCGATGATCTTTCCGAGGCCGCCGGCAAGGTATTCATCATTGATCTCACGAACGACTACTTCGTAGCCCGCCACAGCACTCATTTGGGCAATGCCACTTCCCATGAGACCGCAACCAATTACACCAACTCTCTTGATTTCCATTTGCTCTCCTCCCCATCCAAAGAAACGAAGCACGCCGGCACGTTACAACAACGTCAAATACCGGTCAACCTGCGAGAGTGGAAATATTAAATGTGTTAGCGCGCCGCCTGCGTGCGCGTCAACACTGGACGTATCCCCCCGGTCGTGAGTAAAGTGTAAGCCGATGTCCGCCCGACGGTTACACAGGCGACGGCCCGGGCAACGAGGAATAGAATGTCAACTGTGTCTCGTGAGGTAAGTTGGCGGCCAATGGCCGCAATTGCGATAGTGGTGCTGGCTACCGTTGCCATAGCGCTGCCCACAGGGTGCTTTGTGAAGTTGCCGCAAACACCTGAGCAACCTGACCCCAACACGCTGCCTGACGGAAAGCCCATCGGCGAGGTGACCCTTGACCAATGGACTCTTCCCGACAGTGGCGCCTACCCAGATTGGGCGTGGTGGATGGCTGACACAACCGATCCTCGGCAGACCGGAGACTACCATCCGGCCGAGGTCCTGCCGCACGATGGCGGCGGCGACGGCGGGCTTGTTTTTGAGTGGGTCTGCCTCTCCGACATGCCTGACCCCGACGGTAACTACCTGGAGATTCCTCCGGAAGACTTCGGCGGCATAGTCGCCACAACCTCCTTCCTCCACGCTGACCAGATGCTGGGTAGCGAGAACCGCGTTACGGTCTTTTACGTCTTGTGCGACAATGCAGACACCTACTCCGTACCTGAGCGGGGCTACTCCTTTCGCATCGAGGAACCGACCGATGTAAGCATTCAGTTGAATTGCGATGCACCCTGCTATGCGTTCTTGACCCACAGCGGGTGTGAGTACGAGAACTTTGAAGCGTGCTGGACCGCAGAAGGAAATAGCCTCGTCGCCCAAACCGCCCTGATGCCTGGACTCTACATGGTCGGAGTAGAATTCCCGGGGGCGGAGGTGGAGCCGCCTGGCACTGAACACTTCTTCGATCTCCACGTGGCATTGAATCGTACGGCGGGGCAGGATAACTGCATTACGGAGTCCTCCACGGCGGCTTCGTCCATGGGGGAGCCGCAATGCAACGTGGGTGAGGCTGTGGGTTGGTCCACCGCTCAGGTAAGTGGTTCCCTCGAGTGGTCCGACGTGGACGACTTCTTTCTCGATTGCGCCCTGGCCGACGTTGAGGCAGACAAGTTGGGCGGGATGGCTGATGAGGCGCATCGCTTCGAGGCCGAGATAACCGACGGGGAGCCTCGATTGCTGAATGTCACAGTGACCTTCGACGATACGGTGGAAGGCGAAGGACATGTTATAGCTGTCACCGGCGACCCTTGCGGTGGGTCGAAAGAGGTAATTGACTGCGCCTGGGGAACGGGCCAGGAGCTCTCCATTGAAGGGATCTCGATTTTCCCGGGTGAGCGGCTCTACGCCATCGTCGACGGGACAGGTAGTGACGCACTGAGCGGTTCACCTGAGTCTCCCTATGAACTGACCTGGTCATTGCAGTCTCCCTGCCCCTGACGACCCCTTCCCGCTTCTGCCAGAAAACTGTTGACCCGCCCCGGTGCTCCTCTATGATGCAGTCGTGTTGATAACCCGTGGAGGACCCCGTATGACTGAACAGCCTCGTAAGACTGCTCTCTACGACATCCATAGGCAGGCCGGCGGCCGCCTTGTGGAGTTTGCCGGGTGGCAGATGCCGGTCTGGTTTGCGGGAATCAACAAGGAGCACGAATCGGTGCGAAACGAGGTCGGCCTCTTTGACGTCTCGCACATGGGGCAAATCCAGTTTTCGGGGACCGATGCTGCGCGTGTTGTGGACTACCTCGTCACCGGGGGTGTTTCTTCCCTGCCGCCGGGCCGGGCGCTTTACACTCCGACCCTCAATGAGGCAGGCACCATTGTCGATGACCTCATCGTCTACAAGAGGTCTGAGAGCGATGTCATGCTCTGTGTCAATGCGTCGACCTCGGCCAAGGATTTTGCCCATTTCCAACGGCACAACCCGGGCGAAGCTTCCATCTCAAACGTCTCGGACAGATACTCTCAGATAGCGGTCCAAGGTCCCCAGGCTTTCAAGGTACTGGGGCGCATCTGGCCCGACGTTGCGGCCACTCTAAAGCCCTTCGATTTCGTGGAATTTGATGACGGCGGAACGAAGGTCATGGTTGCAGGAACCGGCTACACCGGCGAAGCCGGATATGAATTGTACCTGCCGTGGGAGGCCGCGCCTCACTACTGGAACCGCTTCATGGACGCTGGTTCGGACCTCGGCGCGGCGCCAATTGGACTCGGGGCTCGGGACACCCTCCGGCTGGAAGCTAAGTTCTGCCTCTACGGCAACGACATCGACGAAACGACCAATCCCCTGGAAGCTGGCTTGAAGTGGACGGTGGATTTCTCCTCCGAGTTCCTGGGCAAGAGTGCATTGGAGGAGATTCGCGCTCTAAAACTGAAGCGCAAACTGGTCGGTTTTGAAATGCTTGACAAGGGAGTGCCGCGCCAGCACTATGCGATCATCCGGGACGGTGAAACCGTCGGGGAAGTGACCTCCGGGACGCTCTCTCCCACCCTGGGCCAGTCCATTGGATTGGGCTACATCAACGTGCCGCATCACAAGCGTGGCACTGAAATTGAGATTCAGATTCGGAAACGGCGCGTGCCGGCGAAGGTAGTGAAGACGCCTTTTTACAAGGCCCAAGCTTGAGCTTGTCAATCTGAGACTATGGAGGCAACGACATGGACGTCCCAAAGTACCTGAAATACTCTAAAGATCATGAGTGGGCGAACTATGACGATGACGATGGCGTAGTAGTCGTTGGGATCACCGATTACGCCCAGGAGAAGATTGGCGACATCACTTACGTGGAGTTGCCGGAGGAAGGCGACGAAACTGAGAAGGGAGCCGGCTTCGCGGAGATCGAGCATCACAAAGGCGTCGAAGAAGTCTATGCCCCGGCAACGGGCAGAGTGTTCGAAGCCAATGCCTCCCTCCAGGAAGCCCCTGACCTGGTTAATCAGGATCCCTTTGATGAGGGTTGGCTGGTCAAAATCGAGCCTACCGACCTCTCTGAGCTTGACGACATGATGTCGGCCGCAGACTACGAGGAGTACGTGAAGGGATTGCGGGAGGACAAGGACTAGAGTTCCTGGTTTTGCCTTTCCGCTACGACAGTAGGATAGCCAACATGCGATATGTTCCCCACACCCCCGAAGACATCCAGGAAATGCTCGCCGTAATCGGGGTCAAGGATATCTCTGAGCTATTTGGTACAATTCCTGAGCATCTGCAGATGGATCGAGTGCTCGACCTGCCTGAGCCGCTGCCGGAGTGCATGCTCAACTATCGGTTGGAAGAACTCAGTGCGCGTAACTCCGACAGCACCCGCATAGCGACTTTTACCGGGGCGGGCATCTACAACCATTATGTGCCGGCCGCAGTGGGGCAGATGCTCCTGCGGAGTGAGTTCTACACCGCCTACACGCCCTACCAGCCAGAGGTTAGCCAGGGTACGCTGCAATCTGTTTTCGAATATCAAACGATGATCGCCCGCCTGCTTGGGATGGAAGTCTCCAACGCCTCGCTATACGACGGTTCTACCGCCGTAGCCGAGGCGGTAGGGATGGCTCTGCGAATTCACCGCAACAAGCGGCCAAAAGTACTGCTAGCAGACTCGGTTCACCCCGAATATCGCGCCGTGGCGCGCACCTACCTGACCCATCCTGACGACACTTTGCAAGCTGTCAAGATGGGGCCAGACGGCCGCCTCGACCAGGCGGACCTCTCGGCTCAACTAAGCGGCGACGTAGCGGCGCTGATTGTTCAATCCCCCAACTTCTATGGACTGGTGGAGGATCTGGCCGCGCTCCGGGAAGAGACTGCGGCCCACGGAATCTTGCTGGTGGTAGCGTTTAGTGAAGCGCTCTCTTATGCGATGCTCCAGCCACCGGGCGCCTTTGACGCAGACATCGTCGTTGGCGAGGGGCAGTCCTTTGGCATGCCGGTCTCGTACGGCGGTCCACTGTTGGGCATCATGGCCACCAGGAAGAAGTTTGTCAGGGCCTTACCGGGACGCCTGGTTGGTAAGACCATCGACCGCAATGGCAACGACGCGTTCGTTGTGACTCTGGCGACCAGGGAACAACATATCCGCCGTGAAAAAGCCACCTCGAACATTTGCACCAACGAGGGACTTTGCGCCCTTTCGGCTGCTCTCTACCTGACTCTCCTTGGCAACTCCGGGCTACAGAAGTTGGCTACAGTAAATCACCATGCCTCCCGCTATCTAGCGAACCAGCTTGCCTCTATTCCGGGCGTCAATTTGCCCTACCTCGAGACCCCGTGGTTCAACGAGTTTGTAGTGGAGTTGCCGCTTCCAACTGCAACGGTAATGCCTCGCATGGTTGAGTCCGGCATTGTTCCTGGCGTTGCGGTGGAGCGATTTCTGCCGGAGGCGACTCACCTCATGCTGGTGGCTTGTACGGAATTGACTTCCCGTGAGAGCATCGACAAGTACGTGAGCCTGTTAGGAAAGGTCGTAGCTTAACTCTCCGTCCTCGAAATTGACGGTAACGCTGTGTCCCGGACGAATCTCACCGCCGTGGATCATTTCTGCAAGAAATGACTCTATGGTTCGCCGCAGCGTTTGCTGAAGCAATCTTCCACCACGATTACGAGTGAATCCACCGCCGAGTATGAGGTGGTCAAGAGCCTTGTCCGAGAGTTCGAATTCGATGTCCCTCTCTTCCTTGAGGCGATTGCTGCTGCAAGCTACCTCGAGGCGCGCCACCTGCCGCACCTGGTCCGCATCCAATGGGAAGAAGACGAGCCTGTCATCCACTGCCTGGAGCAGATTTGCGGGGAAATCCTTCACTACTTTGCGCAGCACATCGGCAGACGAGTGCTCCTCGTCACCCTGGGAATCGGAGGGTGCGAAGCCGACTCGCTTGTTGTCGCCGTTGCCGAAGTACTTATCCATCGCCAGATCCTGGCAAATCACAACCACGGCATTGGAGAAATGGACTTTCCGATTCTGCCCGTCAGTCAGCTCCCCGGTGTGGAGCATCTCGGCCACCAGTTCCTGGATGTCAGGATGCGCGACCATGAGGTCCCTAAAGAGAATGAGCCGGAAGGGTCGATTGAACATACCTTCGGTGAGACGCCCACCCCGCTCATGCCCAACGTAGCCAGGCCCGGCGCCGATGAGCTTGGCGATGGAGTGCTTCTCGGTGAACTCACTTCCCTGGAACATGAGAATCGCGTCATCCCGGTCAAAGAGAAAACGTGAGAGGCTTTTGGCGGTTTGCAGTTTGCCCACGCCAGGAGGACCAGCGAAAAGAAATGAGGCGAGGGGGCGATGGGAAGAGAAACCAGCGAAGCCTCGTTTGACGGCATCACAGATTCGCAACAACACTTCGTGGTGTCCGACTACGCGGTCACCCAGGAAATCGCCCATATCCTTGAAACGGTCTACCGAATTGAGGAGCATTCGCTCCACCGGGATATTCACCTGCTCAGCAACGGTTTGAGCAATGGCCTCTTCACCCACGCTATCGCCAACTCCCGAGAGACTTGCGCCTGCTTGATCGAGGACGTCAATGGCCTTGGCCGGCAGTCTTCGATGAGGAACGTATCGAGAGGTGAAACGGACGGCAGTTTCAATAGCACGCGGTTGGTAGGTGACGCCATGATGTGCCTCGTAGAGTCCGACGATACCCTTGATTATCTCGATTGCCTCCTCAGGACTGGGTTCCGAGAGAATGACAACTTCGAAGCGGCGGTTGAAAGCCTTGTCCTTCTCGAACCGCAGGCGATACTCTTCGGTAGTGGTCGCGCCAATAGTGGGAAACTCGCCCCGCGCCAGTGCCGTCTTGAGCTCGTTGGCGGCGTCGGGGCTGGAATCACCTCCGCCGGCGCCAATCAGCGTGTGAATCTCATCGACAAAAATGATCACCCGGTCCTTGAGCTTGCGCACCTCATCGCGCAACGCGAGCATCCGCTCGGAAAAGGACCCCCGCAACTGAGTACCGGCCACCAGCGCCGCGGTCTCCAATTCCAGAATGATCCGGTCATGAAGCCTGCTGGTACGACTGCTGCCGCTAACCACTTCTCGGGCCAGACCTTCCACCAGTGCAGTCTTCCCTACCCCGGGGTCGCCCACCAGACAGGGGTTGTTGATCTGCCGCTTCTTGAGAATATTGATGAGCTGAGTTATCTCTCGGTCCCGGCCAATAACGGGGTCGATTTCCCCCCGCACAGCGCGCCGAGTAATGTTGGTTGTGGATTTGACCAACTCGGGGAACTCCTCTGGGTCCAGCGCATAGCGGGCCTCATCTTCACTGACCGGGCGGGCCGTCTCCTTGGCCTCCGGCAACGAGGCGGACGCGATGGATGCAGCGGTCTTAGAGGGCACAATATCGGGCGCGTCCGGTCCGCCATCGGTCTTCGCAGGACGGGTAACAATGGTCTCGTCCTCCGCCGGCAAATCCTCTGGAACCACGGTGACCTCACCGGCCTCTTCCGCTCCCTCGCCATTAGCTCGCAACGGAGCCAGATTGGAAATACGACCAAGCAATGCCTGGCGCAACCTTGAAAGGTCGACGCCGCAGGCTTCCAGGGCTCGAGTCCCCAGGGCACGACGGACGCGTATCATGGTGATGAAGTAGAAGAGGGAGTTGACATGGTTGTCTCTGCTTCCGGCCATGTCACATGCCCTACGCATTATGAGTTTGAGCGTATCCTGGGGCTCGGTCAAGCGCTCGACTTTGTCCGCCTGCTTGAGAGACTCCAGGGCCTTGCGGAGCCCATTGTCACCTTTCAGCCGGATTTGGAAGTTGCTCAGTACGCCGCCAATCATAGAGTGCTGAAACTCCAGGGCCGCGAGCACCACATGGAGGGTCGTCATGTCGCGACCGCTCCGACGTGCCAGCTTACTGGAAACCTCCATAAGTTTGTGCAATTCGTGGCTGGAAATGACGGTTTCCGCCATCTGCGTCACCTCTTTTGGGGGTCTATGGCGCTGCCCTAAGGCGAACGGTCCCCTGCCCTTCGATTATCATATCCATCCGGCGCACAACCTGCGTGGCTCCCGTGCCCTCGCCGTAAACCATAATGAGACGGGCCTCATAGGGACCTGGCGGCAAAGCCAATGGCACTCGAGGCGTGGTCGTCGGCGGCCCGTCGGGGTGGAGAGAAGCCGGGAAATTGTATTCGGTGACGCCGAAACGCTCCCCGTCTTCCGTCAAAAACTCGACTCTGAGTTGCACCAGATCCTGGCCACCCGACAAACGCGCACCAATAAGGTCGACGGCGAAATCAATTTCCACCGCTGCGTTTTGAAGCTGGTAGAGGGTTCCCAGCACAATTAATACCAGAACCCCATACGCAAGCGCTCTTTTCCGCCATCCACGCCACATCGCGGCGTACTATAGCAGACAAAAATGAGGTTGCCAACTGGGCCCAGATGGGAGTACACTGTTGCGGATATGACCAGCCGAGCATACATCGTTGATTTCTCTGAACCGGGACAGGTCGCGGACGCGTACGAACATTACTTTCGCAACTTCGCATTCCTGCTCAACACCAGCGATGAGATCAAGCTCTTCACCCAGATTAAGATCCGGTTCAATTTTCCGGATGGCCACGGCACTACTGTGGTGGCGCGAGTAGTAAGCGTGTTGCCTGACAACGGCTACGGACTCCAACTCGCCGATACCTCAGTGACGCAGTGGGTTTTGGAGAAGGCTAAGGACTACGCCGAGCAGGTTGAGCGTGTACGAGGGAAGGCTCGGGAAATGAAGGCAGCCGAGGAGAAGCCGGAGGAGCCGACGCCCGCGGATCTGACAACGCGGCGAATCGACCCGCCGCCCAAAGGCATCGCACCGACCCCAAGTGCTCGGACTGACACTTCCGCAGATTCGGAAGAGGAAGACCCGACCACGCCCGGTCCCCGAACCAAGCCAGTTACACGTAAGCGGAGCCAGGTGGCGACTCCGCCAGCGCAGTCGAAGCCTCCCACCGACGAGGATCCGACAGGTGATGAACTCGACCCGGTTCCGGAAGTTTCGGGGCCCAGCGAAGAGGAGCTTCGTCGCCGGGTGGCCGAGTTGGACCGGCTCGTCGCAGAAGCTGGAGCCAAACCCGGTGAGACTCTGCAGGCTGCCCCGGCGCAGCCACCAGCCTCACCGGTCGTCGTTGCCGACACCAAGGGAGAGGCAGCGGCGGACAAGGAACCGACTCCCGAGGCGGAGCCTACGCCCGCCCCAGAACTAGTCGACTTGATCGCCGGACTTTCGGACAAACAGAAGAAGAAGCTTGCCATTTCCGGGGGTGAAGATGAGCGCCGGCTACTGATGGCAGAACCCGACCATTCACTTCACCTCTGGGTCCTCAAGAACCCCGGCCTGACTGAGGGTGAAGTCGTCGATTTTGCGTCCAAACCTGAACTCTCACCCGATGCCCTCAATTTCCTGCTGCAGAACAGACGGTGGGGGACAACCGCCGCAGTGGCGGACAAGTTGGTGGCCAACCCGACCACTCCGCCAGAGGCGATACCGAATCTTCTCACCGTTCTGCCCCAGAAGAAGCTCAAAGAACTTGCAGAGGCCCCTGGGGTCCGCCACCTCGTCGCCCGTCAAGCACGCCGTGTTCTAATGGAACGTTCACAGGTTTAGTTCGCCAGATTCAGTCTATTCCGGGAGGGGAGGAGGAGGTGCTCCCTGGCTTCGCGACGGACGCTCGTTTGCTTCCGATTCCATGATGGTGTTGCCTTCAAAAATAACGCCCTTTTGAACGTAGAGGGCGGGAGTGACCAGATTTCCAACCAGACGAGCGGGAGCATGAAGTTCGACACAGTTGTGTGCTCTGATATTCCCCGTGACATCGCCTCGCACCACCACATTGGAGACCGCAATCTCCGCCTTGACCTGAGCATTTTCACCGATGATGAGAGTTCCTTTGGAGAAAACCTCGCCATTGAACCGGCCGTCGATCTGCACCGCTCCTTCGAAGGTCAGCTTCCCCTCAAACTCGCTCCCCTTGCCGAGCACAGCGATTATGTCTTTTTGATCCAGAGAATTGAGAACTGACTCGTCGGCCATGATGCCTCCATGCTGCTTCAAGTAGGTCAAACCTAGACCAACTGGGGCAGCATGTCAACACTCCCCTCGCTCCGTCTCGGCGCTGTTAGAGGAGGGCTCCGCAGTTGCTTTGGACCGCACTACTACATCCTTTGGGGCGCCCTGGTGGACGAGAAAAACCTCCCCTGCAACCGCTCGATTATCCAACATTAAGCGGGCCTCAATGGCCTCACCAATCGGCATCTCCGTAAGGGCGTGCGGCCGCAGCCCTTCACTTTCACAAGGTCATTAAAGAGACGAGCCCCGCGCGAGCCGTATCAACGGATGTGTGCGGCATACCCCTTATTCAAGGTGGGATCTCTGTTCAACTGCTTCAGGCGCACCATTCGACGAATCGACAGCGCGACGCACCACAATCAGAGAGAAATCCCTCGGTATTACCTAGGGTAAAAAGCACTTATCATCCTCCACGCACCCCGCAGGGCCAATAATTATAGTAGCGCCGTCGTGGCTACGGTTCAAGGGCTCTGAGGTGAAAATCGTCAGGAGTCTATTCGGGTTGGGTTTCGTCACGCTCGAAGCCGGCCTTTTCAAAGGCCTTATGGACCATCTTCCGGGCCCGATGGAGTCGCACCTTTACGGCCGATTCGGTGAGGTCAAGAAGTGTCGCTACTTCACGGGTACTCTTCCCCTCCAACTCTCTTAGCACGAGAACCCGGCGGTAGTGCGATGGAATCGCCTCAAGGGCCTCATAGAACTTGGCGCGCACTTCGGCGGAGAGAACCTCCGTGTCAGGGGTCGGATTCTGCGGGCCATCGATGCGAGCCTCCCCCGCCGGCTGGGCTTGCAGCTCTTCAAAGGGCACGTGGTTGCGTGGTTCATTCTTCTTCAGGCGACGCTTCTTCAGGCAGGCACTTGAAGCGATCTTCAAGAGCCAGGTGAGGAGACTGGCATCGCCCCGGAAACCCTTTAGATAACGGTAAGCAGAAACGAAGGTATCCTGGACCACATCTTCGGCATCCTGCTCCTGGCCACACATTCGAAAACCGAAGCGGAAGATCTGGTTTTCGTAGCGCGCTATCAACTCTTCAAAGGCGGCGCGGTCGCCGCCCTTCTGGAATCGTTCTACTAGAGTCCGGTCATCCATCTTGCCACCTCACGGGGCAACCCGGCGCGCCCCTTAGTCTGTTTACATGATAAGTAGAGAGAGTAGCTTGTAAAGTCGAACTAGCCTGCCGCGGTTGGAATGGACGGGCTCTCTGCCACGTGGCGAACAAAGAGATCGAGGCACTCCGGATCAAACTGTGTTCCTCGACCCTTCATCAGTTCATCCATCACCTGATAAGGCTGCAGTTTGCGTCGATATGAGCGGTCGGTGGTCATGGCGTCGTAGGAATCAGCGATGGCCATGATACGGGCGGGAAGCTCGATTTCCTCACCCCTCAGCCCGTCCGGATAACCCTTGCCGTCCCACCGCTCGTGGTGTTGCCGGATAATTGTGCCTGCAGACGCGAGAAAAGAGATGTGACTCACCATTCTCTGACCCACCGCAGGATGCTCTCGAATGGCCTGGAACTCTTCGTTGGTCAACCGCTCCGGCTTCTGCAAGATGCTCTCGGGAATTCCGATCTTGCCGACATCGTGAAGCATGCCAGCGAACATTATCTGGTCGAGCTCCTCATTGCTGAATCCCATCACATCGGCAACGACCATGCACATGCTGGTCACCCGCTGTGAGTGTCCATGCGTGTAGTGATCCTTGGCTTCCAGCGCCAGAGCCAGAGCCCCGACCGTGTCGAAGTATGATTTCTCCAATGAACGGCGGTTGCGCAGGTTAGCGCAGGCGATTGAGGCCGTATCAGCGATAGACTGAACCAGCCGGCGCTCGGTATCGCTAAACTCTCCATCTCCGGAACGATCCGTCAGATTTACGACGCCAAAGACCTTCTTCTTGCCCGACGTAGAATCCAACAGGGGAACAGACATGAAAGCTCTTCCCGCACCACGCCCGCTGACCAATCCGGCCTCCGCCACATCTTCCACGTAGAGCACTTCCCCTGCTTCCATCACTCGCTTGACGACGGGAGAGTCTTCCAGGTTGATAGGCTTGCGCAAGATCTCGGCCGGTATGCCGAGGGCCTCGGCTACTGCCACCTGACCGGTTTCGGGAGTCTCCAGTAGAATGGAAATCCGCTCGCAGCTAACCATCTCGTTGAGAGTCTCAAGGAGCAGCTCAACTGCCTCCTCCATTGTTCCAGCGGCATTGAGGCGATTGGAGAACTCCAATAGCGAAGAGATGAGCGCAGTCTGCTCTCCAACACGCTGCTCCAGGTCGTTTTGGTAGCGAAGCTTGAGTTCGTTGGCCTGACGACTCTGGTGAAGAACTTCATGTTGGCCAAAGGCGCGGCGAAGCATCCCGCCCACTTCATCGAGGCGGAAAGGCTTGGGTTGGACGGAGAAGGCACCTTTTCGAACCAGGGATACGGCCCCCTCTACGTCGTCTTCGGCTGTGAGCGCGACGAAGACGCTCTCGGGAGAACCCGCTAGCACCATTTCCAGCAACGTACTGCCGCTGCCATCGGGCAGGCGAACCTCGGAAACCACAACTGCGGGCCTTCTACCCAGGAGAATCACTCCCTGTTTAAGCGTTTCGGCTTCCAGGACCTCTGAGGCGAAGGGTTTCCCGGCCAGCGCAACCATGCGACGAATCGCGTCGTTGGGTTCAACGATTAGCAGTCTGCCACTGCGCTCCATACTCCTCCCTCCGCGCACATCGTACCCGCGCTGCGGCAGAGCAGCAAATTTCCCGCCGCCTCAGACGCTGCACCAACCTCCGTTTCCCTGCTGGGGTCTGCGTGCTATACTCTCTCCATGAAATGCCCCAAGTGTGGACAGGAGCAGCCTGAGAGTCGAGATTGCGCTTATTGCGGCATCGTCGTCGAGAAGTTCGTCGCGCGCCAGAATGGCGGGCCGCAAGACTCGATTCGCGCTGCCCCCCCCACGGCCGCGCCCAAATCCAAGGATTCGGGCAGTCGATTTGCCAGGTCCACCAACCGCCCATCATTGCCTCAGGCAGCAGTTCTTCTAAGCAACCTCAGGGAAGTATTGTTCCCGGCGACCGCCGCGCGTCGTCGATTCTACGCGAGTCTTTGCCGTATGGTGCGTAGCGGTGTGGGGCTTGAGGAGGGACTACAGACTCTCCAGTTGACCGGCCGAGGGGCTTTGCGAGACATTTCGTCAGCGGCGCTAAGGGGGCTACGCGCCGGGAGTACTCTGGCTGAATCCCTGGCCGCGGTGCCACGGTTAGTACCCCGGGCTCAGCGTACCATCTTGCACGCCGGCGAAAAGACCGGTCACCTCACCGAGGTCTTGGAGCAACTCGAAGCCATGGATGCCGATGCCATGGCCCTCACGCGTAAACTGATATCAAGTCTCGCATACCCACTGGTGGTGCTCTTGATGTCTTGCATTATCATGCCCGTGCCGACCCTCGTCCTGGGAACCGTCGGGGCGTACGTGGGGGAGGTGGCAGGCCGCATCGGCGGACTCCTCGCAATCCTTACCACAATGTGGATCACCTGGCGCGTCGTATCACTCTCTGCCCCAGCAATTTTTCGCCGCGCACCAGGGCGTGTTGAGCAGCTCTTGCGACCCGGCCGGAAGTCACTCTTCTTCCTGGTCTTGCGAACCTCATTGCGCAGCGGCGTCCCGATTCGTGAAGCCCTGGGAATTGGCGGGCTCGTTTGGGATAGCCAGCAGAATCGCGCGCTCCTCGACGACGCCGTTGCCACCATCGATCAAGGAGGGACGCTGACTCAGGCACTCGCACCAATGTTGGAGCCGGAGTGGATTGTTATTCTCGCCACCGGCGAAAAGAGCGGGACCTTGGAGGAGAGCTTCGCCGAGCTCTTCGAAGCATACAGCCAACGCGCCTCCGCCCGTCGCAAGATCCTCCTGATAATCGCCACCGTCCTTCTGACGGTAGGTATCTTCGCCTATGCCGCCAGCCAGGTGATGGGAGCATACGAACAATCAGTTGAGGCCCCCATGCAGGAACTTGAGCAGATGATGGAGCGCGAGATGCGAGGAATCTGGAACGATTTGTAGGGCGAGCGCAGGGCGAGGGAGGTGAAGACCTTGGCAAAGCGTTGCGCGATGTGTTTGCTTGCTTGAAATGCTCTCAACCACTGGCTATACTAAGGGCCAAGCTTGATTTCGACGCGGGCGTTGTGCGCTGTGGCGCCGCGGACGCTAAGGAGACCCACATGAAAGGTCGCACCTCAACCATCTGGATTCTTGCCCTGGCTATTCTGGCTACGAGTGCCTGCACAGATTTCTTCGACAAGGGCAACACCATCGGTCCGGACGACGGTTCTGACGTAGTGTCGAGTGGTGACGCGCTGCAGACCATATTTGGCAAGGGGCCGGGAGAAGCTTGTGGCGTCGATGGCGAATGCCGCATCGGTTTGAAATGCGTAGACTCGATTTGCACGGTGGTGGGGGAAGGAGCGGAGGAGAGCCTTTGCATTCTCTCGGACGACTGTGACGATGGTCTCGTTTGTACATTTGACACCGAGCATCTTGACCTTCCTAAGACATGCGTGCCCGAGGGTGACGGCGAGCAGTGGGACACCTGCACCACCGACGGGGATTGTCAGAAAGGATTCTACTGCCAGCTCCTCTCTTTCACCGGGACATGCCAGCCTTCCGGCGAGGGCGACGTCGGTATCGAATGTGTTGACACGGGCGACTGCGTTGCTGGCCTCTACTGCGGCGTTGATGGTCGCTGCGGAATAATGGGATTCCAGGTTCCGCTCTTCACAGGCGAAGGTTGTGAGTCCTCGTCGGTCATCGGTGGCCCCCCACGAGTGCTCTTTGAGGTGCCCCGAAAGGGCCAGCCGCTCAAGGACTTCTACCGACTGCCTTTCCCCAATGATATCAGGATTCTGGATGGCCAGATGGATCTCTCCGGCCACCCCACGCCGGGACCCGGAGCAGTTGGTTACGATATCGCCGCCCGGGTGATTGCAGCCATGGAAGAGGACATGAGTGCTTTTGGCACCAATCCCGTTACCTTCTTCCGCTTCTCTCAGTCCCCTGACCTGGGTTCCATCAAGACCGGCGAAACGCCCAACGTGATCCTTGTCGACGTTACCGATCCGCTGCTTTCAGGTTACGGCAAGAAGCAGTCCCTCAGTTGGGTAGCAAGTACCGGACGTGGCCTCTACATCTGTCAGAACTATCTTGCCGTCTACGTACCCTGGGCTCGTCCCCTGGCGGGGGAGCGTACGTACGCGGTGATGCTCCTCGATACTCTCACTAACGACCCCACCGAGGCCTCTGGCGAGGCCCCCGTCCCCTTCTCCCCGGACGAGGACTTCAAGGCGATGATTGGCGACGGACAGCCGGCCGACGCGGATTTGAAAGCGGCCTGGGAGAAATACGCTCCGCTACGCGACTTCATTGGGACGCAGCCTGCAGCGAACCTGGGAATCAATGCTGGAAACGTGATTGCGGCTGCGGTCTTCACCACTGCCAGCCCCACCGGTCGTCTGGCCAAGTTTAAAGAAGAAATGGATACCATTGCGTTACCTGAGATCATTGACGCCGTGGTTTGCGAGGTGGATACCGTGTCGCCCTGCGACGACGGTCTCGAAGGTGAAGCCCATAAGCGCGGGTGCATGGCTGTAAGTCCGGATTTCATGGAGATTCAGGGGCTCGCCAAGCTACCCACTTTCCAGGTCGGCGACAAACCCTTCATTGAACCTAAGAATGGGGGTGGAATTGAGTTTGACGCGCTGGATCGCCCGGTTGTTCAGGGCTTCGAAGATGTCTGTTTCTCCTTGACATTGCCCCACGGACCTCCGCCACCCGAGGGCTGGCCAGTGATCCTTTACGGGCACGGTACCGGTGGCAACTACCGCAGCCACATTGACGTCGGGGTAGCCAAACAACTTTCGAAGTTCAACGTGGTCAACAAGGATGGTGTCGAGAGCACCGTCGAGGCCGCTGTCCTGGGCTGGGACCAGGTCATGCACGGACCGCGGGTTGGCCCTGCCCCCCTGGACCCCGACTCCCTGGTCTTCAACTTCCGGAACCCGCGGGCCGCGCTGGGCAATTTCTCGCAAGCCGCGGCAGAGACCATGGTCTTCGCCCGGTTGCTTGCTTCCTGGAACAGTGAGGCGCCTGATATCGCTGGCGCTCAAGATACGCTTGACCCTGCCTCTGTGCTCTTTTTCGGCCACTCTCAGGGCGGCATCTCCGGACCTCTGGCGATACCCTTTGTGGACGCCGTCGAGGAGATGGTGATTAGCGGTACGGGAGGTGGCTTGATTGAGTCCCTCCTACGCAAATCGGCCCCGGTTGATGTCAAGGATGGAGTCATCGTCGCACTACAGGATGAGAACGTTGGACGAACCCACCCGGTTCTCTCCCTGATTCAGCATTACTACGATGCCGTTGACCCGATCAATTATGGCGAGAAGCTCTTCTACGCCCCTATCGATGGCCACAAGGTCGCGACCTTCCATCCGCTGGGACTCACCGACGTTCACACACCGCCCAAGACTATGAAAGCGCTCTCCCAGGCGATGCGGGCTATGCTTGCTAAGTCCCCCTCTCTATCCGAGGACGATTATGAGCCCTTTGGCGGCGTGCAGCAGGTGGAGTTGCCCTACACCGTTTCAAGCGTACTCACTGTAGAATATGGTGTGCCACCCGAGGACGGGCACTTCGTGGTTTTTGAAAACGCAGACGCCATTCGCCACTATACGAATTTCATCGGTACCGCCATCCTCGACAACAAAGCCTACGTCGTCGAGTAGGGTCTCGCATACGCTTGCGCAAACCGTAGAGCGCCCGGCGTACGCTTGCAGAGGGTCCCGCGTACGCTTGCGCACACCGTAGCGTCCTACGTGCGCTCGCGCACACCATCTCACACGCACGAACTATATTTTTGACAGCCGATCGAGGTGTGATCTAATGGGATCCGGAGGTGAATGATATGCTCGGTACAATTTCAGAAGGGATCATGAAGTGGAAGGCTGCCAGAACCATGGATCACACCGGCCGCGCCACAACCGTAGCCATCTGCTCTCGTAAGGGGGGAGTTGGCAAGACAACGACCACCGTGCACCTGGCAGTTGCCGCAGCGCGATGGCACGCGCGTCGAGTTCTTGTGATTGACATGGACCCGCAAGGTCACGTTCTTACGGCACTTTCCGGGAGCGTTCGTCCCGGCAGTGCACAGCCACTTTCATCCGTCTTCATGGACAAGAAAGGTGACATCCTCGATGCCTGCCTGCCCACTGACCTGCCCAACCTCTGGGTGGTTCCGGCGGACGCCAGACTGGAAGAAGTTCAGATGATGCTGTCCTCTCGCATCGGACGGGAATTCGTGCTGAAAGGCATGATGGCCAAGGCTGAGGACATGTTCGATCTGATTGTCATCGATTGCCCGCCGAATCTTGACACGTTGACTTTGAACTCACTCGTGGCGGCACATCAGGTGGTCGTCCCCACGGATCTGTCACTGCTGGCCATCGAGGGCGTGGGCGACATCTCCAACGCCGTTGAGACCATCAGAGAACGTCTGCAGCTACCGGTGGAAGTAGCTGGAATCATGGTAGTCAAGGTAGATGGACGGAATAAGGTCATCAATCGGGAGTTGACTAAGATGTTGGAGGCTCGCTTCGGGGGCCTGGTCATGGAGACCCGGATTCCGACGAACACGGCGCTGCCGAGA
Organism: uncultured Myxococcales bacterium; assembly: GCA_964522395.1. Classification (GTDB taxonomy): domain Bacteria; phylum Myxococcota_A; class UBA9042; order CAIXZC01; family CAIXZC01; genus CALGBT01. The sequence continues at coordinate 19,767 of CAZFVN010000009.1, forward strand.
GCTTGCCTTCAGGGGGTGACCGCGTACGACTTCGACCCGCAGTCAAGCGGGGCGAAGGCATACGGACTTGCTGTCGACGAGCTCTTCGACCGCATCGAAGGTTGATAAATAACCCCCTTTCGGGTAGTAAGGAAGTGGGCATGGAGGTCGCCCCTCCCGTGCCTGGGACCACTGCCGGGCGAGAGTACAGAAGACCATGATTGAACTTCGAATTCATTCTCCCCTCACCCACGCAGCACTGATTCTGTCACTATGCCTTGGGCTCATGCCCGGTTGCGGCGCAAAGGAGACTCCCGACGAGACTCGGGAAGTAGCGCAAAAGACCTCTGCCCGCCCAGGCAAGATTGACACCCCGTCCCCCGCGGCGGGCAGCGATGTCGGCGAAAGCCCAGTCGTTCCACCGCTCCGCATCGACTTGACTCCGGAAGAGGAGGACAAGGTTTCGGCGCTAGCCGAGAGTGTCCTCGACTTCCTGGAATCAAAATTTGCCAAAGATACGATCTTCTTCTCACGCTACCGGGAAGACTTTGAGCGGAGGATTCGTGATTCAAAGCACTTCATTTCTCTAATGCGAGAAGTGTATGTGGCACGGCGGTTCGCACCGATCTTCTTCCAGTATGAGAAGCGGGTCCCGAAGCTAACGAAGAGTGGTGAGGCCTTGCAGCAGTTGCTGTTGGCGGTACCCAATCATGGTCTGGCGGAAAAGGACTATCGGACGAAGAAGCTCACCGAGGCCGTGGCCTCCATCGAACCACTGCGCAACGAATACATCGAGGCCCGCGCAGGCCTGCCCGACGCACGCTCACGCGCACTTTGGGCGCAGGTTGAGAGCTACACCACCATTCCCGATGAGAGTACGCTTCGAGCGTGGCTCGTTGATGCTGGCTACACCAACACGGATGCGCCGATCCTGCGGGAGTTTGCCCGCTTCTATCCCAACTTGCTGCAGACCAAGAAACGTCTCAATAAGGCAGTGCAGGAAGTTGATATCCTTTTACTGCGCGGCTTCTACCGTTGGCTTCTGGACTTCAAGTATGTCTTGCGCGCCCATCCATTCAAGGTGACCCCCGAGCTCTCTCTGTCCCACGTCAAGTTCCGAGAGCAGTTGCGGGACGACTTCCAGAAGGCGGACCCCGACTTTGCCGCGTACCTGCGAGGGCTCGCCCCGACCAACCCGGAGTACGCACGATTGCAAAAGGGTCTGCAGCATTACAAGCAACTCCGAGATGCTGGAGAGATTGATAAGATCAGTATCCGCTGGAACCTGAAGAAGGGACAGAAGGGTGACCGGATCAAGCTGCTCACTCGTCGGCTGATCTTGGAGGGCTATCTGGCGGCTGAGCACGATACGACCCGATTCAACAAGAACGTTCTAGCGGCAGTGAAGCTCTACCAGCGTAAGCATCAACTGAGGGTTAGCGGACGCACCGACCAATCGACCCGCGGCTCCATGAACGTCTCCATGGCCAAGCGAGTGAAACAGATTGAACTTGGTCTTTTGCGCTGGCGTGAAAGTGCCATCAACATTGATACTCCGCCCTACTACTTCCGAGTCAACATTCCTCAATTCGAATTGGAAGTATGGGATAACAATGAGCTGATTAGGGTGCATCGCATCGTGGTGGGAAATCGCACCGAAGAGACATCTATCGAGAGGCGGCAACGGGGCCACTTCAACCACACTCCCCTGCTAGAAAAGAAGGTTACGACGGTGGTGCTCAATCCCCTCTGGTTCCCGCCACCCCGACTGCAAAAGGAACTCCTCGAAGACATGGTACGGGAACCTGATTTCTTCGAGAAGAACAACTACGGCATCAAGATGAAGGATGATGGTTCGGAGATTATCTTCCAGAAGGCTGGTCCCGACAATGCGCTTGGTCTGGTGAAGTTCCTCTTTCCCAATGAACACCACGTCTACCTGCATGATACTCCAGCCAAGGCACTCTTCGACCGCCCGATTCGCTCCTACTCGCACGGCTGCATGCGCCTGGACAAACCCCTTGACCTGGCCCGCCACGTACTCAAGCGATTCAATGGCATGGATAAGGACGATGTCGAGAAGATACTTGAGAAAGCGAAGGAGCACTACATCAAGCTCAAGACGCCCATCCCCATATACGTGGAGTACAACTCCGTGGGCGCTGATGAAGAGGGCTGGGTTCACTTCTACATCGATATCTATAAGTACGACCTTGCCTACTTTGAAAACCGTCTCCCTGTAGAGCTGACGGAAGATCTCACCTCCGCTGAGGTCAGACGCCTGACCAAATCCGCAGCTACCGCCGATGCCGCCCTTGACGATTTCGACGACGCCAGCGCCGATGATGGCGTGGTACCCGGGCCATAAGACGCTGCACTTCCCGTCATGCCCACGCTCTGCTGAACAAGTGATTACGCATGGTGGAGCAAAAATTACTAAGTGGCCGCCATAAGCCTACGCAATTGGGCCAACGCCTGGCCACGGTGGGAAATCCTATTCTTCTCTTCCAAAGAGTATTGAGCCAGAGTGCGTCCACCGCCACCTGCCGGGCGGAATACCGGGTCATAGCCAAAGCCATCATTGCCCGCTAACGTGGTGCCGATGTGGCCGTGAAGATGAGCCTCGGTGGAAAGTTCTACCAGTCCAGGCCACGGTGAGGGAGTGGCTACCCGATGACCTGCCTTACTCAGCCACTCCCTAGGAACAAAAGCAGATAGGGCACAGGTGAAATAGGACTCTCGGGCGTCCCCAAAGAGGGACTGCATCTGTTGCAACAGGTAGTGGATGCGTTGGGTATCGCTCTTGCCTGGCCCCGCGTATCGAGCTGAGTTTATGCCTGGCTCAAGGTTGAGTCCGACAACGCAAAGTCCGGAGTCATCGGCGCACGCTGGAAGACCACTTGCGGCCACTGCTGCCACCGCCTTGATGCGGGCATTTTCCAGGAAGGTAGTGCCATCTTCGACGGGGTCAAAATCGGATACAAGGTCGGAAATATTCACTGGCTCAATACGCGCCGTCGAGAGCGCGTTGGCCAGCTCACGGATTTTGCCGGGATTGCCCGTCCCAACCACGAGTCGACGCTTAGCAACCATGCACTATTCGCTCACTCGCAGGCGCAAGGGGATAATCAGGTCATTGCGCCTGGTGCGATTGTTTCGGAATTGAATGTCCCCGTAATAGAGAAACCCGCTGGGCGCGATGGTCGGCTGCTCCTGCAGCTCAAATTCACAGAGGTAATTGCGATTTGGATAGAGCGTGAAGATAGAGAATCCATCGCACCAGATCTTGGCGGGAATGGAGATACTCCGCTGATAGAACTCCTCGACGGTTACGGCCCACGGGTCCTCGCTCCGCTCGGCCAGACCCCCACGAATCTCCACGGTATAGGTGGTCCGTCCCACACCGACCGTGGGATTGTCAAACTCCAATGCCGTTGAACGGGTTGAGAACCCGCCCTTCGTTACCGCACCGCCATCGTCATCCAATACAGATACCGCGCAGTCAGTGAACCGCGCATAGGTATCCTTGTCCATGCGCAGCTTCAACTTCACGTTGGCAATGTCCTTCTCCATTGTGACATTGAAGACTATCCGGTCACTCTTGGTACTCTTCTCATCGACGCGGAAGATGCCGTAGATCCCTCCCCTGCCACGCCCTTCGAAGGCGCGGTCAAAGAGCGACTTGACGTTGAAGACTGAGCGGGGCGGGCTGCCCATATCGTAGAGGATTTCTGCCGGGGCTTCGTAGTGGAAGCCGGAGAACTCCACGTCGAGGTCGTAGGTTGACTCCCCACGGGCCACGTAGTGAGTCATCACCACTACTTCCCAGATACCGGGCATCAGCTTCTCGCGGGCAATGAGCGCCGTTGCACTCTTCTTGCGAGTAGAATCTGCGTAGGGACCGGTGACCGAGAATTCGTGGCCTTCCGGGTCGAAGAGCGTGAGTCGGGAGCTGGTATAGCGGCCTTCTACCGGTGAGAGCAGAACGCGCAAAGAAGCGGCGCCTTCGGGTACCCGTAGAAAATAGCGTTGCACTCCTCCAGGGTCTTGCGTTTCCCCTTCCCAGCGGCGGGAGAAACCGTTGGTCAGGTCGAATACATAAGGCACGATGACCGTTGCCCAGAGTTCGAACATTCCGTTCTTTCGACCCTTCCCGGTCTCCCGGGGGGTACCTCGAATCAGACTGTCGTAGATCCCTGGCTCTCTGAGCGCCTTCGGGTCGAGGAGCACATCTACATCTGAGCTTCCGCTCCCGCGAAAGAAGAGGGACTTGGATGTCGGCTCAAGCCAGTCGCCGCCTTCCACCGAAAGGTCAAAGGTTTCAAAGTAGGCATCCTTCTGCTTCGACTCGAGACCACTGGCGAAGAGAGGGTAGACGGTGAAGGAGAGGGCATCGGGCTTCTGCGGAAGGTATGTCCCGGCGCGAAAGAAGGCTGTCCGGGCACGTCCATCGGGACAACTCGGGCAGTCCCCCTGGACCTTATATCCAAGCACCACATCACGCTGTGACCGCTTGACCAGCGAACGGTAGGAGTCCCACGCGGCGGGGACATTGATGACGCCTCCACCCTGATCGGCCAGGGCATAACCCTTGAGAGGCTTGCCGCTGTTGCGCAACGCCCGGGCGAGCAACGTGCCCTGCACCGGCAGGGGCTTCTTGCTCTGGATCGCTGCGCTGGCAACCAGGGAAAGGCACCCGGCGGCCTGGGGAGAAGCCATGCTGGTACCCCGCATGATAACCCAGTTCTCCCACGGGGGAACGGCAGATGCGGCGCAACCTGGCGCAAGCCCGTCAGGTTTACCAAGTTCGCCACCTCGGGAAGAAAAATAGAAGATCACATCTCGGGGAATTCGGGCGGAGTACAGGGTGCTGGCATTGGCTTTCGTCAGTAGCGCTCCCGTGGAGAAAGCGAGGTCAGCGCCCGCGGGGGTACCAACGGTAGAGAGGCCTGGGCCGGAATTGCCTGCGCTGGTGGCAACGCTTAGCAAGGGGTAACGACGCAGGATTGAATCGGTGATACGGTCAATGTCCGATTCACCCTCCTTCTCGCTACCGATTCCATAGCTCATGTTAATAATCACTGGAATCTTGTTCTCCTGGGAATACTGACCGGCAAACTCAATGGCCTTCTTCATGCTCTCGGTAGTGGTGCTGCCGCCGGACAGCGTGTTGTCGCCAATCTTCAGGCTCATGACCTTGGCCCCAGGTGCGATACCATTGAAGCCGCGCTTACCGAAGATCTCGTATCCGGCAGCGATGCCAGCGCAGTGGGTCCCGTGGGCGCCATCGGCAAAGTGGAGGACAATCTCCTTGCGCTTGGGCTCAAAATGGAGGGCGATGGCCATGGTCAAGCCACCCCTCTCCCCAGCTTTGGACTTGAAGAAGAAGTGCTTCTGGTGCAACGCAAACTCCTCCTGCATCACCTCATCGTCGACGTGGCCGTCGGCATCGGTGTCAATCCAGGCGACCCACCGCTTCACGCCCTCCTCATCGATTTCGCCCACAACGATGGCAAACTTGTCATCTGACTTACCGTTCTCGTTGACATCGGAGACCGAGGAATTGCGGAAAGTCTTCTCCTCAAGATAGCCGAGCAGCAGCCCTTTGGCGAGTGGTGATGGAGTCAGTTTATCAACCCCCCGAATGGCCCCCTTGCCGCTCTTCCAAACAACTTCCTTTCCTTCCAATTCCCGCTTCGGCTTGCGTAGGTGAACGACACCCTGCCCAGAGAAATCACGAGCTTCGACCACCTTGGTCTCGCCGGTGGAGGTCTTCAACAGCCCGGCGGCGCTCATGTCGACACCCGTGTCAAGGACCGCCACAACAGTACCGCGTCCATCCCATTTCGCGTGGCGCTTGATAAACTCCCTGGCCCCAACCCGGTCGGTGGAAAGGAGGTCGTAGTAGTTCACTTCGGCGGCCGCTACGGGTCCGGAAGTCAGGGCCCAAACCGCAATCATCAATGTGCCGAGTATTCGCATCGTAGCCTCCGCGAGCAACGCCTACCGCTTATAACACGATGTCTTATACCGAATCAATCCACGCCGCGCACACGCCCGTCGCAGGCACGTAGTTCCCATTTCGACTTTACAGCGCGGCGGACCGTCTGCTAACTTGTTGCTCGAACTGTGGAGGTATCAATGAAGTGGCAGCCTTCCCCGCCTCTAGCCCGCCTCGGCGGCTATGCATTTGATGAATTGGGCATCCAGGTCGAACGCCTGCGTGCCGATGGAGTGAACGTAATTGATTTCGGCGTTGGCGACCCCAGCTATCCTACCCCGGAGCTGGTCCGGCACGCGGCAACTCAAGGATTGGGCGACTTCGCCGCCGCGGGCTACCCCAGCTACATCGGCCAACCGGAGTTTCGGGCAGAAATCTGCAAGTGGTTCAAGGGCCGCTTCAACGTCTCACTTGCCGCTGAGCGAGAGGTTACCGTTACCTTGGGGTCGAAAGAGGCCGTCTTCCATTTCCCCATGGCCGTACTGCAACCTGGTGACATCGTCTTGATGCCCGCTCCAGGCTATCCACCCTATCGCACTGGCACCTTCTTCGCTGGCGGCGAGCCTTATGGCTATCCTGTCCTGCGTGAGAACGGCTACGCACCGGACTTCGACGCCATTCCGGAAGAGATTGCCCGCCGTGCGCGTATCTTCTGGTTCAACTACCCAAACTCCCCGACGGGGGCGTGCGCCTCGGATAAGACCTTCCGTGAAGCGGTGGAGTTCTGCCGGAAATATGAGATCATTCTGGCATCGGATGAGGCATACACGGAGCTCTACTTCGATAAGCCGCCCCGCTCCGCCCTGGAGTTTGGCAAGGATGGCATCGTCGTCTTTCAGTCCCTCTCAAAGCGGAGCGCGATGACAGGCTATCGCATCGGCTGGGCATGCGGCGACGAAGAACTCGTGCAACTCATCAGGAAGCTGAAGACCAACATCGACTCGGGTGCACCGAATTTCATCCAGGCCGCCGCGTTGGCAGCGCTCCAGGACGAGGCGCACGTAATAGCGGCCCGCGCCGAATATGCTGCGAAGCAGGAGAGTCTGCTGGCCGCGTTTCGTAAGGCAGGGCTCGATGCCTACCCGAGCGAGGCGACCATCTATCTTTGGCAAAAGGCTCCGGAGGGCGTCACCGACGTGGATTACGCCAAGGCATTACTTGATCCGAAGGTAGCCTGCGCAGTTATGCCCGGCTCCTGGGTCTCCCAGCCCCTGCCTGACGGCACCAATCCCGGTGCAGGATACGTTCGCTGGGCATTATGCCCCTCCCGCGCTGACGTTGAAGAGGCGGGGCGCCGTATTCAATTCCTTAGCCTCTAGAGAGTGACTGTGGTCGAAGCTCACAAGATGATTGAGTGGTTGGTTGCAGAACCAATCCGCTTGCCGTCTGGTGCCTACCTCGCCTGGGTGGGCGGCGATGGGACTGAGTTTACCTATCCCGAGACGGCGGCAATCGCCATCAGGCTGGCCTGCTGGTGGGCAGATTCCACCGGCGACCCCGATATTTTGCTGCGTATTATCCCGACGCTCTCATTCCTTGAGGAGAGCGTTACTGCAGAAGGAGCTGTGCATCACCGAGAGTGCGATTGGCTATTTGACAGTCTGCTCGCACTCAGCGCTTTCGAGGGTGCCCGGCGCGCTGGGGTTTCCTACTCGTCGACTAAGGTCATCACCCGGCTGGTGCAAGGCTCCACCCGAATGCTCACAGAGGGGACTGCCGTCCGCCCGGTCAAGGAAGCACGCTGGTCAAGCTGTTTCGGCCCTCACCTGCTCAAGCCGGCGGCACTAGTGCTGGCTCAAGAGATGGGAGATGAGACGTTGCGTTCAGCGATCCGCCAGGTGTTGCCAGAGCTGATCTCCTATCAAAACGGCGAAGGGGCCTTTAAGTATCCGGGAGAATCCCGCACCTATTTGCACGCCCACTGCTACGCGCTCGAAGGCCTAGCGATTCTGGGCACAGAATCGCAGCGACTGAAGGATGGGCTCTCCTATTTACGCACGCACCGCCGCCCGGACGGGGGCCTTGGTCGTTGGGCCGGAACTCCATCACCTCTCGCCGCGGATGTCACGGCCCAGGCTGGCAGGCTCTTCCTGATGTCCGGGGAGCAGGACCTGGCCCTGGCAGCGAGCGCAGCTTTAGCTCCCCTCCGCACAGCCTCCGGAGCACTGCGCTACCATAGCGACAGTGACCATGAGAACAGTTGGTCAACTGCTTTCGCAGCACAACTTGACCACGGCTTGAGCAGGGGACTCAGTCCCTTTGACCTCGTATGACGGGCACCGCCAAAGATAGAGACATCGCAGTCTTGATTCCGGCTCGCAATGAGGCGGAGTCCATCGCCTCGGTAGTCACTTCCGTGATGGGACATCTGCCGGACGTTGACGTCATCGTGGTCGATGACGGCTCGGTGGACGACACGTCAGGGACCGCCAGTGAAGCGGGGGCCCAGGTCATCCGTCACGAAATGTCGAAGGGCAAGGGAGCGGCACTGCGCACCGGCTTCGATGCGACTGACGCAAGTCTGGTCATCACCATCGATGGCGACGGCCAGGATGACGCTGCTGATCTACCTGCGCTGTTGGACGCGGCGCAAGAGCACGTCGATCTGGTAATTGGCTCCCGCTTCCTTGGACAATTTGAGCCAGGGAGCATTTCCCGGCCAAACTACCTTGCCACCCGGGCATTCAATTTGCTGATTTTCCTGCGCCACGGCTGCCGTGTAACCGACTCGCAAGCGGGCGTCCGCTGCTACCGCAAGTCTGCATTGGAAAAGTTGGATTGGAGTTCCACGGAATATGAGGTGGAAACGGAGTTGTTGCTAGGCATCCTCCAGGCGGGAGGGACGATTACGGAAATCCCCGTCCGGCGACGGGCGCGACGTGGCGGAGCGACATCTTTCCAGCGTCTCCGCCACGGAGTTCGCATCCTGCGCACCATCCTGCTGGGGAGGGCCCCGTGAAGGTTCTGGGGCTCTGGGACGGGCACGATGCTTCGGCATCGCTCACCGTTGACGGCCAACTGGTGGCGGCACTTAGTGAAGAACGGGTGTCCGGTAACAAGATGCAGCGAGGCTACCCAGGCGGCGCGCTCGTTGAAGTGCTGCGCTCCGCGCGCGTAGCGCCTGAGGAGATCGATGCGGTGGCCCTCGCTGGACGCGCCGGCCGACTCCCTATGCGACTCCTCGCCAAACGGTACGAACAGCGGGGACCCGGGCAGGGGCCTATGAACTTCCTGCCACGGGCGCTGCGATACTATGAGAACATCACCGCTTCAGTACCCGGATGGCGGGTTCTGGAAGCTGCCTGTAGCCTCGGCTGCCTGAGGAAGAGGCTTTACGCAAGCGGGATCTCCAAGAGCGTGACACTCTACCCCGTGAGGCACCACGCTGCCCACGCATTTGCCGGAGCTTCAATGCTGCCCGGTGGAACTGGGCTGGTCTGGACGATGGATGGCTACGGTGATGGACTGTGGGCGACAGCCACACGCTGGAGTAATGGGGAACCCCTGCTGGTCGCTCGCCACGGCTATGGGTCTTCGCCAGCAGTAACCTACGGAGCGGTGAACCAACTGCTCGGTTTCAAGGAGGGAGAGGAGGGCAAGGTTACTGCGCTGGCTGCGCACGGAAGCCCAGCCATCACGGGGCCCTTCTTTCGGGATGGACCGGTGGCGAGAGGCGGGCCGCTTGGACCCCGCGACTTACGGCGCTTGAAGCACTTTGCCGATGCAGACATTGCCGCCGGCGTGCAACAGGCAGTGGAAGAGAGGGTCTTACGCCTCGTCGAAGAATCCCTCACTCCGGCCGACACCACACTGGCTCTCTCCGGGGGTCTGTTTGCCAACGTCTCCCTGAACAGACGGCTGGTGGAACGCTTCCCAGATCGCTCTATGCTTGTCTTTCCCGCCATGGGCGACGGCGGACTATCTGCTGGAGCTGCGTTCCATACTCTCCACCGATTCGGCATCCCGATTGTACCTTTCAAGGATGCCTATCTTGGTCCCCTACTTGACCGTCGGCTAGGGCGGGCCAGGCTCCCTGCTGATGTCCATTTCGACCGCGGAACGGTGCCCGAAATCAAGGTAGCTGAGATGGTTGCCAAGGGGGCGATTGTGGGCCTGGTGGACGGTCGTGATGAGTTTGGCCCGCGGGCGCTGGGCAATCGTTCCCTCGTCTTCTCGGCAACTGACCCGGCGGTGGCAGCGCGGGTGCAGGCAGCGCTGGGGCGCAATCCTGTCATGCCCTTTGCACCCATCTGCAGGGCGCGCAACATCGAGCTGCTTTTCTGCCCCCCCTTCCCCTGTGATGAGCGCGCTGACCGAGGGCTCTCCTTCATGACCGTGGCGATTCGTGCTCGTGAAGCCACCGCGCACCGCTACCCAGTCGCCGTTCACGTAGACGGAACGTCCCGGGTCCAGGCGGTGACCAGAGGGCGCCATCGTTACCTCTACAGAATTCTCACTGAATACGAGAAGCTCACGGGCAACAAGCTCTTGATCAACACCTCTTTGAACTTGCACGGGGAACCTATTGTCCACGACGTTCCAGCGGCCTTGCGCACTTTTGAGATTGCCCAATGCGATGGCTTGCTTGTCGGCCGGCGATTGCTGGTGCGACGGGACTTCGCCCCATGAAACTACTGGGCACATCTCCCCGCCGCGCGCTGACGCTGGCAACTCGAATTGCGGGCAGCGCCTGGCTCGGGCGGGGGCCCTACAAGGCGGTGCTCTGCACAACCTACCGGTGCGACTGCCGCTGCGCTTTTTGTGGCATCTGGCGGCGCCAGAGTGAGGAATTGCCCGCCGCAGTCCTGGTGGAAGCTCTGGCGCAGATTCCCTCCATTGCGTGGGTCGATGTGACCGGGGGAGAACTCTTCCTACGCCCTGACTACCTGGAGTTGTGCGAGGGATTGGCAAAGCGCCTGCCCCGACTCGCGCTCTTTCATTTTCCAACAGCCGGACAGCATCCTGAGGCTGCGTTGACCCTCGCCCGAAAGATGCGAGACCACGGAATTCGCACGGTTATCACGGTGAGCATCGACGGGCCCGCAAAGCTACACGATCGGTTACGCGGTTTGCCAGGAGCTTTTGGGGCGGCGATGACGACGTTCATACGACTGCGTGCAGAGCCTTCGGTGGAAGTCTACCTGGGAACTACCCTCGTCCCGGACAACGTTGGCACCTATCCTCGCGACCTCTTCGAGGAGGTGCGACAACTCTGCCCGGATCTCTCACCCAGAGAGCTGCACGTCAACGTCATGCAACGCTCCGGACACTATTTTAACAACCTGCAGGAGCCACTGCCCGACGCAACTCAAGTGAGCGCAGCTTTGTCCAGATTGAGGCTCTTTCGGGGGCTGCCTCGGACGCCCTTTGGCCTCCTTGAGTCAGCCTACCAGAGAATTGCTGCAAAGGCCGCAAAGGGCGGCCCTACCCCGCTTTGCCAGGCGCTGAATGCATCCTTCTATCTGGCTCCGGATGGGGTTGTGCAGCCCTGCCATATTTGGGATTTCCCGGTGGGCAAGGTAAGTCGCGCGCAACCGAACCTGGCAGGATGCCTGAGGAGCGAGGCCGCGGGGCGGGCGAGAAGTGAGATCGACCGGCGTCGCTGTCTCGTCTGTTGGACCCCGTGCGAAGCTTATCCGACCCTTATTTCCGCGGCAGTCAATCCGCTCCTGCTCACTGGCAATCCATCTTAAGACGGACCAGAGAAGAACGGGTCAACCCACGTGCGTCGAGTCCGCCGTAGAGCAGCCCGAGTCGCCGCCAGCGATCAAAGAATGGAGCCGCGTGGCTGGCCCCGGGGATGGCATTGGCAAGGGGAGAAACACCTCCATCAACGAGGAGGCCCCCCTGAAGGACTATTTGTGTTGCCAGCAGGCCACCCTCGTGGATCAGCAATGCCACCTCCCCATCCCCATCGTGAAATGCGGGGGCGAAGCCGAAGTCGAACCAGCCGGGAACCGAAATGGGTGAGGAGACTTCGATTGTCGCAAGGTCGATACGAAATGCTGCACCAGAACTGCTGGCGCTGCCCATCACGAGCAACTCACCCAGCTCTTCTCGAACCCACATGTGGTGACCGTAGCGGCCGGGCAGCGGGTCACCCTCTGCGGGCAGCTTCTGCTGCCAGAGGCCGGTATCCAAACCGTAGCGCCAGAGGCGGTCGCTCAAGCCCTCACTACCGAGTCCACCGTAGACCCAGAGGCTCAGGTCCTTCCACCGCACGGCCGCAGCGTGTGCCGCCAACGGACCTGGATGGCTCTTGTCCGAGCAGAGGCTAAAGGGCTCCCAGGTCATAGTGACCAGGGAGAAGGCATCGAATCGGCAGACTGGAGAGAGCGGCTGTGGCTCGCCACCGGGGGCAAAGCCCCCACCACCGACCAGCAGGAAGCGGTGGGCATTTGGGTCATAGCTGAGAGTTGAGAAGATTGCCGGCTCGGCAAGAGGGTCCCCCAGGGCTTCCCAACTCCCATCAACCAGGGAACGACACCAGAGCTGATAATTTGCTACGGGTCCAGTGGCACCGCTGGAGAAGCCTCCCACGAGGCACATTCGCCGCCCCACCGGGTCAAGGGCCGATGCCGTCGCGGCCAGACTCCCAGGTCCCGCCTCGGAAAGCTCCAGCCAGCCATTGGAGTCCAGCAACCAGGAATCTTGCAGCCACAGTCCATCACTCCCCAGACCACCAGTCAAATAGAGGTCCTCATCCAGCCACGCACTGATAGCCTCCCGGCGGGGGGGCGGCTGCGTTACACCAGGACTCCAGGACTGTGTATCCGAATCGAATTCCCAGAGGTCCCCCAAGCTCTCTCCAGACTCGTCGGTGCCACCAAATAGGAGCAGCGAGTCCTGGCAAGCGAGGATTGCACCGACCCTCGGCGTAGGCCCAGCGACAGCGGCGATTTCAGTGGTAACCAGGGTCGCCAGGTCCACGGCCCAGAGAGTGCTCGTCAAGGCGTCGTTCATGTAGCCACCATAGAGCCACATGATCCCCTCATCGGGATCGACGCAATGGGATGGGAAAGAGACGGCGGGTGCTCCAGAGAGCTCTTCAAATGGTGCAAGTTCTTCGTCAAGGGAGAAGGAAGGTGCGGATGCACCGCTACTTGTGAGCCCACCAATGATAAGCTTGGTGCCGGATTCCTCATCGGCCCACAAGATATGGCCGTAGCGATCGGCAACTTCTTCAGCAAGAGCCACGGGGAGGGTCGCACCATTTTCCGAATCGATAATCCAGCCATCTGCGACTACGTCCTCACGACATCGACCGCCAATGACGAGCAGGTCACCGGATGCTCCCAGCCAGGTCATTCCGTGATCGTGTCGGCCTGGCCACTCCAGGACCGACAATTGTTGCCACTCTCCCGTCAGGTATTGGTGCGACCAGACCTCCGCCAGGCAAGTCTCCTCGCCGGGCCAGGGGAAAGAGTGGGCGCGACCGCCCGACACCCAGATAGTGCTTTTCGCCAGGTTCGTTGCATTTGCCGCACCTACTCGCGCAGCAGGAGGGCCGGATTCAATCTCAATGTCACCTCCCTCGAACTCCTTGGGGAGCTTCTCGTCGATATAGCCGTCGCAATCGTTGTCAAGGTCGTCACAAGTCGCTTCGTCGACCTCCCAGCCAGGGACGAATCCGTAGTCGCAAATCCACTCGCCGAGCATGCAAACTGCGCCCGCCTCCACATCCTGACAAACGCCAGGCAGTTCGCATAGAGGTTGCTCCGCAATACCTTCGTCGACGTCTCCATCGCAGTCGTTGTCCAATTGGTCGCAGGATTCAGCAAGCGCGTCAGAATCGGTCCCATCGCTATTCGCCGAACAGACCGCCATCGACGTCTCCTTGTTACATTCCACGACTCCTACACCGCACTGGCCAATTCCCTTGCAAGACTCGCCGACGGGGAGGTCCATGTAAGTCTGCTCCTCATCAATGAACCCGTCGCAATCGTTGTCGAGCCCATCACACAGTTCGGGGGCGACGTTATCCCAGGTCGAGCAGATGGCTGCTGTACCATCCTCGCTACAGACCACGATTCCGCCGTTGCAGGGCCCAATGCCGCACTGACCGTCCAACTCCTTCTTGGTGCCGTCGAAGTCAGTTACCTGGAATTCCTCGTCCACTACTCCATCGCAATCATTGTCCAGGCCATCGCAAAGAGCATCGCTTTCGCCCGTATAGTCAGGTACCGAAGAGGGATCGCAGACCCATGCTCCGGCATCGCAAATGACTTTGAGGGCCCCCCGACCAGTAGCGCACACACCCTTGGTGGGGCAACTACTCAGGTCTGGAGAGAAGAGACCATCGTCGACGATGCCGTCGCAATCATTATCCAGGCCATCGCAGATCTCCTCTTCGTCTTCCCCCTGTTCACCGCCGGGCATGGTGGAACAGATGGCCAACCCGTCCGCCGGTCGGCATTCCACAACTCCTTTGCCGCAGATGCCGTATCCCTGGCATTCCTCGCCGATGGCCAGACCGTCGAAGTACATGCCGTTGTCAACCACTCCATCACAATCGTTATCCAGCAGATCGCAGCGCTCAGACTCGACCTGCTCGGCGCTCCCACCCGGTCCAGAAGAGCAGATGGCCCGAAGGCTATCGGGCTCACATTCAACGACTCCCGGCCCACATGTTCCTTCGGCAACACAACTCTCACCAGGGAGTCTGCCCCCCAAGTGGATACCTTCATCCACTGATCCGTCGCAATCGTTGTCAACTCCATCGCAGAAGGTTTCCTCAACCTGATAGCCATCCAGTTCGCCGGTGAGGCAAATGGGCACTCCCTGTACGCAAGCGACCTCGAGGGTCGCCCACGAATCGGCACAGAGGCCGAAGTTCGGGCAAATGGAGTCTTTCACGGAGGCTAGCGAATCGGCCACGCCGTTGGCGGGGTCGAGGGAATCGGGGATGCAGTCACCGTCCTCGTCAAGAGCGAGGCTCTCCAGGGCATCGGGAAGACCGTCCCCATCACCGTCGAAGGGGGCTGTGCCACTACCCCACTCGAGGCCGTCAGGGACCCCGTCTCCATCGCTATCGGGATTGGCTGGAGAGAGCCCATGATTGAGTTCCAGTCCAGAGGGCAGACCATCACCGTCTCCGTCAGATTCGGCCGATACGCAGTCCCCCAGCACACAGACGTTTCCACCACCACACTCACCGCTCTCAAGGCAGCTCCCCGAATCATCGGAGCAACCCTCGCCACAAACCAACGCGAGGGTGGCAAGGAGACCAAAGAGCAGGGATGAGTAACGGGCGCACATGGCACCATTCTGCCGTGTTGCCTCACGCGATGCAAATTGTTCGAGCGGGCGTGCCCGCATAAGGGCTATCCGCCCCAGATCTGCACTGCCGTCATCGCAGGCAACGCCGGCCCACCCCACCCCATCTCACGCCACGCCGCCCATTTCCGCCATGCTAGAATGCCTCTACCCGTCGTATGCTCGGCAAGACGCGCGTGGTTCCACAGCATTGCCAACCATCCTCAGCATTGCTTATCGCCAGTTCCGTTGACCCGAGATATTGCCATGGAACCACGCAGGCTTGGGTGGTGGTGTCGGGGGAAGGGACGTCGCCAAGCATGCAAGTGTAGGTGGTGCCGTCGTACTGTATCGGATTGGGTGGTGTCATCGTGCTGCATCGGATTGGGTGGTGTCATCGTGCTGCATCGGATTGGGTAATGTGGCCCGTGCTGCACCAGCAAAGCCGACGTCTTGAGGGGTCTGCCCCCCTCTCCAGCCGTGGTCCTTGCATTCGGTCACCGCATCCAGCCCCTTCTCGTTTCTCTACTCGCTCCGGCACTGCTGGCGAAGATGTCCTGCCGACCCGCCCAAGTGTTGCCTCGGCTAGTTCAACAGTCTTCGTCCGTGTCTCCATCACAATCATTGTCCAGCAAATCTCCGCAAACCTCCGCCGCTCCCGGATTGATTGAGGCGATCACGTCATTGCAATCGGCCAACAGATTCGTAGTGTACTTGCCGAATCCGGCGCACAGGCACTTAGGGTCCTTGGGATTGCCGTATCCATCGGCATCCCCGTCTGCGTACCAATAGACGCAGCCGATAGCGTCTTCGTCGTTCTGCGTGCCGTCGCAGTTATTGTCAATGCCGTCGCCGCAGATCTCTATCGCACCAGGATTTACTGAGAACGCGGTATCATTGCAATCTGTGCCGCTCAGCGCGGTGTAACCGCCGGTCTCTTCGCACAGGCACAGGGAATCTCCGGTAAGGCCGAATCCATCCCCGTCGCCGTCATAGTAATACAGGGTGCAACCCTCAGCCGTGGGGTCGTTCTGCATCCCGTCGCAGTCATCGTCGACAGAATTGTCGCAGATCTCGTGGTAGCCCGGGTTGACAAGGATGGTGCTGTCATTGCAGTCGCCCATAACAACAGCGGTGAACTTGCCCACCGGCTGGCACAGGCACTTGGAGCTGCTCACACCGAAAGAGTCGCCGTCCTGGTCCTCGTAATACATGATGCATTGCAGTGCGTCTTGATCGTTGTCCGATCCGTTGCAGTTCTCGTCCTTACCCGTGGAGCAATCTTCCTTCTGCCCCGGGCTAACGGTGGGGTCCAGGTCGTCGCAGTCTCCGAAGTTATCCGCCGTGAAGAGACCGTCAGGTCCGCACTGGCACTTACTGGCGGACACACCCCAGTCATCGCCATCCTGATCGAGGTAGTAATCCTGGCATCCGATAGCGCCTGTACCATCGATTTGGGAGTCGCAGTTGTTGTCCAGCCCATCGCACACTTCGAAGGCGTAGTGGTTGATGGAGGGGTCGAGCGGCTCACAATCGGTAAGATCCACTTCGCCATCAGCATCGTCATCGTCGTCGCAGGCATCGCCCATTAAGTCATGGTCATTATCCGGCTGACCCGGGTTGAAGACCACCGGGCAGTTATCCAGGTCATCTGCGATACCGTCTCCGTCCTTGTCACCCTGGCAGGCGTTACCAACAGCGTCGCCATCGGAGTCAGTCTGCAACGGGTTGTAGTCGGTCGGACAATTATCGTTTGAATCGAGGATACCGTCATTGTCATCATCCTGGTCACACTCATCGCCACCATCCGGGAAACCATCGCTGTTGAGCTGTTCCGGATTGAAGACGGTGGGGCAATTGTCAAACCCATCGTCAGTGCCGTCATTGTCATCGTCCACGTCCACGCAGTCAGCCCACCCGTCTAGGTCAAAGTCGGGGTAGCCCTCGTCCCGGTCCCCGTCGCAATCGTTGTCTGTTCCGTCGCATTTCTCTTGATTGCCCGGATAGGCGTCGGGGTCATACGGATCACAATCGTCCATATCTTTGGACAAATCATTGTCGTCGTCCGGGTCGCAGAGATCTCCTATGCTATCCGAATCGAAATCTTTCTGATCCGGATTGTAGAGCTTGTCGCAGTTGTCTTCCCAGTCCTTGAAGCTGTCGCCGTCGTCGTCCTCCTCCTGGCAGTCAGCAAGGCCGTCGCCGTCACTATCCGCGAACACTTCATCTGTTTTGCCATCGCAATCGTCATCCAGGCCGTTGCATGCTTCGGCTGCTGCCTGAGGTGCATCGCAAGTCTGCTCTCCGTCCTGGCAGAGTTCGTATCCCTGGCAGGTGCCAAATGCGTTCGCAACCTGACAGCCTATCCCCAACAAGTCCTCATCAACAAGCAGGTCGCAATCATCGTCGACCCCATTGCATTGCTCTGCCATTGGAATCTTAGCGTCGCAATCCGACAGACCGGTGGGAGCACAAAACCTCTCCCCGTAGCAGATTCCATATTCGTTCTGGGTGTAGCAGGCAGTGGCGAGGCCTTTCGTGACACTCAGTTCGTTGCATGCGCACAAGCCGCTTTCGTGAACGCACTGGCCCAGCACCTCTCCCTCCAGCTCGATGTCCTGGCAAACGTACTCATCCGGGCAGTCGCTGTCGAAGTAGCACTCACCGCCGCAGAACTGGCCAAAAGACCCGTAATCGACGCATCGGTCCTCCGTCTCCACCAGTTCGCCCCCACAATCGTTGTTGCCCTTGCACGGCTGGCATAGGTGCACAAATTGGGGCATGCAGATGTACAGGCAGTCGGGGCAAGATTTGGCGACGAGTGAGCAGTGCCATCCATCCCCCGGGCACTCCTGTATGCATGTGGTGGTGCAGACCTTGCCCATCCAGGCCTCGACGCAGTAGCCGGAAGAGCAGTCGGCGTTGTCGTCGCAGGCTTCTCCGAACTGGGCAATCGGCAGGCACTGGTTTTCGGCGCATTCAAAACCATCCAAGCATTCCCCACAGGACCCCCCGCACCCGTCCTCCCCGCATTCCTTATCCTCACAGGCCACCGTGCAGCAAGCCTGCTGCCAGCAGATGTCGCCGTCCTCACAGGGACAATCCCCCAGACAACTCTCGCAGTTCTCGGTCGGGACACACTTGGCATCACCACATTTCGGGCACTCGCCGCAATCTTCAGGGCAACTCTCGCATGCTTCATCAGGATTACATGATCCGTCTCCGCACTCAACCTGCTGCCCATCGACCCCATCGCCCGAATCCAGATGGTCCGTGGCATCTGCGTCGCCCCCATCATTGCCATCCTTACCCGCATCCTTGACCTCGCTGCCATTAGCATCCAGAGGGGCAATCAGGTCTAGTAGGCTCTTGTCAGATTGCACGAGGTCGGGATGGAAGATCTCCATCGTCCCATCTCCACCCCGTTTGTCACTGCGACCAGCATCAGCAAGTTGGTCCTTGTGGACGTCCACCGCACCGGCGAAGTCGTCATAGTCACCGATGCATCCACTTGGAGAGAAGTAGAATAGAACGAGCAGTAAGCAACATGAGGGCCTGAGCAAAAGCCGGGGTACCATTGCCACCACGATACTTGCCTCCCTTCCTTCTGTGCACAATGTCAGACTTGAGCTCAGCCTGACATCGTGGGGTCTAAGACTGGGTCGGGGTACTGGTCTCACTGCCCGACTCCGAAGAACTCTGATTCGAGATGGACGTCGATACCGCCAAGTTGGAGTTTGACATCCCAAAGACAACGCATAGACTCAGGGTTCTCTTTCCCCCAGAAGTCAATCTTCTGGTTGTCGTCATCGTCATATAGCGTGCACGAAACCACAGTTTCGGGGCTCGCTCCCTGGTTGCCGTCCTCCCCCTTTGTGGAGAGGAAGAAAGAGTCTCCTGTGTTGGCATCAAGGTCCAACAGGGAACTGCGGAGATAGTCGGCGGCTAGCGGAATCAGCATGTCGCAACCGGTCTTCATCATGCCCTTTGTCCAGTCGCCAGCTTGTGCCGCGACGGACTCGGCAAAGACGGCGCAGCAGTCATTGGCTTGGAGGCATGCTTTGCCACCGACCAGTGACATGAAGAACTTCTCGTAGGAGTCAACTACCGGCATTTCATCTGAGCCGTCCCCTGCCACTTTGGGCAGCACGAACCTCTCAATTACAAAGTTCAGGAAAGCACCATATTTGAAGTTCACTGGATGCTGGTAGATGATCATTTGGTCGACGACCGATTGCGACACAAATTCTTCTTGGTCCAGGCCGATACGGGCCTCAAATTGCGAAGTGACGACATCTTGGCCGATGGCGTTGAGGGAGAATGACTTCAATCCGCAAGCGGGGTCGAGGGGAGAGCAGTCCTCTCCCAGGGTCCACCTTAGGGATATCGTGTGCCACTCTTCTTCGGTCGCTTCCTTGGGAATGTACCCGGTGGCATCTGGTTCCTGATTGATCGTAATGGCGGCGTGAATCTCTATGTCTCGCAAGATGTTAGCGACGTCCTTTCCGGTGAACCAGACGTCCTCACCCACGTTGTCCTGAAGCAGCGAATAGAGTGTCGCATCCAAAACCTGCTGAACGACGTCCCCGAGAAATGTCAGGTCATTGATGTCTGGGTCATTTGGGTCGTTGAAGAAATTCTCGCACAGGTCTTCGAGAACGCTGGCCTCGTCCTTCAAGAGGCAGGTAAGAGTCATCAACCCCGCCGTTGGACTATTGAAGAAATCGATGACGATGTTCACTGCCGCCTCAATCTCGTCCGGCAACGCGCTGATCATATCGAAGTTGCTGGTCACATCAAAAACACCTGCGTACAGAGGGGCGAGGGATGAGCATTGGCCCGCCACGCACATAACTCCTTGTCCACAAGAACCGCAGATCTCCCCACATCCATCGTCCCCGCACTGTTTTCCGGTGCAATCGGGGATGCATTGCCCAGCTTTGCACACGCCATCGTGGCAACTCTCTCCGTCTGAGCAGGTGCCGCAATTCCCTGAGCAACCATTGAATCCACACTCCTTACTCTCGCATTTGGGAACGCAGGACCCGTCGCCCGCCAAATCGCCCGCTACCTGCCTACCGCCATCCCCAGTCCCGGTGATATCCGATTCCCAACTCTCGCAATTGGGATCGCAGGACTCGTCGTCGGGTACATCGCCCGCTACCTGCCTGCCGCCATCTCCGGTCCTGGTGATATCCGATTCCCACGCTAGTCTTGATCCGGCGAAGTCGTCGTAATCCCGAATGCAGCCGACTTGCGTCACGACGAGCAAAGCAAGCAGGGGAGGAGCGAGCAAGCATTTGGAGAAAGTCCGTGAGAGTAAGCGTATCACTCTACCTCCGTTGAGTCGCCTCGCGTATAGGAGCACCCAACCCATCGACCACTGAATCTGTGGACACTTCTGCACTTGCCACCCGTAACGAACATTACGACAGTATCTCCTAGTCGGCTGTAATGCATCGGCGATTATTCACTTGACAACACCTTGAGCCCTGCCAGTTCTTGGCGCACAGCGGGTCTCAACAAACGCCCTCTTCATCAACCTCTCCGTCACAGTCATTATCCTCACCGTCGCATTTCTCCAAAGTGGGAAAAATCACCTGACCGCATATCATAGACCCGTTCAGACACTTCTCCATCCCGACGGCACAACTCCCCTCCAAGCTCTCCAAGGGACACTCGTTGCCCCCACCTGGATTCTCTTCGTCCACCTGTCCGTCACAGTCGTCGTCCTTGTTGTTGCAGAGTTCGCCCACGGGGCCGACGTGGTCGTCACCACCGCAATCACCCCATGACATCTCTGCGTCGCAAGTCTTGACACCCTTCTTGCAGGCCCCATCATTGGTCCCACACACCGACACTTCGCCCTCTTCACAGCAGTAACTAAGGCCCTCATCTATGTCGCCGTCGCAGTCGTTATCCAAACCGTCGCATTCCTCCTCCGATGCCCCCTTTTGTGTATCGGACGAGGAGCATTCATATGTCAACTCGCCGTACTGGCAGAACGATACCTCAACGAGTTCACATTCACCGGTCCCTCCGCAGAGAAAGGTCCCCAAATCCTCGTCAACATAGCCATTGCAATCGTTATCCTCACCGTCACAGACTTCGACGGTGCCACAACTCACACCACATCCGTTGTCGCCACAATCTTCTCCAATACATTGCGGTAAACAGCACTTCTGCTCCCAGCAGACATAGTCGTCGAAGCATCCGCAATCTGCTGGACAAGATTCGCAGTCCTCTGATCCAGCAAGACACACGCCGTTTCCGCACTCGACCTGCAGCCCATCGACCTCACCGGCAGTATCCACAGGGGCAACCAATTCTGGTACTCCCTGGTCGGACGGCACGCCGTCGGGATGAAAGACCTCCATGATCCCGCCGACGCTCCGCTTGTCACCGCGTGCCGCATCTGCAAGCTGGTTCTGGCTGATGTCCACTGTTACGGCAAAGTCATCGTAGTCGCGGATGCAGCCGGTTGCGAATATAGTCAAAACGCAGATGGAGAGAGACAGCGGACGCCATGATGACTGCGGGAATAAGGCGCAGAACCGTGTCTGCTCAATGGACGGAGTTCCCAGGCCCAATCGCTCTGCGTAAGTTCCCGAAGCCATGTGCAAGTGGAATCTCCTTTCGCTGTCTACTGGAAGAAGTAAGGGTTATGGTAAGCGGCGGTGATCTTGTACTTGCCAGCGTCATCGGTGATGACCTGGGCCTTTGCCGACGGCCACTCGAGGGTGCAGACTTCCCACATGTCGGAATCCACCAGCATCACGTCCTGCACCTCGAAGACAAGCTGTGCATAGATGTACACCCGTACGGTAGCGTAGGATGCTCCATAGCCGTGATCGTTCCAGTAGTGGACCCCAACGCGGTAGGTGACGTTTTCGGGGATGTCGACGTTAACGTTCTCCGGGCCTGCGCCATCCGTGTCGTCCCGGTCCAGGCCGGGGTTGTCATTGATCCCTGGGTCATAGCTGCCCCAGTTCGGGTGGGCATTAAACCAGAAGCAATCGAAGGGAATGTCGAACCACCCGTCGGCAGCACCGTCGCCATCCAGATCGGGTCCAGCCGCCCATGGATGGAGGAAGTGTAAGGACAAGTCGGTGCCTGCCTCGGGGCCCGTATCGGTCTCATCAAGATCCTCTGGAGTGTGCCATAGCAATTCGATGTGGATTGCCTCGTCCGGAATGACTGCCACCTCATATTCCGCGGGGTAACAGGAAGGCGTGTTGGTCTGGTCGTACACCGTCAGGTAGAAGGTGTAGGGACCGGCAACGTTGGTTTCGAAGGTCGGATTGGGGAAGGTATAAGATGGCATGAAGAGTGACTTAGAGCCGTTCGGTTGACTTACGCTCCACTCCCACTTCTGGATCGTGCCGTTGGCCGCGTAGGACTCGTCTCCGAAGAGATGGAGAATGGTCTGGGGAATCACCTCGTCGCCTTCGGCACATTTTACAATGGCGGTGGGGCATTCGATCTCAACGCCAGCCCCCGAGAGTTCAACTTCCTTCTCTTTCTCAAAGGAGTCGTTGACGATGACGAGCGTCCCGGTATCGAGGATGAGGGAGCCATCTTCATTATGTGGGTTTGGGGCATCGGGGATTAAGATAACATTGACGGTGACTGATGCACTGATGGGCACGAGAACGGGCATTTCCGCTGTGGGTACGTGGTCCAGTGTGCTCAAATCAAGGTCGAAGTCGGGCGATGACCCCTCCTTGATGAAGATGTCACGAATCTCCAGCGGGGTATCACCGCAGGCCGAAATCTCAAGGGGCACCACGGCTTGCTCGCCGTACTTCTTGCCACCGAAATTGACCTTGGAAGGGTCCACCGCGATGCAGCTATCGGCAGATTGCGTGCACTGGCCACCCTGGCAAACCGTTCCGTTTCCGCAGAAACCGCAATCGCCATCACATCCATCCCCGCCGCACTCCTTTCCAGAGCAGTCCGGTGCGCATGGACCTAGCTTGCAGACCCCATCGTGACAATTGGCATCACCAGCGCATTGCCCACACAGCCCTCCGCAACCGTCAGAGCCGCAAATCCTCCCATCGCAATCCGGCGAGCAGGTATTCACGACATCCACTTCGCCAGTCCACGCTTCACGCTGACGTATGTCCGCGGCTCGGCCGTCCATAACTACGTCCTTGCTGCCCATGGGATCATTCCACCCCACAAAATCGTCGTAGTCGCGGATACATCCATTCTGCGTCACCAGTAATTGTGTCGCCAGGAGCAGAGCAAGTGCGTGCGCAAGGCGCAAGTCGCCGGTGTAAGTCCGCGGGCGGACGTGCATCATTTTCCCCCTCCCAATTTGACGCCATATCTCATGGCGGTCATCGCCCCCTAGGCAAACAAGAAGTACTCATTACTTGCATTTCTGTGCTTGTTGAATGGTCTGCCCAATGCACGACCCGCAACCGTTGCAGTTCAGACACCAGTTTCCGATTTCTCCGCATCCAGGAGTGGGCTGAAACCATCCGGCGGTGCAGGGCTGCTGCACGCAGGAGGGATTGAACTGCATCTCCTCATCCCCGCTGCAATCAAAATCGAAGCCACCGCACCAGTTGACCGGGGAGGAGAAGTACTTGGTTTGCCCCGGGAACGCGTTCGGATCCGCGTCGCAACAGTCCTCAGAGTGTTCCTTTGCGTTGGGAGGAGCATCACATCGGCAGGTCACCGTGCCTGCAGAACCATCGCCATCCTTGTCCACCCACCATGAAGTGCAGTCATCGGCATCGACCTCGTCGGAACTGCCGTCACAGTTGTCATCATAGTTGGTGGAGCACGTTTCAGTCTGGCCGGGGAAGACCTGCCCATTTGAATCATTGCAGTCATCGCTATTGGGCGCCGTGTAGATTGACTGCGGCTCGCAAATGCAGACTGGTGCGAAGACCCCGAAGCCATCTCCATCCTTGTCTTCGTACCAGTTTGTGCAGTTGAGCGCATTCATGTCGTTCTGTGTGCCATTACAGTTGTCGTCTACGCCCGGAGTGAAGCAATCCTCATCCGCATCTGGGTTGACAGCGGGATTGTTATCATTGCAGTCCAAGACGTTGTCTGCGGAGAAGTGGGCCTCGGGTTTACAGAGGCACATTGACTGAGCAACTCCGAATCCGTCTTGGTCTTGGTCTGCATAGAAGAGAGTACATTCGGAGCAATCAGACGGGCAAGTCTCGCAGCTTTCAGTTGCGGCGCAAAAGCCATCCCCACACTTTGACTTACAGACTCCGTTCACACAATCATCGGTCTCAGGACATTCGCCACATAAGCCACCGCAAGGACTCTGCCCGCACTCTTTTCCTTCGCACGGATTGCCGCAATCACCAGGGCATGTGCACTGCGTCTCACCGTGGCTCGCTTGACATCCTCCCTGGCCGCAGCACCCCCCACAGTCAGCAGGGCAGGTGGTGCAATCCTCCGGCACAATACAAACCCCGTTGCCACAGGGGTCTTCATCCTGGCCGTCGGCCATGACCTGTTGGGCTCCCGCTGCAACCATCACTAACACTAGAAGAGCCCCGAACCTCGTGGGTCGGACCCAGGATCTCTTGAACACTCTTGTGCGGGATGCTTGCCCAGTCATTGTTGACACAAGTCCCATCAGGCACCTCCAGCGCTAGCGACACTTCTGAGCTTGTTGAATAGTCTGTCCAATGCACGCCCCGCAGCCGCTGCAGTTAAGACACCAGTTTCCGCTCTCTCCACACCCGGGGTTGGGCTGAAACCAGCCTGCGGTGCACGGTGCTTCTACGCAGGACGAACCATATTGCTTCTCAACATCGCTGTTGCAGTTGTAGTCATAGCCACCGCACCAGTTGACCTCTTCGCCGAAGAACTTGGTTTGACCAGGGAATGCATCGGGGTCGGCGTCGCAACAATCCTCGGGAAAGCTCTCGGCGTTGGCAGGCGCCTCGCAATAGCATATTTGGGTACCGGCAGAGCCGTCGCCATCCTGGTCCACCCACCATGGAGTGCAGCCCGCGGCGTCGGCGTCGTTGGCCTCGCCGTTGCAATTGTCGTCGTACAGTGTCGAGCATAGCTCCTGTTTGCCCGGGTAAATCAATTGGTTGGCGTCGTCGCAGTCGTCAGAATTGGAAGCAGTAAAAACAGATGTTGGCTGGCAGATGCATAGTGCTCCCACGGCTCCGAAGCCGTCCGAATCTCTGTCCATGTACCAATCGTCGCAGTCTACGGCATTCACGTCGTTGGCGGTGCCATTACAGTTGTCGTCCTGGTCCAAAGTGTTGCAATCCTCCATGGCGCCTGGGTTGATAGCTGGATTGCTATCATTGCAGTCCATAGCTTTCTCGGCGACATAGTGACCACTAGGACCGCAGGCGCAAACATAGTCGGCTGTCCCAAAGCCATCCTTGTCCTTGTCCTCGTAATAGATCTGGCAACCGCAATCTCCTACGCATGATATGCACGTTTCCCCTGGGTCACATACGCCATCTCCGCACTTTGCTCTGCATTGGCCGAAGTCACAGTACTGGTCGTCGGGGCAGTTCCCGCAACTGAGTCCGCAGTCAGCGTCGCCGCACTGCTTGCCGGCACATGGGTCACCGCACTCCACCGCGCAATTGCAACCGTTTTCACCGAAAAGAATCTGACAACCACCCTGGCCGCAGCATGAGCCGCAGTCCTCTTGACAACTTGAGCACTGTTCTGTTGGCGAACACACATAGTCGCCGCATTTGACCTCGCAAGATCCGGCCTGGCAGCTCTTCCCGTCCGGGCATGTCCCGCAGGTGCCGCCGCATCCGTCTGTACCGCACCATTTTCCGGCACATGCCGGCTTACACTCGCAGGCACCGTTAACGCACCAGTCCTGGCCCGTGCATTCCTTGCACTTGCCGCCCCCTTTCCCGCAAGCGGAATCCATGGGTACGGTTACGCAGTCCTTGCCATCGCAGCAGGCACACCCCCCTGACGGGCAGTCGTCCTGACACGAACACTCAGTCTCGCCATTGTCGCAGGACCCGTCCCCGCAGAACGGCAACTGCACTTCCACCGTGTCCTTAGCGTCTGAGCCATCCGTTGCGAGATCATTCGCGTCGGCAAAGTCGACAACATCTGCGTCTTCCAAGGCGGCAAGGTCGAGCCCATCCAGAAGCCTTCCTTTGGTGTCGGCCCGGGACTCGTCAAGGTCAGGCTTGAGCCGGCTTGCGTCAGGCAGGGTGACATCGGTGGCCCGGCCCTTTTCTGTGTCTGTCACCCCCACAAAATCGTCGTAGTCGCGGATGCAGCCAGCATGCGTCAGCAAGAGTAGCATGAGCAGGTAAATGAGGGACCTTGGATGCCTTTGCAGCCATTTTAGGTGTCGCATCATTCTACCTTAGAACTCGAACGTCATGAGTGCACCGGTACCTCCGGGCGTTGCAAGAGGAGTGACGGCGAAGGCAGTTGACTTCTCGTCCCCTCCTGGTTCACGGATAGCCCAGGTCATGATGCCGGCGACGATCGCTACTCCTCCGATGCCGTAGAGAGCGTAGGCAGTGAGTTCCTTGGGCCGAACTTCATTCTCTCTGGCGTCGTCGTATAGCAATTTGGCCTGAGCCCCGTCCGGGTAGTTGCTGGCATCGTCGTACTTGCTGTGGAGTTCCTCGTTTTTCGAATAGCCGAGGCCGTGGAAGATGCCGCCGGTGACGCCCAGCGCCACTCCCGACCCTATCAGTGCCCATTCCAAAGCTCGGGAAGGACTCTCCATTGAAGCAGGTTTTGATACCGTCGTGGCACCGGTGCGGTCCGGTTCGGTCTTTGCTGCCACCGGCACCTTTTCGGGGGCGATGGCGACGAGGCGAATCTCCCTTACCCCGAAATCCCCTCGTTCTCGCACGTCGATGGCTACGGTACGAGGCTCGTGACCGGTGGCATCTCCACGGATCTGGTGCTTGCCCGGCTTGAACCACCAGGCGAAGGAGGAGTTCAAAACGGGATAAGCAAAGTAACTGGCTCCACCCGACTTCGAAGCTGGGATGGTCAGGGTGAGCCCCTTTGGCTGACAGGAGAAACTGACCTTGACGTGGGACTGCTTCAGCGCGGCCTCCACCTCCTGCAGCCACTCTCCAGCCGTAGTGTCCTCCTTGCCCGACGAATTGAGGTAGGCGGTCAGGTGGTGCCAGGCCTCTGGCAGCATATCGAGCTTCTTGTATGAGTACCCGAGAAGCTTGTACACCCGTGGTCGCTCCGATGCGGGTAGCTTTGGGAAAACGTCAAGGCAGACTTCGACTGCCTTGACGTACCTTCCCGCACTGGCCAGTTCTACGGCCTGGTTGAACCGGGCCTGGGGATCTGCCTGTTGTGCCGAAACGGTCACAGGGAGCACCAGCCACAGAAATGCTGTGACGAGAGTTGCAAACCAACATAGTCTCATGAATCCCTCCCCAAAGGAGCTGCTCCGCTTTCGTTGCAAACCGCGTGCTGAACCCGCAGGACTCAGACCGGTAGCCTCATCAGAACTTCATTCCATCAAGGTCTCTCTTCTCAGTACATTCCTTCAAGAGAACCGCTGCATCATAGTTCGAGGCATCCAGCTTCCTGGCCTTCCTGGCAGCCGAGATGCACTTGCTGAACTCCTTTCTCTGCAAGGCGCTCTTGCCGCCATTGAGAAGATCCTGGATCTGCCTTGACCGCAGGCCGTTCATACACTTCTCAATCATCGTCTTTATCTCATTAGTTTCCCCGGCCAGGACGCGAGCCTTGAAGAGCATGTCCATTGCCGCTGTATACCGACCGATAGAGAGTTTTCGTCGCGCCGCTGACACCAACTTTCTGGCTTCATTTCCGGCCTCATCCTTCGCCTTCTTCTGCGCCTCTGCTTCGGACTTCTTCCAGGCTTCGTACTCGGCCTCCTTCTTCGCTTTAGCCTTCGCTTTAGCCTTCGCTTCAGCCTTCTCTTTGGCCTTCTTCTTGGTTTCTGCCTCGGCCTTCTCCGTTGCCTTCGCTTCAGCCTTCTTCTTCGCTTTGGCTGCGGCTTTCTCTTTCGCTTCCTTCCGTTTCTTCTCCTCTGCTTTCCGATTCCTCTCCTGTTCGGCCCTATTTCGTACCTCTGCCTCGGCTTGCAATGAACCATGTCGGAGGGTCAGGACGTCCTGACTCTGCTGTGCCAGGTCTGCTGAATCGGGCGAATTGGCCGCACCGGGTTGGCGGAGAATCTCTGGAGTTACATCGGCGACCCTGGGCACCTCGGGCGCTATGGAAACGTCTGAACCCCTTGTCATATCGCGTGAACTCAACGCGCGGCTATCGTCACCGACATCTGGGAGAAGCGCCACTCCGCCAGCATCACCTTCATGGAGATCCCCGAGCGCGTCTCCAGCCTCAACGGCATCGGCCCGTTCGGGAATCTGTGCCGCGGGCGACGCCGATTCATCATCGGCCCCTGCTGCAATAGCGCTAGACGGGGTCTTCTTCCACGGGGCCCAAATCAGGAGTCCGACGAGGAGGAGCACTGCCACACCGCCGGCCACCCAACCGAGTTGACGGCGCCCCGGCAGGACGAGAGCCAGAGTCCCTGGACCGGGGGTGAGGTCTGTAGACACTGGCGGCGAAGTCTTCGCCGCTGACCGGTCTGCCTCCGGTTTCGGAATTGCGGACTTGCCAGCCGAGTCGTCTTCTTCCGCAGGCTTTGCCATCACAGACTCGGGTCTGGGGCGTGGCTTTTCTCTTGCTGTCCCTCCAGCCCTATCCTGGACCTCCGGCGGCAGCGGGGGCGCAGCGGCCACGTGCTCCAACGCAATTGTGCCGCTATCGCTCTTCTTTGGAGACTCCTTGGCACGCACCTCAGGCGACGGAGAGGTCGCTTCCAGCACCGGCTTCTTGTCTAAACTATGTGCATGCAAACGCAAACCCTGATCAGTGGTGGAGAGCGGTGGCAATGAAACTGTCTCCGGAGAGGCCTGGTGATCTTCAACCGCTCGTCTCAATGCCTCCGCAAACGCTGGCACAGATTGGAACCGCTTACCCGGCTCCTTCTCAAGGGCTCTCGTCAGAAATGCCTCGATGCTGCGCGGTACCTCGGCTTTGGGGTTCCTCTCGCTGAGGGGGGGCATGGGATCGCGGATGTGCGCCCACATAGTCTTCATGGGTGTTTCAGCGGCGAATGGGGGCTTACCGGCGAGCATCTCGTAAAGAACGATAGCCAGTGAGTAGAGGTCGCTGGCCGGGACTACCGGGTTGCCCAGAGCTTGCTCGGGGCTCAGGTACTGAGGGGTCCCGATGATCATCCCGGTCCGGGTGACAGTATCCATGGACGTATCGCCCACGAGCTTAGCGATGCCAAAATCGAGGACCTTTAGTTGCTCCCGCCCTCTCTTTACCGTCACGAAGAGATTGTCGGGTTTGATATCCCGGTGGAGAATATTGCACTCGTGCGCTTCTTCCAGGGAGCGGCATGACTGGAGAATGAGGTCAGCGGCGCGGACGTGGTCTACGGGCGATTCGTCTCTGATGATTCGTGTAAGCGGTTGGCCTTTGAGCAGTTCCATGGTGTAGTAGAGCAGCCCATCTTGAGTTACACCAAAATCGTGCAGGGTCACCGTGTGGCGGCTGTCCAGGGAGGCAATGGCCCGAGCTTCATTGAGGAATCTCTTCACTGCGCTTTCGTCTTGAACGATATCCTTGCGCAAAACCTTCAAGGCGACAATGCGCTTGATGAGTTGTTGCTCCGCCTTGTAGACCACGCCCATGCCACCACGCCCAATGCGCTCCAGCACAGTGTACCGGTCGTCCAGAACTTCCCCGGTCAGGTCCTTGTCAGTGGTCGAAACCAGAAAAGACCCGTCCTGCGGACAGCGATTTGCTGTGTGGGGATACTTCGTGAAACACTTTGGACAATACTTCTCCATCCTCTCCGCTCACAACCGAGTTTTGTTATTCTAACGCATACGCGCGCTCAAAGAAAGAATTCTGGCGAGTGGACTGATCAGGTCTCCTTACGGTTGGCGTGACGGATGGGTAATGACGGAGCAATAGCGTCAACGACAGTTCTCGCTACAATTGGCCCTTGCTCGCCGCTTATCGCAATACGAAATATCACGCATCTCCTGGGCACTTGCCATCCTCTGGGCAGACACCACCGGGAGTGATATTGATAATGTACGGAGCGCACGATTGGCCGCAATGAACCCATAGGAAAAGGTCCAAATCGTCGGCCAAGCCGAAAACCCCTTCCCATTGGATCTGAATCGCATTGCCTGCGCCTACGCAATCTCCCGTTTGGGGCTCTCCGCAATCTTCCAACTTCACGCAAAGTTCCTGGTTCACTCCTGCGGACGGCTCCAGGACAACGGTCAGGAAGTAGCACATGTCCTCTACGCTCATCCCGCAAGGTGGGATTATGTCCGAAGCTTCGTTAAAATGCACTTTGTACCAGTCAGTGTCTGCCGCACCGTCTTTGTACAACGTTCCCATGACCGCCAGTGTCTCCGCCCCCTCCTCGAGTTCGCCCAGATCGCTAGCCAGGTCGCAAGAGCCGTTCTCTTCGTACTTGTCCGCGGCCAAATCGTTATCGATCTCGCCGTCGCAGTCATTGTCCTTGTTGTCGCAGACTTCGTCGGTCGGTGGGACTTCGTTGTGGCAAACCAGACTATCATTGATGCACGTGAGCTTCCCCGCAACGCACTCGCCTGTGTCACTGCCACAAGCCTCGCCCCCTTCCGGGTCGCCTTCGTCCGTCTCTCCGTCGCAGTCGTTGTCTTTGCCATCGCAGATTTCGTCCGTAGGGAGGACCCCGGAGCAGTCGCCCCAGCTCCCGTCCGCCTGGCATTCCCAGGTTCCTATCTCGCACTCGCCTTGGAGAGTGGAGCACACATCCAACTCCTCAGGGATACACGCCTGGCAAGCTCCGTCCACACATTCGAGCCCCGGAGGGCAAACGCAGTCCGCCGGGCAGAGGTCACATGTTTCCCCGTTGTCACAAGCACTGTTGCCGCAGCAATCGCCACAGTCGTCGGGGCAGTTGGCGCATGTTTCCTGGCCACTGCAAACGCTGTCCCCGCACTTCGAAACGGGCAGGTCCACTAGGTCTTGCGTGTCCTCATCTACAATCGCACCAATATCCACATCCGATGCCCTCGTTACATCGACTTCCGCCGTAGCAACCAGGTCAAGTACGTCGAGGCCAGTAGGCTGAATGTCCGGAAGAACGACGTGCACTCCGACTTCATCTTTGTGCTGGTCCGTGAGGCCAGCATCGGCAACATGGCTCCTGTCGGCATCCTTGACACCTAGGAAGTCATTGTAGTCGCGGATGCAGCCGGTCTGTGCGAACAAGAGCAAGGTGAGCAGATGTGCAAAGAGTGGGGTGTAAGATTTGGCCCGTGCAAACAATCGCATCCAACTACCTCAAATCCCGGCGAACACCCGGCACCGCCAGTTCCTGCTGCTGACAAGCGAATCACAGCCCCAACCGGCAAATTCGGTAGTCCGGCGCCCCTGTTGTCCGCAGCCAATTGTTCAGTCTTACGACAGTTCTCACAATACTGCTTCGACCCCGCTTCGTCGAGCAGATTATTGATGCGGTTCTTGGGTGCTGGGCAAAAGATGGGGTCAGACCAAAACCGACGGGGGGCGTCGAGCCTCGGGAACAGAACACGTCGGAAAAGACAAAGGCGGTGTCGGGCTGATGCCCGCAGGCATCGGCATGTGCCGCCTTTAGTGAAATGGGACACCTTGTTTTGGAGATGTCGGTCGACGTAATATTGGTCCGCCGTCGCCTGGTGGTACAAAGGCAAATCCTACGGAAGATGTCATTCACTATCTGAGCGTCATATCCCACCCCGGCGGGGCTATGGCGTGATTCCCTCGTCGGCCCTTTGGGCCTCCTCGGTCAGCGTCATTGCGAACCATTCATTTGACCAGGTCTCGAATCGTGCTGCAGGAGTATGGATGGTTCGAACTGATGGTGTCTGAGGGGGTCATTTCTGACCCCGAAGGAATCACGCCATAGCCCGGCCAGTCTCGCATTCGCCCTCGTTGTGGTATGCCTCAACATGCTTGGAATCGACGCAGTATCATCGGGGCGACGGCGGACAAACACCGCGTCGACCATCATCACCGACAACGGCGGTACGGAGGGTAGAGACAGTGCAGCATTGCGAGAATGGATGGGGTGCACTTGCGCAGGCCCGTCTATCCGCCCCAGGTGGTGCGGTGCGGCAAACGACCCTGCCGATCGAGAAGGGTCCATGATTCTACGTTTGGTCGGCGCTCGGTAGCTTGTCGAAGCAGGACTTCCATCTGGGTCCAGGTTAGTCCGCCTTGCAGATGCCCGGGACCGACCAGGCTGGTCCCCGACGACGCCTCTGAGACAACGTAACCACCAAAGATCGAGGGGCGAGAGCCGTCAGCCAGTGGCCCGAGCACATGGACCTCGCCGACACGAGGGTCGACTGTGTAGACAAGCGCGTCGTCAAGCAGAAGGGGCCGACTGCCCTTGCCCAGACCAATTGCTCGCGCCGGATGTGGTATTATGAGGTCCCGGGTCATTTTCAGTGGGGGCTCTCCCACTGGAACTCCGTCGAGCTTGTGAGCCAGGAATGTGAGTCGGTGGCCACCGGCAGAGAGAATCGCGACCTCCTTGCCAATTCGCACCACCCCTTTGACCGAGGAGAACTCCTCATGGTTGGGTCTCGCCGATAGCCCACGGGCTTCTCCGGAAAGTGCGGTGAGCAACCAGCCGCGCTCCGGGGTCAGGAGGAAGAGGGATCCGGCATCGCTCCAAACCCAGTACCAGCCGGTCCGCCAACGTTTCACCCGCCAGCGGACGTCGGTGGGTAGGAGTCCACCCTGCCAGCCTCCGACAAACTCTTCCCCGCTCATATGATCAGCTATTTGAATGGCCCGCTTTTCCACTCTCAGGACCGTGAGGCCGCTGCGATGAATGTCTATGTCGTCGGCTTGCAGCGAGAGTCGTTTGCCCATCTCCCCGTCTGGAGAGGGGGTGACAACATCGACCATTCGCTGCTGTAAGTCGGTGGCGAAGCGGCAGACAACCGCCCCCGCCATCTGGTCAACAGAGTCGTACGGGCCGTCAGCCCTCGGGTGAATTGCCCGCTCCCGTTGTCTGAGAGTAAGGGCCAATTGCAACGCGCTCCCAGCTTTTGCTGGAGGGCTATCCATCTGCTTGACGGGCAGCGCCGGACCATCGGCAATGGGAAGCAACCGGGGGGATGACGCGGCAGCCTCCAGCGCGGCGGCAATTAGATGGGGCAACTCCTTGACATCGGCTTCTTCCAGCCTCAAAACCCGCCCAAATAGCGGGCAGTAAGCCTTGAGACCCTCCCGGTGCAACTGGGAGAGAGCGCCGATGACGAGCTCCTGTGCGAGGTCGGCGCGGCCCGACTCGCCAAGTTGATCGGCGAGGCTATGGGACTTCATTGGCTCCCTGAGAGGCAGGATAGTGCTCTCGAAGGCGCAATGAGCCGGTCTCGCCTTCTGGGTCATACAGCCGCGGATGCCACTCTCCATCACGCCAATCGCGCATGCGTAAACGGGGTCGGCACTTGGAATGCGCCGGCCGCCAGGCGCGAGGATCACGCTATTGCGCATGGCGAGAAGACGGGGGGCCCTGGTCCGCAACCAATCGATGTGGGAGGCATTCTTGACGGTGAGAGTCTGACGGGCACCTACCCGCTCCGCCTCTCCCGGGTATTTCTCCAACTGAGTGGCCTCAATCGCCGTCCGCTTGGCCGTGGATTCTACCTGGACTCTAAACCACGCGCCGGGCCCAGGCTTCTCGAATCTCTCGCCGCAGCGACCGCAAAAAGCGGTCACCACCAGGCTAGCGCAACGGGAACAGGTGGGGAGGAGGGGGCCTCCCATCAGGTCGTTTTGCGTTGCTTTACTCAACTGAGCGTCGCCTCCTGCGAAGAGCACGGGGATGTATAACCATGGCCAGAGTAACGCGCATCTCTACCCCTAGCCGGTTTGGATCATAGTAAGCCTCTGCATGGTCAAGTGTGGCGCTACGCTCACGCTCGTGCAGCGCGGCACTTGCACCCTCATCACCCTCTCCTGAAATGTCATCCTGGCTCATTTGGCGGGCCCTGAAGACCGCCTCAATATCTCGTCGTCGGCGAGACTGGAGACTCATCAGTTTCGCCTTTGCTTCAGCGGTGCCGGAGGCGACTTCCTTGGCCGCCCCGCTCAGAATTCGCTCCCACGCAAGATCGATTACGGAGGCTTCGACTCGATCGTTCGACTCCCGCACAGCAACGGCGAGTTGGGCGCAATCAGTGGCGCTCATTGGCCTGAGGTGACCCCCATCAAGTGGAACTGCGAGGCCGAATCGATGGGAGAGGGGGACGGCGGAATGCCAGGTTGCCTCGAAGCGAACAACTAGAACCGAATCCCGGGTTCCAAGGACCCCGTCGGCTACGGACAGTGGAATTGAAACGAGATGGACCCGCCCGGAGGTTCGTCTCACCTGTTCAGCCAACCTATGAAGCGGCACCATCGCGGCGGGATCATCCTCCGGATTGAGGGTGATAGCTGGTTCGTCACCCGGGAGTCGCACCAGGATCCCTGTGGCCCCATCTTCGCAGCTTCCGCCAAGAGAGTTGGCCGCCCCCTTTGCCGCAACCACCAGAAGATCCTTGCCACTCATGAGGCCTCCTCCCCGTCCAGCAACCGCGAGGTAGCATCACGGGACTTCCGGTAACGTTGGGCTGCCTGCTCCACATGGTCGTTGAGCGCCTGGAAGTTACCGTCCAGCGTATCCTCGTTGGAGGCCGTGCAAATGGCCTGGGCCACCATCTGCTGGAGGCTCTCTTCCTCCTCCACAAAGGAGAGGATGGCCTCCAATTCTCCGATCGCCTGGGTGAAGAGTTCCAGTTTGCGAGTGAGCAACTCCAAGACGTGCTCCTCATAGGTTCCGAGGGTCACCAGGTGGAGCACATTTGTTGATTGCTCCTGCCCGTAGCGATGAACTCTACCGATGCGCTGTTCGAGCCGCATTGGGTTCCACGGGACATCATAGTTGATAACAGTGCGGCAGTGCTGGAGGTTCAGCCCCTGGCCGCCAACCTCTGTGCAAAGCATCAGCCCGCCGTGCTCACGAAAGCGCTCTACCTGCTCCTGCTTCTCTGATGCACTCATGCGGCCCGTATAGGGAATAACAGGGATGCCTCGCTCAGCGCATAGGGCGGAGAGTCTCACATGGGTGGCGAAGAACTCAACGTAGGCAACCGCGGCCTCCGGCTGGAGCGCTTCCACTTCCCGAACGAAGGCTTCCATCTTGCCAGTTGGAGGTAACCCGGTGCCCAATTCGATCACCTCTTCGAGACGCGCCGCATCGTCATCATCGAGGCGCGGCAGCACGACATTGCTGACCGTGGAGATCACTGCGTCGGGGGATGAGCAACTCTCTTTGAGAAGAAGGGTCAAAAAGAGCATCGCCGTGGCCCCTCGCCGTTCATTGCCGGGGCTCCCTCTGCCGCTGGAACGGGAGTAGACGCTCCGCACTAGAGCCAGCGTCCTGCGGAGAAACTCCGCCTCCTCCTCACTGGCCGCACAGCGTACCAATCGAGGATGGCGCGGGGGCATCTGTGGGAAAGCCGTCTTGCGACGATTCCGAATCATGTACCGGGAACAGAAGTGCCTCAACTTGGTAACATCCTTGACCCGAAACCGGCTCACCAAGAAATCCCCAGCAAACTTTCTGAAGGTCGGGTAGACGGCAGGGTCAACCAGGGACAACAGGCTAAAGAGCTCGCGCAGGTCATTTTCAATGGGAGTTGCGGTAAGCAGCAGCAAACGCTCAGAGCGCAGGCCCCGGACGAATCCGTGGGCCACAGTCCTGGAGTTCTTGAGGGAGTGCGCCTCGTCCACCATTACAAGCCCGAACTTGCGGCGGCCCAGGCGGCGTGCGATGTCCCCTTGTTTAGCCCTCGTCAACGAGAGTAGCAGGAGAGGACGACGCCAGAACCGGGGTGTTTCGTGGGTGGCGGCGTCAAGCCCGAACTTCTCGCGAAGTTCTCGCTTCCACTGTTCCACCAGGGAGCTAGGAACGAGAACCAGAATATTCTCGCAGAGCTTTCGCAGCAACAACTCCTTGATTACGAGGCCAGCTTCGATGGTCTTGCCCAGGCCCACTTCGTCAGCGAGGATGGCGCGCCCGTGCATCTGGCCCAGCACGGTCTGTGCAGCACGCATCTGGTAATCTAGAGGGAGAAAGGGCAACTCCGCCAACGAGCCGAGCACCACCTCTTGCTCGTCGTCCCCCATCAGCCCTTCGTAGGCAAGCAGGGTCCGGGCGGCCGCTAAGGGAGTTCGAATCCGCCGCCGCTTGAGCACAGGACGCCATTCGAGTTTGTTGGGACGGTCGACATCTACTTCCGAGCGCTCCTCGCGATGCTCACGGTAAGACTCAGCTTCCTCCAGGTGGACCCCACACCAGACACAATAGCTCATGGCCACGGGGGTACCTTCGCCGCAGGCTCCACACGCCTCGGAGCGAGGATGGTCTAGTGGAGTGGAAAAGTACCTGGAAACCATGAACCCCCCGAGAAAACGTGATGCAGGCACGGCGTAAAAAGGACAGAGTACCACATTGGAGACATGGTTGGATAGCAGAACGTTGCCACACCTTTGACACTACTTGCGCGCGCTTGCTTTGGAACTGACACAAGTGTAGGCTGGGGCCGTCCAACGGAGGTTGAACATGCGCTTTCTGCTCTTGCTGGCAACTACTTCTATGCTCCTTCTGACCTCTTGCTCTGATGACGGAAACGACCCATCCATGGATGTGGGTGGTGGCCGCTGGGACGATATTCCGGCCAAAGAGATCAACGCCTTCACGCCTATCGAGGAGAAGTACTGCGTTGGGCAGCGGGTGGACGAGGCCTTTGCCCAATATGACTACCAGTGCGAATCTGCCGTGGGCAAAGGCAAATGCGTTCAGATGCCTAATCCTCACCTCGGCAACTCCTCTTACTGCGTGCTTTGCGGACTGATGGGCTCCAAGATGGTCTGCTATCTCATCAACCAGGAGTAGGTGAATTGCCCCAGGGTCGACTGAGAGCAGATCTTCTCATTCCCCTGCTGCTGACTGCCCTGGCCCTGGGTTTCCGGATTACGACGCTCTCCCTCCAGCCCCTCTCAGGTGACGAAGCGATGCATCTTCAAGCGCTGGGTCTCTGGGAGACGATTCACCTCGACCTGGCCTTCAATCCTCCACTCTTCCGTCTCTTGGTGCGGCTCTGCACGAGCGTCACAGCAACTCCCGTCGCGGCACGTCTCATTCCGCTCTTGGCCGGTGTGGCCACCGTGCCCGCTCTCTATTTCATCGGGCGCCGCCGGCTTTCCATCTGGGGAGCTTCATTCGCTGCCTTACTACTCACCATCCACCCCTGGCACATCCGTCATAGTCAGACGGTTCGAGCTTACTCGCTCATGACCCTGTTGTGGCTGATCTCCCTTACCCACTCCTGGTCCTCAGTCAGTGACTCATCCGCCGATTTCGCCCGCCGCAAGAGAATCCAGCACGTGGGAATAGCTTTGCTATTGCTGCTTACCCACTATCTCGGCTTTGTGTTGCTCGCCATCGAAGTGGGGATTCTACTCTATCATCGCAAATGGGAACATACGCTCTTGCTGGGAGGGCTGCTGGCACTAGCCGCTATTGGCCTGGCACCGCTGCTTGGCTTTGGCGCAGGCGAAAAGATGGCTGGCGCAGCGGTGGCCTACACGTCAGGCCTGCCTTTCGTTCTGGCGGAACTAAAGACCATCGCTACGCCCGGAGGCCTCTCGCTTGTGGCATTCTGGTTCCTCGCTGGCGCAGGGCTCCTGGCGGCGCCGATGCGAATCCCTGCGCTAGCCGCGGCAGGTGCCCTCCTGGCAACTCCCCTGTTGGGTCTGGCAATGCCCATCGAGCTACGCTACGTGCTGCCAGCGCTGCCGGTCGTCCTGCTCCTGGCAGGAGCGGGCGCCGCGCGGCTACTGGAGAGCGAGGCACGCGTTCGTCGAATTGGCACCATTTCGCTAATGGTGCTCGCCGTCGCTGGTACCGGATATCTGATTCCCACCTACTACCGCTCTCCTTCGCAGCCCCGACTGGCCATGGAGCGACATCGCGATCTCGTCCACGAGGCGACGCCAATGGCGCAGCTTACGGGTAGCTTCCGGGTTCTTCAGGGGGAAAGGGAATCGCTTCCCCTGGTCCTTGTGGGCCGCGGCCGAGTGCAGCACCAGGTCTTGCTCGCTCTGGGCGGAGGCAGCTATCCGCCAGTTTCCGTTGAGCATTCCTCGCGAACTTCACGTCTCTACACTGGCCATGATTTCATCCTGATTGCTCACGAATCTCCAGACAGTCCGAGAGTAGCATGTCCGCAGTGGCCAGAGCCACCCTTCGCACTGCTCCTGGAGGCTCCCCTCTCTTGTGACTTGCCCGCCATCTGTCAGCAAGTAGAGAGCGCCGTGAAGTTCAGCCTCTACTACTGCCAGGTAGACCGCCACCGCAACGTCAAGGGGAAGGTTCGATGATGGATTGGAGAGAACTGCCAAAGGGACGCACGCTGGCCTTCGTTTGCCTGGCTCTCGCCGTCGGCCCGCTACTGGTTCGGGGAGTTCTGTTCATCAGTACTGGGGCCTTGGAGGGCCTCCTCTTTGGCATCTCCAATGGTGGTAGCGGCCATCACCTTGGCCTATTCCCCGGTGAAGTCGCCAGCAGACTATCAGATGGCGTCGCCGGGATGACTGAGAACCTTTTTCTGCTGGCAGTCTCGTGGGCCCAACCTGCTCAAGTTGTGGTGCGCCTCATGGGAATGGAGAGTCGGTGGATCAATCCCATCACCGCTCTACTCGCCCTGACCATGCTGATCTGGCCTCTGGGCTCCGCCATCGTGGCCCTGGTCCGGGACCAACTCCATTCCCGCGCCGCGAGAATCCTCCTGCTACTTCTTTCGGGAGCGGCAGGAATTGCGACAGTAGTACCCCCGGGAGGGCCGATGGTAATCGTTGCAATCGTCTTGCTCGCACCATTCATTTTAGCCAGTCGGAATGTGATTGCTCAATCCGGAGCTGAGAGTTGGCTGCCAGACCTGCTGAGCTTCGCCTACGTTCTTGCGCTTGTAGTGGACGTGGGAGTTGGCTGGTGGGTGGTTTCCTAGGGGCGATGCGACGGGAGGGATTGGCTCAATGCCACACAATCATGCCTGCTTTGTCAGCGCCAGACGTCCACCTCGATGGAGAAGGTGTGGACGTACTGCTTGACGAAGAGGTCGACGGTCTTGTAACCATCCAACATGATTGTGTTCGCTGACGCGGCGTAGTCGAGGGTTTCGTAAAAAAGGACGACGTCGCGACTATTGTGCGCTCGAATCATCTCCATTTGCTCAATGATATCGTCCTCACAGTAAGGGTCGCCAATGCACTCGACCAGCAAATCACCAGCATGCGAGTTCAGGTCGGCTTCGATGCCGTTGACGTCAATATAGACATCGGCAAACTTCCAGATGAAGACAGACCCCACGAGGACCCCGATGATGATAGCAATCGATTTCAATAGTGCCATTTGTTCCTCCCCGGATCACTCCGATGACTGGCGTGGTAAAGCAACTGTGAAACAGGTACCGACACCCTCTTCGGAATTGATGTCGATAGTCCCCCCGTACTTCTTGACGAGGCGATAGACGATAGTAGTTCCCATGCCCATTCCCCGGCCTGGCTCCTTGGTAGTAAAGAACGGGGAGAATACTTTGTCAACGACCTCCTTGGACATTCCCTCCCCGGTATCCTCTACTTCTATGGTGGCTGTTTGAGCGTCTCCGCCCAGTCGCACGCTGACACGTCCGTCCGAGGGGGTCGCATCATAGGCATTCTGGATCAGGTTCGAGACGATTTCGTGGAATTCTTGCGGTACGCAGGTGATCTGTCCCGCAATTTCGTGGGTTGTGATG
>CAZFVN010000010.1:0-59335 GCA_964522395.1 uncultured Myxococcales bacterium
TGTCCGGCGTCAGGCGACCTGATTCAGATGGCCAACGTACGACAACGACAGCTAGGCAACCTCAGCCTCGGCATACAGTCCAATGGAGAATCGTGGCTGGGCGATTCGGCATTCCGCTTCTCCAAGATGCAGAAGTACAAGCCAGGACTTTCGCTGAAAGGAAGGACTACCATAAAGCTCATCAAGAAGGGCCCGGTCTTCCAACTCTCAATCGGTGGTGTTGGGGCAGCGATGATCAGGAAAGAAGATTTCGAACCGGGAGGCTGGCTCACGATTCATTCGGATAGGCCATACGATATGCATTGGCTGAAGCTATTGCCGTTCCAGGCAGATTCAAGTGGGGTTGACGTTAGGCCCAACGGCCGCCTCATCTATACAGAGGATTTTGCGAACATTGAGGAAGGTCACCGCCCCCCCGGCTGGAAAGGCTGTGAGACTCTCGCCGTGACGAAGTCCAACTGGTTTGGCGGCGGCAACGCTCTCGCCAATTTCCAAGAAGGCAGCCATTACCTTGGGATTGAAGGTCTGACATTCAGCGGGAAATCGACCGCCAGGTTCATCTTGTATAACCGAGCGTCTTGCTGCAAGCCGATGAAATTCAGCGTTGATGGGCATTCCTTCGGATTGCATACCAACGGCGATTCATATTTGGGAAACAAGAAGTTTCGGCTACCGGGTGCGCTTCCATTTCGCAAGGACTACGCAGTAGTTGAATATGTAAAGGACGGCGAACTTGGAAGGCTCTTTCTGAATGGCGCGTTTTTGGGTATGACGCGTCAGTCATCACCGCCGACGGGCAAAGTAACGTTCTCCTACGAGGGAGCTCTCTCTCTAGGCAAACTCGAAGTATGGTCCTCCCAGCCCAACGAATCGTCGCTGAAAGAACTTCGGATAGCCGATCTAGAGCTATCTGCAGTAGCATGGAAAGATGAAAGCCAGGGCATGGCCATGGGGAAGGGAGGCGTGGCCGTGCGCACTGCTGACGGTGGCCAGAGCTGGAACGCGATAGATACGGGGATTTCTGACGACATCATCGCGCTCGACTACAAACCCGGCAGACTGCTTGAGGCAACAGCGGCCAACCGGGTCTGGCTGTCGGGTGATGCGGGCACGTCGTGGAAGAAGAGGGACCGCTATGGGATTGCATGGTTTTCCCACGACGAGGGGTTGAGGGCAAAAGGAACTACCCTCCAAAGGACCATCGATGGTGGAGCCACATGGAAGAAGGTCCGGCAGTTCAAGAAGACCATAGAGGCAGTCGGTGCCGCTGGTGCAGACTTCTGGTTGGTTGCAGAACTCCAGAAACCTCGCTCCGAGTGTGAAGACAGCAACGTCCTCATCCATGTCACCGTCGACGGGGGCAAGAACTGGAAGGCTCTCAAATCAGTGAGTGTACGGTCTCGGTTCTCTGTATCTGTCCGCTCGTGCGGAGCGCTAAATCAGCACCTCTGCGTTGACTGGGAACCAGGCAACTGTTGTTCTTCTTGTTTCTGCAGTTGCAATACAAAACTGGTGCGAATCAGCAGCAGTCTGAACACCTGGCCGATCTCCGAGCTGGACTCGGCGTCGGCATTACGCTTCGGGGACGCTCAGACGGCTTGCATTGTGGGCACACCTACGAATCATTGCACGAGCAAGAAGGCGGGTGATACCTCCGACTTCGGTGAAATGCCTCTTCCTAAGGGAACCAAAGCAGAGCAAATACTTGACCTATCTTTCGTCGGCCCAGCCGAGCTTCGGCTCGTAGCGAAGAGAGCAAACTGCTATGAGATTCTTGCTTCAAGTGATCTTGGGGGCCACTGGCGAAGAGTTGGAAATGTGCTTTGTAAGGACTCTTCGGACGCTGCCGACAGCGCTGAATCAGCGAGCGCCGCACAAGAACAGGAGCACGATTTCGACATGGTGGCTTATCCCGGTCCGACCGAAGATGCCGCGTGGTTTGATTTTGGGCCAGGTATTGTCGGCGTGTGGAACAGAAAGGAGGGAGTGGAGTTCGGTGGCAAAGTGAAATTCTCCGTTGGGGTACAGCATTGCGGGTCATTCGAGTATAGAGTGACGGACGCAAAACTGGCTTTGGCCGAAAAGAAGATCCGTCAAGAACACCCTGATCATTCCTTTGTTCCGTGGACCGAAATGGTGGAACTTGACCGCTTCATCACCTTCCGGACCAGGGGCAATGGGTGGCTTGAGGTGAAACTGCCCAAGAAGTGTAGTGTCAAGGTAACAGTAAGTCCGTAATGTCCGCGTATCTTGACCCAGAAGACGCCACGTCGTGCCGCCTGGGACGACGGTCAGAGGGAGAATAATGTCTGACTGCCCTCGGAAGACCAAGTCCGGCGAGTTGGTTTGGATGCTTGTATGTATTGCCAGGGCACTGCATCTAGTCTATCTCTCCATATCTGGCGGACTCTATCCCAACATGCGCAAGGTCTAGTCGGAAACAACGTCAGAACTGTCAACGGGATCGCCTTCGCTGGCATAGGCTTTGACTTGAGCCATTTGTGCATCATCAAGCACAACCTTCCCATCATGGATACCGTGCAGTTTGATGAGGTCCATCGAGCTCAGTGCGGTGCGGTCGGGCTGGATATGGCAGGCGGTGCATTTCCGTGCCACCAGACGATGTCCCGGATGCATGGCCCTGATTGAACAACCAACAAGAGAGATGGTGAGCAATGTCAGAATCACCAATTTGAACTTTGGAATCATCAGCACCCTCCTCTCCTTAGAGCATGATACCCCACAACACTCTGAAGATATACTTGGCCTCGTCTTCGTCCCCTTGGACCCGGGCTCCGAAGCTAGCATCCCAGAAGATCTTCCCCTGGGCAAAAGAGAGCGAGGGACCGGTGTACATCTTAGTCCCTGAGAACTCCAGTTCGTTGCCACCACTGGTGTAGTTGAACTTCGGATCCCATTGCATGCGAAGCTGGGTTTCCAGGCCCAGGGTGAACCAATGAGTGAAGGCGTACCCC
This sequence comes from uncultured Myxococcales bacterium, assembly GCA_964522395.1. Lineage (GTDB taxonomy): Bacteria > Myxococcota_A > UBA9042 > CAIXZC01 > CAIXZC01 > CALGBT01. Next base: position 2,976 of record CAZFVN010000010.1, read on the forward strand.
ACTGCCAGTGAGGTATTGAGCTTCTGACCGATGTCACCGTCTAAGGGGCCTTGCTCATACATCGTGTCCAGGGCGAAGATCAGATTCCCAAATTCCCGCCCCAGAACGAGCCTTTCTTCGAGCGCCACATCACCATTCGCCAACTGGATGAACTCCAGATACAAGAGGAAATCGATGGGCAACTCACCTCGGGCAAAAGGCATGTAGCGGGCCCGCAGCTTGTATCCCTGCCAGGCGGAGGGACTATACATCTGGTACATGGCGAGGTCGAACCCGTCAAAGACACCGTACTCCACCTCGAATTGGTGCGACCATGCGTAGACGTGCTCGTCCAACAGGCGATTGTGCTTGACCGCTCCCGTCATGTAATACTCCAGTTCGGCATGCCCGGTCGGAATCGTCCGCGGCTCATAGGTAAAGGCGAAGTTACGCCGGTCCGCGTAGGCGCTGTTGGCAATCAACAGGATGGACATGGTGACGATGGCTAATTGAATCCTTCTCATGATTGTTCTCCCTTGCTGCTAGTTCTTCACTTCCATGATGAAATTGGCTTCAACGCTGGCTGAGGGCCCCACCTGCACCGCTCTTGAGAGAACGCCGGCCGACTCGTGCCACACCTTCAGGGTGTATTTGCCGGGTGGAATTCCATCGATGACGAAGGTCCCATTGCTTGCGGACACGGTGTGATAAGGATGTTTGAAGCTGTGAATCCAGGAGCGCATCCAGGTGTGCCCCGAATCGCATTGGACCTTCATGACCCCAGCCTGACGAATCTTCTTTTTGGATTTCTGACCTTTTCTGGGCATCCCGATGTTGAACGCGGTGACCTTGCTCTTGACGAAGATCGGATGGGTGGTGTGAAGGATCGGGTCATGGTTCTCCACTAGCACTTTTGCTCCCCGATCAATGGTCTGGACGTGGGGAAGGAACCGGCAGTCCTTATTGACCATCGAGCCCATCTTCTTCTCCCGCTTCTTTCCCTTGGTAACCCCTTCTAACCAGATAACCACATTCTTCAGCCCCTGCTTGTCGTCGACGATGTAATAGGGGGTAACCAGCGGTCGCACGCCGTGGCAGAAATGCGCATCCTCAGCGTTGAGGTCAGTGGGAAACTCCGCTTTTGACGAAGTCCCAGGCTCACCTTTCAGCGTGATCTTCCCGCTGACCTTGCCACCGTCAGTAACTGCAATGGTTTCGTACGCGTGACCGGTAACGGGAATCATGAGCAAAACAGCCACAGCCATCATCTGAAGTGGTTTCATTTCTTATCTCCTCTGGCTTCATTGAGCTTGTCCAGTGTCAAACTCAGGTTGTAATCCTGTCCAAATAGCATTGTGAGGGCGACCAGCGCGTCGATTTGACCGTCAACCGTGCCACCCAGTAGTTCGGGATAGGGAGTTGTGTAACTATCGGGCACATCATCATCTTCGAGGGGGAAGAGGGTGGGCATCTTTGTTCCCGGTTGGATGATGTGCGGCACAAGCAGCCACCTGCGCTGCCAGCCCGGCTTCAATCGCTTCCAGGAGATCGCCAGATCCGGCGCTCGCTCTGCCGGAGCGAGCGCCTTCATCGTCGAGACCTGGTGACATTTCAAGCATTGCAATTTGTCGAAGAGCCAGATTGCATCGTCACGGTGAGCTTCGTCGATATCGGCCACTTCCAGGGATTCAAATGGATACTCCTGCTCATTTCTGAGAGCCAGGTATTCGATGATGCTCTCGGCTTGCCCCGGCTTCAACTTGAAGGTCGGCATCTTGGCCGCCAGCCAGGTGCGAACAGTGGTCGGTTTGCCCAGGAACTCATACAGCCATGGGTACTGGAACTTCTCCCCGGCAAAGGTCAGCGACGGCGGGGCCATGGCCGGGTCATCGTAGAGCCTGCGCAGCTCACCACCATGGGGCACGTAGAGGATGTCCAGCAGCTCTCCGTCCTCGTCCCGTTCCTCGATCTCATCTCGACCGATCTCATGACAACCGCGGCAATTGAACTGCCGGACCAGCCGTTCGCCCTCGTGCAAGGCACGTGTCCTGGCATCCAGTTTGCGTCTGAATCCGTCCGGCGCAAAACCCTCCTGATCGGACAACACCAACACGCTCAGGGCTTCAACTTCTTCAGCCGACAAATTGTCGTGGGGCATGAATAACTCGATTCCCGCCCGGCCCATGCGCCTGGGCGAAATCAGTTTGTTGGAAGTCCACCTCCCCAGGTAGGTTGGAACGTCGGCAGGGGCGGGTGCGTTACCCCACTCCAGCGAGTCGGGGGCTTTGCTGCCAAAATCGTCAAGCTGAGGCCCGGCCCTGCCGGCCTTTTCAAACCCGGCAATGGTGTGGCAACCGTAGCATCCGTATTTCAGCACGGCCTGCCTGCCTTCCTCAATGAGCGCCTTGTCAGTACTCCACCCACGGCCGCTTGCCACCGGCTCTCCCTCCTTTCGAACGGAAACCAGGTAAGCGGTTAGCTGGTCGACTTCCTTAGTGGTCAGACGTAGGTCCGGCATTCTGGTGGCAGGTCTAAGCTTTCCGGGATTGGCCAACCATGCGGCCAGCCAGGTTGCAGTGGACTTCTCGCCCTGCCGGTCCAGTTGCGGGCCAAAGTCGGCTTCGGGGAATGCCATTTTGCCATCGCCGGCTTCGGGAAATGCGGTTTCGCCATCGCGGGCTTCGGGAAATGCGGTTTCGCCATCGCGGGCTTCGGGAAATGCGGTTTCGCCATCGCGGGCTTCGGGAAATGCGGCTTCGCCATCGCTGGCAACGGAACCAAGACGATGGCAACCCCTACAGCCGATGGTATCGAAAAGGAGCTTGCCGGCGTTGACGTTCTCTTCTCTGTTACTACCGACCGGTTCCCTGCCGACCAGCGGTTCCGGGGCAGGCACACTGCCCAGGAAAGCCGCGATGGCCCGGGGCTCCTGTTCCTTCAACTTCTGCCAGTCCTGGTGGCGCTCACTACCCACCGGCGACGGTTCCCCACTGGCCGGCTCCACCGGATTCGGCCAGAACTGCGGCATGCGCGTATCCGGCCGGAATTCCCCAGGATTGCGGATCCACGCCTCAAGGAAGTACGGCGAGTGCTTCTCCCTTGTCTGGCTCAGGTCGGGGCCAGCCTCGTATTCGGCCTTAAACACTTTGGTTGAGTGGCAACCAAAGCAGCGGCGATCTTCAAATATTCTCCGCCCCTTATTGAAGGCCTCCGCACCCGGAATCTCGAACTCCTGGTCGTGACACTGAACACAGGTGGACTGCACCAACTTGCCCGTCAACAGCGGCCTTTCCCAGTAAGGATCCTTGCGGCCATGGTCAAATGGCAAGCTCCCTACCCCCTTGGTCTGCGGCCCCTGGCCATGATGGCAAATAGTGCAGCCAAAAGACTCAACGGGATGGTTCTTGCCCAGCAGCTCCTTGCGACGGGGATGGGTGCGGAATTGCAACGGCAGCTCCTCAGACTCGAAACCCGCCTGATCAATCGCCGGGTGGCAGGTTTGACAGCGGTCTACGATTCCCAGGTCAGGGTTCGTTACCTGTTCGATTTCGATGGGCACCAGTGGCTGGCCCAGACGGGCGGCAACGGCATTGAACTGGGAGCGGATACTCTTCCAGGGCCGACGAGTCTCCGTTTCATCCCAAACCGTCCAGACCGCCGCGGCCAGAGAGAGCCCGGCAAGTAGTAGAAAGAGCCCGCCAAAGCACTTCTGCTCTACCGGTCTTCTGGTTCCTTGCCGCACCTTTCGCCAACCTCCTAGATATTGAACCACTGCGTAACCCAGACGTACTTGACCGAAAAGGCCAGTCGGAGAGCCATCTTGATGGGCAACGCGAGCATCGTCATGAACAAGAATGCGGTAATGGCGTAGCGCGCCTTCCCCAAATCAGTGAATCGCCGGGTACCGCGCTTGATAAACCAATAGACCCAGGCCAGCCCGTAATAACCAAAGACAGTGGCACCGCCAAAGATGGAAGCGACCACCGGGGATTGAATGCCAAAGAGTTCAGGCCAATTAACCGTCGTACTGTCAACCTGGACCTTCGTATCCCAACCATCCCACGGCCAGAACCAGTTCCACCCGGGGCCTCTGAAGAAGATCCCGATGATGATCAGGCCGACCCAGAGAACCAGGAAACCGAAGAGAAAGGTGACTATTTCGAAGCGACGCTCCCGAAAGCCATAGTAGCCGTTCCCCTTCTTGTTTATATCGATGTACGGAATGGCGCTAAGCCCACCAATGATCAGCAGGGGAAATACGACCCCCGCAATCCACGCATCGAAGTAAACCAACAATTCCTGAAGTCCGACAAAATACCACGGTGCCTTGCTTGGATTTGGTGTGCGGTTAGGGTCCGCCAGTTGCTCCAGCGGCGCATCCACCAGAATGGACCATACGGTGAGCACCACCATCACAATCAGCGCTACCACCAGCTCGATCCGAACCAGGTACGGCCAGGTGTGAACCCGGCTCTTCTGGACCGCGCCTGCCGCTACCGCATCCGGTTCGGGAAGGGGGCCCTGCATGTCGCCTTGTACCGCTTCCAGCCCCCCCGATTCCAACAGTCGGTCATTGCGCCTCGCCACGAACCACCAGTAGGCCAGCAGACCAAGAACAGCGGGGATCATTGCCAGGATGGGCAGATTATCCGGCTTCAAAAGGATCTCGAGAAAGGAAGTCTTCAAGTTGCACCCCCTCCCGCCTTGGGCCTGGGCCCACTAATGCCGCCGTCTATCCGGACCCGCCAGAAGTGGAGAATCAGGCCAACGACCATCAGCAAAGGCAACGCGATGCAGTGCAGGACGTAGAACCTGAGCAACGCAGACGGCCCCACCACGGAGTCCCCCAGCAGAGCCGCACGGATATCGGTCTCTGCGGTAACTCCGGTGAACTCGGCCAGGGGGCCTTCGTGCCCAAATAGCGGCGTCGCCCCGGCCATATTGGTGCCTACGGTGACGGCCCACATGGAGAGCTGGTCCCATGGTAAGAGGTAGCCGGTGAAACTCAGCAACATGGTTAACGTCAGCAGAAAAACACCGACCACCCAGTTGAACTGCCGAGGAGCCTTGTAGGACCCGGTCAAGAACACCCGCAGCATATGGACCCAGACCATGATGACCATGGCGTGGGCCGCCCAGCGATGCAGATTGCGGTTGAACATCCCGAAGGGCACGTCGAAATCGAGGTACTTCATGTCAGCATACGCGTACTCGGGCGTAGGGCGATAGAAGAACATCAGCACTACACCGGTCACCACGGTCACGAGAAAGAGGAGAAAGCTGATACCACCGGCTCCCCAGGTGAACCCCAGGCGTACCCCATGGCGGGAAACCGTTGGAGGATGCAGGTGAAACCACACCGTCCGCAGGATGATCCGCTTGCGATTTCTGGGCGTATCGACGTTGGGCACCCTGAAGATAGAGGCCCTGATAGCCTGCCAGAGACCCGGTCGTTCGGTCTCGCTACCCGTGATCGACTCTTGTGTCCCGGCGGACTCACTGTTCCGGGATTCTTTCCCCTTCTCTTCGCTCATATTATGCTTCCGAGCCGAAGCGCAGGTAAGCCCCCTCGCGCTCCCACTCTCCCCTCTCCTTGCGATAACGTACGGCCCTATCGACCACCAACTCACCATCCTCATTGAGGAAGATCTTCAGTCGCTCCAACGGTCGTGGTGCCGGACCCTCAAAATTGTCGCCGCTGATGCGAAATCCACTGCCATGGCAGTAGCACTTGAACTTCTTCTGGCCAGGCTGCCAATTTGGCACGCAACCAAGGTGCGTACAGGAAGATCGCAGGGCATAAAAACCGCTCTCCTCCCTCACGACAATGACCTGGTGACTCTTCTTCCACTCCTCCGATATTTCACCCACCGCGAATTTCTCCGGATTGCCAAGGACCAGGGTAGTGGCGGGATGAAATCGCACCCGAGGGAAGAGTAGCCTGCCCGCACCCGCCAGGACGATACCGGCAGTGGCCGCCACAAATCCCCATCCTGTCCGCGTCAAGAGGTCTCGGCGGGAGAATAACGTCGGAGTTCTGGCGCTCTCATCAGTCATGCATCTCTCCTCTCAGCAGATATAGGGAGGTATCGGTCCTCGCATTCTGGACGTACCGGCTTCTCTTCCATCGACGCACGGGCGGCTTGCGAAGTCGTGAGACGCGAGGGACATCCGACACGACATAGGCCACAACGTCTGGAGCCCGTCCGGAAACTTCTCGTCGAGCATGGGAGAGTCTGCGGATCCTGACTACCTCCGCGCACGGGGCGTGGCGTTCCAGGTGCCTTTGCATGGATGCCGTGTAGACCACGAAAGCAGAATTCGTCTTCTTCTGCTGCTGGCACAATTGCTCAACTTCCTTCGACAGCAAGACGGCGTTGGAGGGCACAGCCTTATGCTCCCAGGCCACTAGGAATCCAGTGGTCACGAGGCCGGCAAGCCACACAACTGCGCAAATCGCCGCCACCGGCAGCGCCCACCGCACTCTTTCAGCACCAAGATTCTTCCATTTTATCAGGCTAGCGAGCTCAGCCGCCACAAAGAAGGTCCCCAACACCACGAGGGGAAGGCAATGGCGGGTCTTGACCGTGATATTCTGCGCCAGGAAGATCCAGAGGAGATATGGCAAGGTCCATATCAGCCAGAAGGCCCAGGGCAGCCGCGGGCCGTTGGATCCGGACAAGCGGATAAGCAGGAAACCAATGAGTCCGGCCGTCGGGATCAGATACCACCAGGAACGGTCCGGCCACCAGGCTCCCAGCCCCTGGGCAGAGAGCTGCCAGAAGAGGGTTGTGACGCGCTCAACGACGTCGCTCTGCGTCCAAATGCTCCCCCCCCAACGAGTGAAATGACCCGTCGTCTGCACCGCTCCGATATTCGCCAGGGGTTCGACTCCCGAGGCGAGCACGAAGGGCAGCGCCCAGGCCAGGCCGCCAAGGAACAGGAATAGAACCGGAGAGGCGAGTCTCTTATGCACAAACCAACTTACCGCTATCGCCGAAAAGACGAACGGGAAGTAAGATAGCCGGACTCCCATGGTCAAACCCAGAATGAAGAATCCGGCCCAGGCCAGACGATCGCTCCCGGTCTGCCAGCTCTTCGCCAGCAAAGCCAGGGAGGTAGCGAGAAAGAAAAGCCCCGGCATGTCGGACAACAACTTGGTTGAATAGAGCCAGAGGAGAGGATTCAGCACAACCAGCAGGCCAGCCCACAGACCGGCTCGGTCACCCAGGGCACTGCGCACAATTGAACCGACCGGCACGGGAAGCAAACCGCCACAAAGGGCGCAGAGAATGGAGAGGGCAAGGACCGGGTCGCCGAAAATCCAGTAGACCAGCTTCCCCAGAATTACAAATACGGGATATCCGGGGAAGTGCGGCCGATGAGCAGCGACATTGAAGTCGTCCAGGGCCAGAAGGAAGCGGATGGAGTCCACCTCCTCAGCGTAATCGATCGAAAACCCGAACCTGAGCAGACAGCCTACAGCGACCATCGCACCCATCATGAGCCAATAACGCGACGCCGGACTTATTTGCGGGCTCATGGTCATGGCTCGATTCGTTGCTCAAAAGGCTCGTACCAGGTGGGCGGATTGCTCAGCCAGTACCAGAGCCCCTGCCTCTGCTCCAGGAACAGCATATAATTGATCAGGTGGTAGACTTGATCAGGCTTGAGACTCTCTTCGTACCCGGGCATGGGAGTACCGTCCAGACCGGTGGAGAAGATGCGGAAGATATCTTCTTTGGTGCGGCCGGCGCGGTAGATGCCGGGTGTGAAGTCACGGGCATGAATTACTCTGCCAAGGTCGTCCTTCATGTCCGTATCTTTGCCCCAGCCGTCGCCCTTTCCCGTCTCACCATGGCATTTGCCGCACTGCATCTTCTCGTAATGTACCTTGCCCAGCGCCACCGACTCCTTCGAGTATGCGACGGATTCCGGGATGGTAATCGCGTCATCGATCTCCTCATCACCGAACCGGGGGCTGAACGCTTTTAGAGTGGCCACTACATCCAATATGTCCTGCCTGGTCAGATGGCCACCAAAGGCCGGCATAGAGGTTTGGGGAAACCCACGCTCAACCGCGCGGATCAGGTCCTGATCCTGGGGAAGAGAACCGCTCGGCGTCGACCGGTAGCGGTAAACACCCCGGGTAAAATTCCTCGGTTCTACTGCCATTGCTGGGGCCGCCTCGCCTCTGCCGTCTCCACGAACTCCGTGACATGTAGAGCAGAACTTCCGATAGACGACGGCTCCTCGATCCGGGTCGCCGGGAAACTCCCGATATACAGTGCCGGCCTGGATCTCGGGAGTCGCCGCAGGTCCGCAGGAGAACCCCGCAGTCGCCGCGAACAGGATTGCCATCATCCCTGAAATGAAACGTTCGCTCATGATTCCCCTACCCTCGGCCTAAAAGAAGAAGTGCAACTCAGAAAGCAAAATGTCCGCATTCCCTATTTCGTCCTGGGGCACACTCTGCCGAATGTCATATCGAAGCCTGGTTGCTACGGAAGGAATAGGAAAAAACTCGATTCCTCCGTAGAAATGCATGCGCTGATTCTCTTCTACATCCAGCGCCGGATCGTGGTAGCCATATCCCATCTGGAGATTCAGCCCGCGCATCAGCAGGAAGTTGGCTTCACCGTAGCCGACCAAACCGGAGACCACCGCGTCTGCCTCAGTGAACGTGGTTCGAATCAGATCCGCCTCAACGAGCAGAGCGAGTCTCCCCAGAGTAAGGCCAAGGTAGGCTCCACCAAAGAGCACGCTCTGCTTCCTGGTGCGATTGTAGCTACCCGACAGACCGATGCGGGCAACTTTGAATGAGAGCTCGGTCAACCCGGAAACCTGCTTGTCCACATCCGAATCCTGGCCCCCCCCAGCACCGTTGCTAACCGCCACGTAAGCACTGAACGGACCCCTCTCAAACCCGAGCTCCGCCCCCAGGTCGGGAGAAGCATAGTTGAAACCGGTCTCCCTACGAATGAACTCCTCTTCGCCCCATATTCTGAGTCCGTAAGGGAGAAGTAGATAGCCGGCCTTGAGGCTTAACCCGCCCCACTCGTCCAACATCACAAAAGTCTCCCGAGCTTCGGTACTACCCTCGGCCACTGAGAGATCGACATAGGCGGTCAGATGGTCAAGAGCACGCAACCGAAGATAGAGATTTGCTTCCGGAATCTCGAAGGTGTTGTGCACCTGCTCGGCAAAAGAGGTGGTGTTGGTAAATCGCAAGTTCGCGCCAACAGCAAGATAATCGGTCAAGTTGGGATCTATGCGCCGACGACCTATCCAGCCATCTGTGGCCGAAGGATTGGCCTCACTCTTGACCTCGTCCTCCGGCGAAGTGGCAAAGACGTTGAGATGGGTGATACCATATTGGTACCCGAAAGCGTTTCGCATTCCACCGCCCGTCCGATTGACGTGGCAGACGGAGCACTTGTACCCTTCCCGCTGTGCAAAATATGGCTCTGCACGGCCCGGTGAAACGAGCATGCAGGCGATTACCACGAAAAGAGTCGGGATAACCAGAATCCCAACATGTGGAAGCTCTTTACTGCCCAACAAGGGCATCGGTCGTAGTTGTCTGTCGTTCATTAGTTATTGGGAGCACCTTCGTCTATCCACATACGAATCGTGTCAATTTCCTCTTGTGGTCTTGGTGGGAGACCGCGGGGCATGCGTCTCCCGGCCATGTTTGGACCGCCTTCCATCTTTATGATCAGGTAACTGTTGTCCGAATCTCCCGGCGTAACCCGGTCCAACGCAGAACGTTGAATTGCCGGAATATCGACGAGTTGCTCGTGTCCCTCTTCCTCGGAAAGATCAAGGCCCTTGGAAGGGGCCGCACCACCATGACAATTGGCGCAGAACTGGTCGAAGAAACCCGAGCTGATGCCTCGGTAGGTGGGCGGAAAGACAGCCGAGCCGATCTTTGACCCGAGACTTGCCGCATATGGATGCTCAATTGGGCGGCCGCTCTCGTCTAGATAACTCCCGTCGCCGGCGTCGCAGGCCAGACACACCAGGCCGGCTACCAGCGCCAGTGCCGCCAGCAAAGGGACTATTGCGACTCGCCCCGCAGGACGATGACCTCCTCTCTTCACCGATCCCATGGTCAATCAGCTCGCGCTACCTTCACCGGCCACGCAACTCTTGAGCCCACCCGGAAGCAAGTTATCGACATAGTCCCTGATCTTCTGACGGTCTTCGTCAGTCAGTTCCTCGAAGTCCTGGTCAAGCAGCTCAAACAGCTTCTTGGCCCACTGGGGTTGCATACCCTCTGGGTCCCCATTGAAACCAAGATCCAGCTTCTCGCCCATTTCGCAGCCCTCCGGCTGCTCACCCTCGATTCGGAGGATGAAATCATCAAACAGTTCCTGAGTCGTGTAATCCGGCGGAAGGTCCTCGTCCATCAGCACGTACAGCTCGTTCATCTCGTGCATGATCCAGGCCTTGCGCACAGGCCAGGCTGGGTCCATGTCTGCATCCAGCACCGGGTCGGCCTCAGTGATCATGCCTTCCACAGTCTTAGCAAGCAGGCCGTCGGGAAAGTTGGAGTCGGGGAAATTGGCCTCAGTGAAGAGAGAATCGTCAAGGGCCTTTATGGCCTCGTGCAAATCATCTCTGTACTCAACGTCATGACAGGCGGAACAAGAGTTCTCTACCGGGACTTCAATTGTTGAGTAGTCTGCTCCCTTACCGGCACACCCCAACCAGGTAAGCAAAAGCACTGCCCCGGCAACGAATGTGGTGAAGAGGCCTACGGACTTCATGTTTCGTCTCATTCTAATCTCCCTGCGCTCTATCCTGCGGTTATTGCTTTGCACTCCAAGAGGCTGTTCTCGTCATGCAAATTCTGAAGTTCATTGTTTGATGTTGTGCACGATCCGACGGTCTTGCGTGCAGCCATTATTCCCATCTGCATGGCCGTATCCATGAATATGTAGCGAAAAGTACCCTGTCGCCCGCAAGTGGTCACATTGCTAATCTGGTCCACCGCTGCCAGCAGGCGATCCCGGGGGCTGCGATAGCCAAGACGAAAGACCGGATACCCGTGAGTGATTCGCGTGGAGAAGCATCCGCGGACATCCGAATCGACTTCTATTCCAAGATGGTTGAGGTCGCCCAGACACCTGTCGAGTAGGGTCTCATCGGACTGACCCCAGACATCGCCTCCAACTTCACACGGTATCTCCAGCATCAAAGAAGTCTTCCCGGGGGGGGCGCTCCAGGGGCTCCTCCGCTTAGGTTCCTGAATCCGGGTTGGCAGGTAGCGGGGGTCCGCTACATAGTGCCACGTATTTGGTGACACGTCTTCTCGATCCAGGAGGATATTCAGGAAGCGCACCCCGCGAAATCCCAACTGAGCAGCCGCCGCCTGTACGTCTGGACTATCCGGGAAAAGCATGAGGGCAAGGTCCGGCAACGGAATGGTCGAAATGACCTGGTCACAAGGAAGAGTGAAAGAACTCCGGTCGTTTTCAAGCTGGACCTCGGCGACTCTGCCTCGACTGGAATTGAATCCAACCACACGGGTACTCAGGTGGACCTTGCCTCCCTTCGCTACCACCCTGTCAGCCATGGCCGTGAAGACCTGTCCGATGCCGTTGCGGGGGTAGAAATACCTCAAGGCATAGGTTCTCGTGCTATTCCGTCTGAGCCCCAGCAACCTCAATACGACATCCGTAAGATCAATCAGCGAAATCCTCTGGCCCGCCCAATCGCTGCTGAGTTGGTCCGGCGAAATGCCCCACAGCTTCTCGCTGTAGGGACCGAAGAAGAGGTTGTAGAAGGTCCTTCCATAGCGAGCGATGGTCCACTGCCGGAAGCTCTCGTGCTCATGGTGCGTCTGCCGGTTTACAACCTGCTGACGGAGGAAGTCCACAAACCCCCTAAGCCCTAGCGAGAGACTCAAGTTACGTACCAGATCCATCGGCTCAAGGGGATATCGAAAGCACTTTCCGTTCAATAGAATTACGCTTCTCCGGGTCGCCTCGAGCAAATCGCTGCCCAGCAGTTCCTTCACACTGTCAACCAGGGATTCGTCCCGGGAAATGAACCGGTGCCCACCCAGGTCAAATCGCCACCCCTCTCTTTCAACGGTTCGACAGAGTCCCCCGGGGGAAGTCTCAAGGTCGACTACAGTCACCGGTTGATTGTTGTTGGCCAGTTCCAGGGCCGCGGTGAGTCCCGCCGCGCCTGCTCCCAGTACTACGGTTTGGCCGTCGTCTTTGCGGCTCAACATGTTACCTCCCCAAGACATCAATCGCTAACCCATCCCTTGCGCAGGTCGGTGGAGGATGGCTTGCGAGCAGGCTTCGTAGAGGCATCACTCCTCTCCAGATGACCGCCAGTTTGGACGGACTTCCACTGTTTGGCGTGTCTAACACATATTCAGGCACGAAGTCAAGCAGCACGGCGGAAGTTCCCGCCGGTCCTGCTCCATCTACCACTGCCTGGCTTCCAAGGTTTGCAACCAATCTACTACCGCCTGAGACCACGGATCATCGAACCGCTAGGAGTAAACGAGCATCAAGAAAGCCTCGTCACTCTACTCTGTGGCAAATATCGTCAGGAAGCGAAAGGCGGGGAGTGCTTCGGGGCGCTTGCCAGGACTGAAAAGAGATGGTGCTCATCGTCCTGCCGGCCGCCGTCGAAGGGTTCGTCGAGCAGTTGGAAAGCTACACTTGTGTTTCTGGAGGATACGGCGGAGTGATGGATGAACGAATTGGAGGCCGGGCAAGGAGTGAGGACTACTTTGGTTACACTTCTGCGCGTCAATCCGTCGCCTCGGCTGCCGGGGAGCCTGGTGCCCTCATCTTCCCGCCCATCGTCCTTGACTTGAATATCTTCGAAGCGCTGAAAAACCGGATCAAACCGATGGGCGTGTGAAGAAAAAGCCTGGTGAAGAGGAGAGAGAACCGGCAACACACCCCACCATGCAGCAAGTACGAACATAACTACCGAGGTCATACCTGTTCGGCGTGGCAATGCTCCGTGTTTTCTGGTTGCTGCCCTCTTCATGATCCAACCCACCGCCATCTGCGCGCAGATAGGATTTGAGGCTAGTCTGAGCACGCCGGCTTGTCAACTCACTTTTCAGGAGAGGAGGCAGTTGCGCTGTAAGTAATGACCGTGGCAGAGGAATGTGCGTAGGAGACGTGCGAGAGGGCATCATGTCAAGTAGACCGTCCCCAAAACGCAAGCGCGGACTCCCGATGGGAGGCGAACGGGAGGGCACCATGTCGAGCAAAGCGTCTGTTCCCACGGCAGTTCGAACCAAATGGTCAGATGGAGAACCACCCACGCCTGCTGCCCCCACTCCGTGTATGCTCATGCGTGCTGATGTAGGCCGGAAGCAACCTGCAACCTGGCGATAACATTGAAGAAACGCCTGTCATTGCAGTAGCTTCCGCTCGACCCTAGGGTAGACCGATGCATCTCCGCCAATTTACCACCCAACACATCAGCCCCCTTGCTTGGCAAGCTCGTGTCCTCCCCCGGGAGGACCGGCCTGCAGAGCCACTCGCAGGCCGAGGAGGGGTCTCGCTGGGTAGGCCTCAAACACTGCGATGGCCGCCGGTCGCACCACCCACACCCGCAAAGCTGCTCAATCAATTCCCGAGTCCTGTCGGAGACTGATTACCAGCCCGACGCACAAGGCCACGATGATGATGACGAGGGGCAGGCCCAGAGCAATAGCCCCGGTTTGCAATGCGGTGAGGCCCCCGGCGACAAGGAGGGCGGCAGCCAACACCCCCTCCAGGATTCCCCAGAATAGACGAGTGCCCAGGGTTGGGTCGGGGCTCCCACCCGACGCAATCATGTCCGCCACGAAAGAGGCGGAGTCCGATGAAGTCACGAAGAAGAGGATGACGCTCATGGTGGCCAGGATAACCATTAGCCAACCGAGGGGATAGGTTTGGAGGAGGACGAAGAGAGCGGTGGCCGTGGTGTCCTGTCGATACTCCCGGGAGGCACTGAGGACCGGCATGGTCAGGTATTTTCCGATGGTCAGTTCCCGGATCTCGGCCTGGAATCGACCCGTGAAGATCTCCTCTGGAACAGGCGCGTAGGGGGCCCCGGAGTTCTGCTCAACCAGGACTCCCCGTTCAAAGACCACCGGGGTGTTTTGTGAGGCGGAGACGAGGCCATCTTCATTGAGAACCCGAATCGCCGTTGGTGATGCTACCCCGGGCGCGTCGAAGGCGATGAGTCCCCCACCCTCCGTCATTGGGAGACCGGTTTCGGGATCACTCACAAGAACCTCCCGGGAGGTGCGGGCCCCTGGCTCGTCGGGAGAGCCCTCGAGGAATATCGCTGCCCCTCCGAAGACCGTCATCCAGAGAATGGCCACCGTCGAGGGGACCAGGAGGACGCCGAGAACGAACTCCCGAATCGTCCGTCCCCGGGAGATGCGCGCGATGAACATTCCGACAAAGGGAGACCAGGCGATCCACCAGCCCCAGTAGAAGACGGTCCAGCCCGCCAGCCACTGTTGGCCTGCCTCGTCGCCGCTCCCGGTCCATAGCGCACGGCGTACCAACTCCTGGCCGTAGGCGGCCACATTCGCAGGAATCGACCGGACGAGATAAAGGGTGGGCCCCATTACGAAGACGAGAAGACACAGCGTCCCGGCGATGCCCATGTTTATCTCGCTCAGGCGACGGATACCGGCCCCCAGGCCTGAGACCAACGAGGCCACGGCAGCGGCGGTGATGCAGAGGATGATGACCACCTGCACGGCAGTACCCTGGGGGAGCCCGAAGACCACGGAGAGCCCGGCGTTCACCTGCTTCGCGCCGAGGCCGAGGGAGGTGGCAAGCCCAAAGAGGGTAGCGAGAAGCGCCAGGATGTCCACCGTATCGCCAATACGACCGTAGATCCGCCGGCCCAGGAGAGGATGGAGCACGGAGCGAAACGAGAGGGGGAGATCGCGCCGGAACGAAAACCAGGCCAGGCCAAGGGCGACGACGGCATACAACGCCCAGGGATGGAGGCACCAGTGGAAGAGAGTGATGCCCAGCGCTTGCCGCGCCGCCTCCGGCGTACCGGCCTCGCCTACCGGGGGCGCCACCGCATGGAAGAGCGGCTCCGCCACTCCGAAGAAGAGCATGCCGATGCCCATCCCCGCGCTGAACAGCATGGCGAACCACGACATCCTGGTAAACTCCGGCTTCTCGTCGTCCCGGCCCAGTCGGAGCCGCCCGAATCGACCAAGCGCGAACCAGAGGGCGAAGATCAGAAAGCCGGTCATGGAGAAGACGTAGAGCCAAGAGAAGTGCTCGGCGATCAAGTCCTTGGCCGCGGCGAATAGCATGAGTGCGCGTCGAGGCCAGAGCGCGGTCAGCGCCACGAAGAGCACGATCAACCCGGCCCCCACCGGAAAAACTACCGGGTGGGCCTCGATCTCAAAACCGAGGATGCTCTTCTTCACTCGCACACCCTCTTTTCGCCTCGTTCATTTCCTGAAGCCTGATGCCCGACACCATCGTTCACACTACCCATATCCCCCTCATAGACTAGACAAGCCGCGCCGGCTCCGGACGGCCAGCGCGACTACTCCAATGATACCCAGGAGGCTGATCCCGATGAGCAGACGAAGGACCATATCGATCCCGTGATTATCCAGGAGCCAGCCGATGACCTCCTCCTGGAAGATCGGGCCGATTGATCCCAGGCCATTGATGAGACCGGCGGCAACGACGGCCCCGGAGCGTCCCCCGACATCGATGGCACCGGCCCCGGAGATGAGTGAGTCGGGGCCCATGAGCATAAAGCCGCACAAGGAGAGGCCCATGGCAAAGAGCCAGAGGGAATCCACCCCGACCGTGGCCAGGAACACAAAGGCGCAGACCATGCCGAAGGTCATGCCCACGATCATCTGGTAGCGCCGCCCCCGGAAGAAGCGGTCCGAGGCCCAGCCGGCGAGCAGGACACCGAGGAAGCCGACCCAGTCGAAGAGGGTAGAGATGTACCCAGCGTGCTCCGGCTCCAGGCCGAAGAGCCCCTCCACGGCGAGGGGGGACCAGCTATCCAGCGAGTAGCGCAGAAACTTGAAGACAAAATAGGTCATGCCCATCATCACGATGGTGGTCATGACCCCTCGATCCCACCCGAGGCCGCCGCGGCTGACAGGGTCCGCCTGGCCCGCGGGGACTTCGATTTCCACCTCCTCGACGATGGGCGGGAGTCCGACGTCCTCAGGCTGGTCCCGCTCAAAGAGAAAGAAGAGCACCCACACGCCGAGCATCACGACCGAAGCGCCCCAAAAGGACCAGGTCAGGCTCAGCGCGCCGAGCATAAACGCGGCGAAGGCTTTGGCGAGGATGCTCCCGAGCTGGTAGGAGGTCGCCCAGATTGCCATGGTCTTGCCCCGCTCCCTGCGCTTCAGCCAGTTGCAGAGCACGCCGACGTTGCCTGGCCAGCCGGTGGCCTGGGCGAAGCCGTTGACCACCATGAAGATGAGCATCGGCCAGTAGCCAGCCGGGCCCAGCAGCACAGTGAAGCCAAAGACCAGGTTGCACAGCAGCGTCACGCCCATGCCCGTGAGGAGCAGCAGACGCGCCGCGGTTCGGCGCCCGAGGAAGCTCACCAGGAACTGCCCCAGCATGTAGGCAACCAGATAGGCCGTGAAGAGGTGGGCGACCTCCGAGTTCGTCACCTCGAAGGCATCCCGAATCGAGGTCTTGGCGATGGCGAAGTTCTTCCGGCAGAAGTAGAAGCCGGCGTAGGAGAGCCAGGTCGTACCGAGGATTCGGGCGCGCCAGACCTTGACGGTGCGCGTCTGCGCAGCTCCCCTCTCCCCACTCATGATGACCCCCCGATGAAGAGGCCACTCGGGAGCTCAGTGAAGTCAGATACCACATACGTCGCCACAGTTTCGAGCTGCTCACGTGCGGCAGCGCCCCGGTCACGGGCGATGGCGATGGTCGTCATGCCCGCCGCATTGCCTGCGCGCAAGCCCGCCATGCTGTCCTCGAAAACGAGGCATCGTGACGGCAAAACGCCGAGCTCAGCAGCAGCCGCCAGATATCCCTCCGGTGCCGGCTTCGAGTGCTCTACGTCCTCGGCACAGATGGTCAGGAGCGTCCCCAGGTCCACCCCTGCGTGGGCCAAAACAACCTCCAGGCTCTCCCGCTGGCTCGACGTCACTATCGCAGTGGGCAACGTTTGCAGGCACGTGCGCAAAGTCTCCCACGCACCGGGCACTGGAGGCGGCGGCAGCGTGACAAGACTGGCGTGGAAAGCATCCTGGAGTTCGGCGGCCATCTCTTGTCCCTGCAGGGTCGGGAAGGTCGCTGTGAGCTGCGCCGCTATCTCGTTCCAGGTGGCCCCATGAAAGGCCTCCAGGTTATCGATTAGTTCGGGGTCGAGGCCCCGTGCCATCAGGCGTGCAACGATGACCTCGTCACAGCGCACCTCGGAGTCGACCAGCGTGCCATCCATGTCGAAGAGCGCGGCCTCGAAGGCGGTGGTGGAAGACGTGAGTTGTTGGCTCATTTAGAACCATCCCAGAGGCTTTGGCGCATGGTCGCGGAAGACGTGCTTCACCTCGGTGTACTCGTCGAGGCCCCGCCGCCCCAGTTCCCGCCCGATACCGGACTGCTTGTAGCCACCCCAAGGGGCCGATGCGAAGTAGACGTTGTAACTGTTGACCCAGACCGTCCCGAACCGCAACGCCCGTGACACCCGCTCGATGCGCGCCTCGTCGCGGGTCCAGAAGCCGGCGGAGAGCCCGTAGATGGTCTCGTTGGCGCGCCGGATCGCCTCAGCCTCATCGGTAAAACGTTCCACAGTGACTACTGGGCCGAATACCTCGTCGCGAACAATCTCCATCTGCCGGTGACAGTCGGTCAGGAGCGTTGGGAGATAGAAGAAGCCGCCCGCGAGTTCCGGGGCCTCGGGGCGCGCCCCGCCCAACTCCAGGTGGGCCCCCTCACGGATTCCCGTTGCCACCCATGCCTCGACCTTGGCCCGGTGCTCCGCGGAAATGAGTGGCCCCATACGTGTCCCGTCGTCAAGGCCGCTACCCAGAGGGATCACAGCCATACGGTCCTTGAGAGTCGTGACGAATTGGTCGTGGATCGGGTCTTCGACCATGAGACGTGCCCCGGCTGAGCAGATCTGACCGGCGTGGAAGAATACTCCATTCAGCGCGGCATCGACGGCCGCATCGAGCTCCGCATCGGCGAAGATGATGTGTGGGTTCTTGCCTCCTAGTTCGAGAGCCACCCGCTTCACCGTGTCCGCGGCCGCATGCCCGACCCGTCGCCCGGTTGCCAGACCACCGGTGAAGGACACCATGTCCACATCTGGATGAGAGCAAAGGGCTCCACCAACGGGGTCGCCGGGCCCGAGAACCAGATTGAGGACCCCGGGGGGAACACCGGCCTCAATGGCCAACTCCACCAGGCGGATGGTCGTCAGCGGGGTAACCTCGCTCGGCTTGAGCACCATGGTACAGCCCGCAGCCAGCGCCGGGGCGACCTTCCAGGAGGCCTGCAAAATGGGGTAGTTCCAGGGGCAGATCATGCTACAAACGCCGATTGGCTCGCGCCGGAGATGACTGGACTGGTGTGCCTCCGGTGGCTCTAACGTCTCCGATGGGTCTCCCGTGGCGAGGGCCGCATAGTAGGCGAAGACCGCGGCCACATCGTCCATATCCCAGCGGCTCTCCGCCAAGGTCTTGCCAGTGTCCCTCGTCTCCAGCCGGGCCAACTCCTCACGATGCGCCGTAACCAGGGTACCGAGGCGGGCCACCACCTTCCCTCGCTCGGCACCAGAACTCTCCGACCAGGGACTCCCGTCAAAGGCCCGGCGGGCGGCACCGATGGCATCTTCGGCATCCTGCTGCGTGCCTTCCGCCACCGTCGCAATGACGGATTGGCCGAAGGGGTCGATGATGGGGCGTGTACCCCCGTCGCTACTCGTCCGCCAGGTGCCACCAATGTAGAGGGAGTCAGCTCGCACGGTGGGCCTCCTCGGACGCAGACGCGCGGTGGCGATGGAACTCAGCCCCTGAAGGTGGCAGAGGCGTGTTGCCCAGAATGAGGTCCGCAGCCTTCTCCGCCATCATCAACACCGGCGCGTAGATATTCCCATTGGTAATCTCGGGCATCGCCGCGGCATCGACCACCCGGAGCCCCTGGAGACCGTGGACACGGAATGCCGAATCGGTGACAGCCTGGTCGTCCATGCCCATACGGCAGGTGCAACTCGGGTGGTACGCGCTCTCGCCCTCCCGGGCGATGAAATGGAGAATCTCCTCGTCGCTCTGAATCTCCTCTCCCGGTGCCAGTTCATCCCCCCGCAGTTCGTCGAAGGCAGGTTGTGTCAGGATGCGGCGGGTAGCGCGGATCGCCTCGACCCACTCCCGACGATCCTTGGCCGTGGAGAGATAGTTAAAGAGGATCTTCGGATAGACCCGGGGGTCCGCAGAGCATATCTTCACGCTCCCCATTGCATCCGAGAGCACCGGACCCACGTGGGCCTGATAGCCGTGACCGGCCGCCGGTGCCGAGCCGTCGTAGCGGATGGCGATGGGCAGGAAGTGGTACTGGACGTTGGGGTACGCAACCTCATCGTTGGACCGAATGAACCCCCCGGCCTCAAAGTGATTGCTGGCACCGGTTCCCTCCCGATGGAAGAGCCAGCGATAGCCGATGCCCGGCTTTCGCCACCACTTTAGCGACGGGAAGAGGCTCACCGGCTGTTTGCACGCGTACTGGACATAGACCTCCAGGTGATCCCGTAGGTTCTCACCCACTCCCGGCAGATGGAGGACGGGCTTGATTCCCAGGGGCTCCAACTCTGCCGCCGGGCCCACGCCACTGAGCTGGAGAAGCTGGGGCGAACCGATGGCTCCGCCACAGCAGATGACCTCTCCCCCTAGATGGGTCTGGGTGCTAGAGCCGCGCCGGGTCTCCACCCCCACGGCCCGCTTCCCCTCGACGAGGATCCGGTTCACATGCGTCTTCGTACGAATGGTCAGGTTTTCCCGGTCCGCAATCGGATGGAGCCAGGCCCGGGATGCATTGTGGCGCCGGCTCCGGTAGGTGGTTCTGTCGAAGGCCCCGAACCCCTCCTGCCGGTATCCGTTGACGTCGTCGGTCACCGAGTAGCCGGCTTGCTCAACAGCCGAGAAGAAGGCAGTGAAGAGCGGGTTGTCGCAGTCTGGCGTCGTCAAGGCCAGCGGGCCACCGACCCCGTGGTAGGCGTCGGCTCCCCTGAGGCGGGACTCCACGCGCTGGAAGTATGGCAGGCAGTGGGCGTAGTCCCAGCCTTCGAGGCCCTCCCTCGCCCCCCAGCCGTCGTAGTCCATTGGATTGCCGCGGATATAGATCATGCCGTTGATGGTGCTGGACCCGCCCAGGACCTTCCCCCGGGGCTGGTAGATCCGGCGCCCGTTCATGGCGGGCTCCGGCTCGGACTCATACCACCAGTTGTAGGTGCGGCCGGCCAGGGGAAAGGTGAGCGCCGCGGGCATCTGGATTCGGAAATCCAGACGATGGTCTGGCCGCCCGGCTTCGAGCAGGAGAACCCGGTTTTCAGGATTCGCGCTCAGTCGGTTGGCCAGGACACATCCCGCGGAGCCACCGCCGATGATGATGAAGTCAAACGTCGAACTGGACACCTCGCCCCTCCATCCCGTGAACAGGTTGCCCGATGATACCCCATCGCTGAGTCGAGCAACAGGACCGCGTTATCCATCCGTTTGTCCTGAGGCATCGGGCCGCGGCAATGGAACACGGCGGGAGCGGTCACATGGCAGGCTCGGCGACGTGGAGTTATGACTGTGGCTGATGAGGCTTTTAGTTACTGTTGTTCTTCTTCCCCACTCTCTGCCGGAGTGCTACACTCAGTCCTATCAACATGAGGATATCCAAGATGAGAAAACTGTTTTTAGCGAGCCTTATGGTTGCGGCATCGTGCTCCGGCAGCAATGGAATTGGCTCTGACGTCAGGAATGAGTTGGACGTCACAGGGATCGCCCAGGATTCGGGCAGCACCGACGTGATCATCTACAGCGACGCGATGACGGAGGACGGCACTGATCTGGGGGCCGTGGGGGACAAAGACCTCGCCGCTGATACCTCGCAATTTCAGTGCGACCCAGGTGAGGGCTGCTTCCTCGACGAGTGCAACGACAACCAGGGTTGTCAGTCTGGCTGGTGCGTTCAATATCTTGGTGACGGCGTCTGCTCACAAGCGTGTCAGGAGGAGTGCCCGCCGGGGTGGACTTGCAACCAGGTGGCAGGTACCGACCCCGATGTCATATACATCTGCGTATCGAACTACGCCAACCTCTGTCGACCGTGCACCAGCAACTCTGACTGCACTAGTATCGGAGGGGCAAATGACGCATGCATCGACTATGGCCCGGACGGGGATTTCTGCGGCGGGCCCTGCGACGAGGAAGACGAATGCCCCTGGGGCTTCTCTTGCAAAGAAGTGATAACCGTTGATGGCAGCAGCCTGCAACAGTGCGTCAACGACGCTGGTGAGTGTCCCTGTACGGACAGTTCCGTCGCGCTCGGGCTGACGACCCCATGCCTGGTAGAAAACGATGAGGGAAGTTGTGCCGGCACGAGAACATGTACGGAAGAGGGCCTCTCAAGCTGCGATGCCCCGGAGCCGACCCTGGAATCCTGCAACGGAGTGGATGATGATTGTGACGGGGAGATTGACGAACCTGACCTGGTGGAGGGCAATTATGTCAACCTCTGTGACGATGCCAACGATTGCACAGAAGACAAATGCATGGGAGACGAGGGTTGCCTCAATAAGGTCCTTGATGTCGGTCCGTGTGAAGATGGCGATCCATGTACCGTGGCCGACCACTGCGTCGAGGGAACCTGCATCGCTGACCCCGTGGAGTGCGACGATGAAAACCCTTGCACCGATAACGTCTGTACAGAGACCGGTGGCTGCGAATATCCGCCCGCCACTGGACCTTGCGATGACGGTGATCCTTGCACCCTGGCAGATCAGTGCGAGGAGGGCACCTGCTTCGGCGTGCAGGTCCCGTGCGAGTGTCAGACCGATGGTGATTGCCTGCCCCTCGAGGACGGCAATACGTGCAATGGGACCCTGATCTGCGACGCTTCGACGCTTCCCTTCACATGCGAGGTAGATCCAGCGAGTATCATCACATGCCCGGACCCCACGGGACCGCAGGCTTTCTGTTTGCAAGCAGTCTGCAACCCACTTTCAGGCGAGTGTGGAGAAGCACCTTTCCATGAAGGCTTCCTCTGTGACAATGGCGACAAATGCACGGTCAATGACATGTGCACCGACGGGGTCTGTGGCGGCGGGTCACAGGTGAATTGCAGTGACGGTAATTCCTGCACCAAGGACCAGTGCGATCCGTTGACCGGTTGCCTCCTGGGTGAATCGCAGACCGGCACTCCGTGCAATGATGGCAACATATGTACGGTCAGTGATAGCTGCGTCGAGGGCTCATGCGTTGGGGGCGAGGCCCTGGATTGCTCCGATGATAACCCTTGCACCGACGACTCGTGCGACCCGATTGTCGGCTGCTTGTCAGCTCTCAATCAGGCACCGTGCGACGACAATGACCTCTGCACCACTGGTGACCATTGCCATCTGGGGGAGTGTATCCATGCTGGCACCTTGCCTTGTGGCGATAGCAACCAGTGCACGGACGATTTTTGCGACGCGTTGGTCGGTTGCATCCATGAAATCAATGAGGCGATTTGTGACGACCAGAACATGTGTACAGATGAGGACGCCTGCAGCAACGGCCAATGCGTCGGGAAGACCGCGGTAATCTGCGACGACGGGAATCCATGTACCAATGATTCTTGCCATCCCACCAAGGGCTGTCAGACCACCTTGAACTCAGCACCGTGCAGCGACGGGGACAAGTGTACGATAAACGACAAATGCCAGGACGGGACGTGCAAAGGCGGTGGCGAGACCAAGTGTGACGATGGTAATGTCTGCACAGTAGATGGATGCGACCCGGCAACAGGCTGCACGTACTCGCCAGAAGATAGTCTCTGCGACGATGACAATGCCTGCACAGAGGCCGATGCTTGCGTGAATGGCGAGTGTGCTCCAGGGAAGCAATTGAACTGCGATGATCTCAACGAATGCACAACTGACGGTTGCGATCCTGGCTCGGGATGCACTCACGTCAGTGCGGCAGACCTGACGCCGTGTGGAGAACAATTCGGTCATGTGTGCTTTGGCGGGACCTGCCTGGCAGAACTACCGCAGTCCCTCTTCACCGATGATTTCGCCTGTACGAATGATGCATGGTCCTATGAGAACCCCAGCGACCCCTCCATTTGGAGTATTGATGCTACTCCCGGCGTCCCCGGGTTCTTCTCCGCCGACTGTTCTCTGAATTTCAACGACGGCAAGACGATCGCGGGCCCCGGTGGCACAGTTTCCGGAACCGCCACAAGCCCCCCCTTCATAGCAACCAAGCCGGAGAGCCCAGATCACAAGCTCTTCTTGGAGTTCATGAGCTACCAGGATGTAGAATCCTCAGCTTCGTACGACATTACCACGGTGTCAGTTGAGGAAGTTGCGGGCCCCGCCACAGTCAAGGTGAAGCTACCCAAGCAGGGGCTCAAAACCTGGGTCAAACAGTCGATCGACATCTCAAGTCTGCACAACAAAGCCGTGCAGATCGTCTTCACTTTCAGTTCCGTGGACTCCGTAAGCAACAACGGTAAGGGCATCTTCATCGACGATGTCGTTGTATTCGCCAAGTAGCGAGTATTACTGCCTCAGCCCAATTGCCGATCTGACTAGCTTAGTACCCCCGTCTTCGCCCCAAGTGCCGTCCTGAAGGAAGCGCAGCGGAGTTGAAGGACCTCCGCTCAGGACGACACCTCTGCGCCATCCCGATATTACCACACAATAGTGCCATGCCTCGCTTCAAGAACGGACCGGGGTACAAGCGTGATCAGATCGCCCTCCAGAGCAGTCAGAGGGCTTGAGTGCATTCGGTTTCTCCGCTATCTTGGTTGGATGATTCCTGTGTCCTTTTTTGACCGCCCGTCACCCATAGTTGCGAAAGAGCTTGTGGGCAAGATCCTGTTGCGACGCCACGGCTCGCTCTGGCTGGCCGCAGCCATTGTCGAAACTGAGGCCTACGGCGGGGAGAAGGGTAGCCACTCCTGGCTGGGACGCACTCCATCCCGGGAGCCGATGTGGGCACCGGCAGGGACCATATACATGTACTACAGCCGCGGGGGAGACTCGCTCAACATCAGCGTCAATGGTGCCGGCCACGCAGTGCTGATCAAGGCCGGACGCCCGTGGCTCGACGGACCGTCCGGGTCCGAAGCGCTGGCTGCAATGCATGCCCTGAATCCCGGCCCCAGGGGCCCTCGTCCAGACCACAAGTTACTCGCCGGCCAGACCCTCCTGGCACGCGCCCTCAACCTGCGCGTTCCCCAGTGGACAGGGAGGCAATTCGACCGGGGAACCTTCTTCATCGAAGATTCCGGATACCGACCCGCCTCCATTCTACGCTGCAGAAGACTCGGCATCCCCGAGGGCCGCGACGAACACCTCATGCTCAGATACGTGGATGAAGCGCAGGTCCGCTCCGCCACCCAGAACCCTCTCTCAAAGCGAGGTTGGAAGGAAGGACCCGATTACCAGCGCCTCACCAGGGAGGACCTGCCGTAGCCTGTGCCCAAAGCGTATGATAGACTTCGCCTCGAAAACCGGGAGTGTGAAATGGACAAGTCCGACTTGCCAACTAAAACGAACCTGCTCAAGCGCCTCTTCTGTATTCCCATTACGCCCCTTGCGCCGGACCCCTCATGCTATGCGATCCAAGGCAGCACGATCACGGTTTGGCTGGAAAAGGCCAAAGGCCTCGACGTCCCAGGCGGTGCCCTGCGCATCGAGGACGAGAGGGTCTCCGACCGGATCCTGGTCATCCGCAGCCAGGGAGGCACCTTTGGTGCCTTTCGCAATCGCTGTGGCTGTTCCGGCTTTCGGGTGGACCCGGTACCCGGAGAGGAAAAGATCAGGTGCTGCACCCTCATGCAATCGACCTATGACTTAGCTGGAAAGCGACTGTCAGGTTCCGCCCAGAAGGACCTTGATGTACTCCCCGTAGAGGTCTTCCCGGACCGCCTGGAAATCGACATTTCGACGATTTGAGCTCTGTTTTCCCGGCCTCCCAGCCGAGGCATGCACAAGTCTCGTCCTCGCCAGCGCTCGGGTCTTGACCGGATTGGTGTAAACCGGGGATAGGCAAGCGGCGGAAGCTATGGGTGGAGTGCATGGACGACGTGCCGCGCGATGGTTGCGGCGGGCGCGTCGCACGTGTAATCTTGCCGGGACGGACTCAAACAGCGACAGGAGCTAGACAGGCATGCACGATGGGCGATTTCTCGGAACCACGCTACTGTTGATAAGTTTGGCCGCGAGTTGCGGCGGCGGCTCGGCGACCGTGATGAAATTGGACGGTAGGATCGGTGACCAGGACGACCTTGGACTCGGAAGTGATGCCGGGGCAGAGGTAAGCAACAAGCCTGATGCCAGCGCGGAAGTGCTTGATTTTACCTCTCGTGAGCCGGACGGAGAGCTGGCAAGCCAGCCCGATGTCAACGAATGCGCGTCCGGTTCAGGATGCTTCGGCGACCCCTGCGAAGATAACAGCGACTGCATCTACGGGTTCTGTGTTGAGCACCTGGGCGAGTCGGTCTGTACTCAGTCGTGCGTCGAGGAGTGCCCCGCAGGCTGGTCCTGCCAGGAAGTAAGTGGAGGCGGACCGGACGTGCTCTTCCTGTGCATCTCCGACCTGCGCATGCTCTGTCGCCCCTGCGCAGCCAACGCGGATTGCACCAGCACTACGGGAGGCGAAGATGTCTGCCTCGACTATGGCTTGGAGGGCAGTTTTTGCGGCGGCCAATGCAGCAGCGACCAGGATTGCCCCGAGGACTATCTCTGTGAAGAGACAACCACGGTGGACGGGGTAGCGACAACACAGTGCGTGGCTGTTGCGGGGGTTTGCGAGTGCTCGGGCAAGGCTGTGGCCTTGGGCGCGTGGACGCCTTGCAAAGTGACCAACGAATGGGGGGCGTGTGGTGGCAAGCGATTCTGTCTCGAGGCAGGCCTCACCCAGTGCGATGCGATTGAACCAGCGGAAGAGAGTTGCAACGGGCTCGACGACGACTGCGACGGTGCGATGGACGAAGCTCCAGACTCAGGCGCAGAGGGCTCCGGGCTATGCGACGATGGCAATCCCTGCTCCGAAGACCTCTGTCAGGGCGAGGAGGGCTGCCTGAGCTTGCCGCAGGATGGTGTAATCTGCGAAGACAGCGACCCTTGCACTGTTGACGATGTATGCTCCCAGAGCTTATGCACCGGCGTGGAGATGCTCTGTGACGACGAGAACCTCTGCACCGACGACGGCTGTGGCGAGGAGGGCGAATGCCTCTTCGTTTCCAACCAACTCGAATGTGACGACGGCGATCCTTGCACGCTGGCAGACGAGTGCTCGGCCGGTGAGTGTTCTGGTACCGCGGTGGCCTGCGATTGCGTCATAGACGCAGATTGCAACGCGATGGAAGATGGAGATCTATGCACCGGTGTACTGGCCTGTGACACCACCCAAATCCCGCACCAGTGCATCCTCGTGCCGGGTAGCCCGGTAGAGTGCCCGGAGCCGTCGGGTGATGATGCTTTCTGCCTGGCCGCCGCCTGCGCTCCGGCAACCGGCGAATGTTCCTTCGTCCCTGCCCACGAGGGGCTGAAGTGCGACGACCAGAACGCATGCACCATGGCTGAGCACTGCCAGGATGGTGTTTGCACGGGCGGCATCCAGGTGAACTGCAACGACGGCAACCTCTGCACCGACGACGCGTGTGATCAGGAAGCTGGTTGCGGGCACACGGCAAACAGCGCACCCTGTGGCGATGGCAATTCCTGCACCACCGGAGATATCTGCTCGGACGGGACCTGCGTGGGACTGGGAAGCCTCAACTGCAACGACGGCAATCTCTGCACCGCGGATTCATGCGACCCGGTCCTGGGATGCATCTACGAGGCCCTCGCAATCGAGTGCAATGACGGCAATCCGTGCACCACCGGGGACCTTTGCCAGAACGGGTCCTGCAACGGCACGGGCATGCTCGACTGTGACGATGGCAACACCTGCACCGTGGACAAGTGCACCATCGATGCAGGCTGTGTCCACGAACCTTCCGGGATTCTCTGCAACGACGGCAACGCTTGCACCGATGACACGTGCCACCCGCAGGGGGGCTGCGTTTACGTGGCAAACAGCGACCCTTGCATCGATGGCAATGCCTGCACCACCGGAGACATCTGCACAGATGGGACTTGCGTGGGGCCCGGCATACTTAACTGCAACGACGGCAACTTCTGCACCGCGGATTTCTGCGACCCGGTGCAAGGGTGCGTCTACCTGCCGAACACATCCCCCTGCGACGATGGCGATGCGTGCACGGTGGGGGACAAGTGCGGCGGCGGCGATTGCGGGTCTGGTGAGCCGCTGATATGCGACGACGAAGACCTTTGCACCGATGATTCCTGCGATGTGGATGCCGGGTGCGTCTACCTGTTGAACACGGCGCCTTGTGACGATGGCGATCTCTGCACCCTCTCCGACCAGTGCCTGGGGGGCGCTTGCATGTCGGGGGCGGAAATGGCCTGCGAAGATGCCAGCACCTGCACCCTTGACGAGTGCGTCGACGGCGCGTGCCTTTTCTCGCCGCTGCCTTCGATGACGGCTTGCCCGGGTGGTTTCTGCGACGGTGCGGGGGAGTGCGTGACACTCTTCGGGGGCGGAGTAGACGGGGACCTGGTCGTGGAGGGCCAAACGCTCCTGGAGGAGCATGGCGCCCTCTCCTGGGCGCTCGCCCAGCCGGCGAATTCTGGGGCAGATACCCTGGTGCTCGCAGAAGCAGCCGCAGGATTGGACCCGGGCGACGAGGTGCTGGTGATCGTGCTTCAGGGCACACCGGCTGACCATGACAGCGTGGGGCAACACGAATTCGCCACGGTAGCCTCAGTGGACGGGACCTCGGTGCTCCTCAACGATCCACTTCTCTTCTCTTACGGGGCCCCGACGCAGCAGGTAGCGGTACTGCGCGTACCCCATTTCATGTCGGTGCAAGTGCTTGCCGGCGGACAACTCACCACAGCACCCTGGAACGGGACGAAGGGGGGAGTAATCGCGTTTCGAGTGGCCGGCGAGCTTGCGGTGGCCGCGACCGGCTCAATCGACGCATCCTTCCTGGGCTATCGGCAAGGGAACGGGGCAGGAACCCACCCCTGGGGAGAGCAGGGTGAGGGGCTCGGCGGCACGGGTTCCTTCGCCAACGGGACCAATCTGGGGGCCGGGGGCGGAGGCATCAGCGACGAGGACGGCATGGGCGGGGGCGGAGGCGGGTACGGCACTGCGGGCACGCAAGGAGCATCGACGGGTACGGGCTTCCAGGGGCCGGGAGGCCTTGGCGGAGAAGTTCACGGCGAAGCCGCCCTGACGCACATGCGATTCGGTGGCGGTGGCGGGCAGGCAGGCGCGGATTCGTACCTGGAGCTACTCGATAACTCTGGCGCTGGACGCAGCGGCGGTATGGTCTACCTCTTCGCCAAGACCGTGGTGCTAGATGGAAATATGCTGTGCACGGGACAGCCGGGGAAGAACTACACCGACGCTATCTACCAAAGGGACTCTGGGGCTGGGGCGGGCGGCAGCATTCGCCTTGCTACGTTTGAAGCCTCCGGGGCGGGCAGCCTCAATGCTAACGGAGGACCCGTCGGGTCCAACGGCGGTGGCGGCGGCGGTGTCGGCCGCATCCGCATCGACTCAGCCGAAGGCGCCGTGGAGCTGTCAGCCACTCCAGCAGCCTACCAGACCGGCTTGTAGTCGTTCCACCCGGCCTGCTGACCGAGACAAGGGCGAGTGTCGCTCAAGCGCAGCCTGCTTCCAGTTGCCCATTCCCACCCGACAGGCTATAAAGAGAACGCATGGCATGCGACCCTACAATACGCTGACGTAAGGTGAGGTATCAATTGAACCCAGTCCACCTTAAGACCTTCCTGGCAGTACGAAAACACCGCAACTACACCCGGGCCGCGTCGGAGTTGTACATCTCCCAACCCGCGGTCTCACGGCGCATCCAGGAGCTGGAGCGAGACCTGGGAGTGAAGCTCTTTGAGCAGCTTGGTCGGGCTCTGCATCTGACTGGAGCTGGTATCGCCCTGGCAGCCGAGGCTGAGAACCTGCTGGGTAGCATGGAGAGGGCGGCCGAATCGGTACGGAGCCACGCGATGGAGGGGAAAGGACGGCTGCGGATCGGGGCCAGCGTAACACCAGGCTGCTGCTTGCTCCCCAGGGTCGTTGGGGAATTCCACAGTCAGCACCCCGAAAGTGACTTGACCTATACTGTTGCCAACTCACGTGCAATTGAGCGAGGAATCGTTGCCAACGAATTGGATCTTGGCCTCATTGGGAAGGCCCCGAAGAACCCGGCCCTGGCAGCGCGTCCGGTGGTTATGGATGAGATTGTCTGCGTCGCCGCTCCCTCCCACATTCTGGCGGGGAAGAAGCGGATTGCAGCTACCGCACTGGCCAACGAAATCTGCGTCGTCCGGGAGCAGGGGTCTGCCACTCGCGGACTGGCAGAGATGTGGCTCGCTGGTGTTGGGTGCAAGTTCCGCCGCTTCATTGAACTGAATTCTTCCGAAGCGATCAAAGCACTGGTCGCCTCGGGCGTGGGACTCTCCCTGATATCGGTGCACGCGGTAGAGCGGGAGCTGGCAAGTGGTCTGCTGTGCAAGATTCCAGTGACCGGCCTCAATCTAGAACGTTCCATCTACCTCGTCCAGCACCTCGACAAGCACCTGTCACCGGCCATCCGGTCCTTCATCAAACTGCTTGACCGTGCTTTCACCCAGTAGCCTGCGCCGGCCAGATGCTCGCTCCGAAACGCAGGTCCGTCCAATTCCAGTCGCTCTGCTTCCGGAGAGCCCCGCTGACTGCGACTCTTCGTCGGTCCCGAGGCGCACTTCTCCACCCTCCTTGCGCCGGGAAGATGATGCCTGTTTCAGAGCGGTCATTTGGCTAACTCAGAGCACTACATCGAGACAAATCTCAAGGGCCATGAGGATGACCACCGCTGTCAGGCCTCGCCGCAACCAGGCTGGTCGGGTGCACTGACTGAGACGCGCACCAAGCTGCGCCCCGGGAACCGCGCCGGCAACCAGGAAGAGCGCCGGCAGGAAGAGGATCTGGCCAGTTGCGAACTTGCCCACGAAACCGGCCAGCGACGAGAAGAAGACGAGGGCCAGGTTACTACCAATGACAACGCGCGTAGGCAGGCGGAGAACGATGAGCATAAGAGGAATCAGGGCAAAGGAACCGCCCTGTCCAACCATGCCCCCAAGGAGGCCGACACCAGAGGCGATTGCCAAGGCAACTGGAACGTTGAAGGTGCATGTGTTGGCGTCGGCTACCTCTCTATCGGTGCCATTTACAAAGAACATCAGAACTGCGGCCACCACGGCAAAGCCGGCGAAAAGGAAGAGTAGTGCGCCGCTAGCTACCCAGTTGGAAAGCACCGATCCGACCAGCGCACTCACAAAGATTGCGGGGCCCATCCAAACCACCAGACGTCGATTTACGCGATGCTCCTTGTTGTGCCTCAGTGCGCCGGCAAGGCATGCGGCAAGGCCCTGCGTGATAGTGAGCCCGGCAACTTGCTTCATGTCAAAGTGGCCAACTCCCAGGAGCGACGGCAAGTATAGCAGAGCCGGGGCCATAAGGATGCCGCCCCCGATGCCAAACAGGCCTGACAAGAGGCTGATGGTGAATCCCAGGGCCAAGACTAGCAGCTCCAACTCCATTGCATTTCCCTACCTGCAGAAGCTAGAGGACAATCTCAATCTTCCCCGAATCGTCCTCGATGAACTCCCCGACCTCCGCAGCTTTGTCCGAACCGGCTGGACCGAATTTGGCCGCTCAGCCACCACACGGGGGATGCTGCGTCAAACGTACATCTCTCTTGATGGTCATGGTGCGCCTCCTAGCCAACAAGCTATGGCCAGAGGGCCCATAAATCCAATGCATTATATCAATCAGATCAATGCGAAAATAGCATGGCCCCCCAGGGGACGAGAACTCCGACCTGGGGACTGATGGTCTTCAGAGAAGGGAAGCTCAATTCAGATAGTCAGCAACAGCCTTGTGGCGGGAATCGATATGGTCTTGAAGTGCCTGGGTAGCAGTGTCAAAAGCAGATTCGCTGGTGAGGACCGTGTATGGCTCATTCTCACCCTGCTCACCGACTACATACGGCGCAATCAAGTCGTGCGCTTGAGCAACGCGGGCGTGCGCAGCCTCGCTGGCAAACGGCCCACTAGCAAACTCAGCTACGTAGGTCCGATAGCTTTGAAGATAGACCGGGTCATCCATCAGATACCGAATCAAGGGCCAGTCCTCTTTGACCCCCTCCATGTCCAGCGGCAAGGGGGCCATTATGCCTCCCTGCGACTTGAGGCTCCCGTTGTGGTCCCACGGTATCCAGCAAAGCTGCCCACCCGCCAACGGGTCCCCGTAAACGTAGTAGTTGTGCGGTATATTACCATACTGGTCCCAATCCTGGATGACTGTATTCACGGCCAGATACCTGAGAAATACGTCCGCGTTGAAGCGGGTCTCCAACTCTCCACGCCAGCTCTCAGCATCTGTGGAATCTGCGTGGAGCGCAGCGATGGCCGCTTCCACATCGCTCCAATCCTCCTCTTCTTCGTTGCTCTTCTTTGAGAATGAACTCTCATCCAACGTCGGGCCCAATGTCCACCTGGCTCCATTCCCATTCGGCTTATAGAGATTCCCTTCATCGTCACCAAAGTAGTTCCGGAAGAGCGGCTTGTCCGGCACTTCCGCCAGGGTGTAGAGGCCCATGTACCGGCTCCCCTCACCGACATCGACGTGGATCGCTGCAAATGCCCTGGCGGGAGTCGGTACGCCACTGGCGCTGAAGAAGTCGCCGGCCAGCTTGTCGCACAGGAAAGTGTCGTCCCTCTGGTTATTACCGAAGGCCAACCGCTTGAATCCGTAGAACCGCTGGTCATCGACTTCTGGATGGTCATCCTCGAATTGATCCAGGTCGAGCTTGAAGGGCAACTTGTAGCTCCCCTGCTGCCAGGTGAACTTGAGGGTAGAGTTCCCCTTGAAGCGCATTCCTACGTGCCACCAGGATAGGCCGTTGGCCTCAACCGTCACCGGCACCCAGATGGGATTCACGTCGCCCTCCATTCCCCCTGGCGGACCGCCCGGCGGGGGCTCCTCCCCGGCAATCTGCTGCACGGGAACACAAGCCACAACGCCTGTAAAATCGGCGCAAATACCTGCCTTGGGGTTATTGGGAGGGCCCACTGAGCAGTCGTCGCCAGCGACAAGGCCGTCGCATTCTTCTATCGCCAATTCGGGAATGCAGACGAGTTGTTCAGCCTGCAAGCAGAGGCCCGGCAGGCCACCCGGGCCACCAGCAAACTCGCACGCCTCTTCCGCCGACTTCCCGACGCAAGCCTCAGCTCCCGTGGGGTCCGCGTTGCCCTGGCCATCCCCTTTGCAGGCCACCAGCCCGTCCCACAGCTTCTGGCAAGTTCCGGTCACCTCCTTGTCGGGCAGGGTGATGGTGCAATCATCGCCAATGGCGAACTCTTCGCAGGCCTCTACCGCCTCGGGAGGAACGTTTTGCTGCTGCTCACCGCTCTTGCCGAACTCGCCGTACAAGCCGGTCATATCGTCCAACATGGCCTGCCAATCCTCGGGAGAAATGGTGATGGAGATTTGCAAGACCTCGCCCTGGGGAAAGACGATATCGTAGTCAGGGTCTGCTCCCTTGCTATGAGTCGCTTCGGTCCAACCTTCGGGGCGATGGTCACCGGCTGCACGACCTGCTTCAGTCTGCACATCAGCCACCACATCGACGGGATCGGCCCCAGAACTGCAGCCTGGCGCTAGCGCCACGGCAAGCAACGATACAAGGACGCTCAATTTCATCTACCCCTCCTCCGGCCCTGGTCGCTCCAGATGGCATATTCACTGCCATTGGGATCAGTAAAATGGAAGCGCCGACCACCTGGGAAGGAGAAGATCTCCTTGGTGATGGTTCCCCCCAGTTCGACAACTCGGGTCTGCGCGGCCTCAAGACCTGCTTTGTAGAAGACGAGTCGCAACGCCCCAGCTTCGGGATTCACCGGCACATCGGACTGAAAAAAACCACCATCAATCCGACCATCGTTGAAACTGCAGTAGTCCAGTCCGTAGTCAACGAAGCTCCAGCCAAAAAGGGCGCTGAAGAAGTCCTTGGCTCGGGGCAAGTCAGCAACAGGGATTTCGACATAGTCAATAGTGTCTTCTCGTGGCACGGCCACCTCCTGAATCTTCATTAGGTTGAGTCGCAAGAGGAGTCTAATCCAGCGTCACATCAAGCGTGAAGGCCCCTTCGTCTACGACATTCACGCCATCGACAAAGAGATAGTAGGTGCCAGGAGCAAGCCCCGGAATAGCGAGGGTGCCAGTGGCTGAACAGGCTAGCTGGAAACCGTCTGCACAGTTTTGCGCTCGCAGGACCAGAACCGATGAGAAAGGCGCGGCAATAGTGACCAGCAAATCGTCGTTTACATCGGTAGCTTCGAAAGAATATGCCACGTCTGCAGCCCCATCACCGCCGCAGGTGCCGCTGTACTGGTCCAGGCCCCACTTCGTGGTGCCACTTACCTGGACGGTAGCTTGACCTGCGTCGATGGCCTCCAGGGTGTCGCAAGTGTCATTGGTGGGCAGAGGCGAGGCCGCCAGTTCCACTGTCAAGCTGAAGTCACCGGTCTGGTCTGCACCATCTGAATCGACAACAACATAGTAGGTGCCGGGGTCCAATTCGGCAGTGGTCGCCGCGCTGGTACCGCAGGCCAACACCGACTCATCTTGACAGGGACTATCCAGAACATAGAGACGGGTGTCAAAGGGTGCTTTCACGGAGGCTTTGATTGTCGTGCGCTCTTCGATGGTGGCCAAATAGACCACGTCACCACCGCCTTCACCGCCACAGCCCTCAGGTGATAGACTGTCCAGCGCCTTGTTCTCGCCCAGCATATCTTCCGTAGTGGCATTCACATTGGCGATTCCACCATCAAAGTCGAGCGCTTCGCCGCCGCCACAGCCGTCGTTGGAAAAAGGCTTGGATTGGCCGGCCGGATCAACCAGGTAGACGTAATAGAGAATCCTTCCCCCGCTCTCACCGGTGTTCTTGAATTCCAAAAGATGCTCACCGACGCCCCAGTCAATTATCTGAGAGATATCGAGCCGACCAGTGGCCCACGGAGTAGTCCCATCAGAACCCCAGGAAGTGCCGGTCCAACCAGGTGCTCCCACCCCCTGCTGGTCACCAATAGCTGCGGTGCGGTCTTCCCCGTCAATCCAGATTTGCACGCCCTGAGGAATCTGGCTCTTCACCATATTGACACACGTTCTCTCCTGGTAGCCGGACGCAGTGGTGTAACTCGAATGGGATATGCCATAGCTGCTGTAACTGAAGGCCGTAGCACCAGTTTTGACGTTCCCAGTTACGCCCAAATCTGACCAGTCATCCGGGCAGACTGGAGGAGTGCAACTACCGATATGCTTGGCATGACTCCCCGTCCAGCCACAGCGTGGAAGAACAGTCGTGAAAGCTCCCGGGTGATAACATGACCGTTCCTGATAGCCGGTGGAGGTTGTGTAACTCTTGTGGGATATCCCATAGCTGCTGTAGCTGAAAGCTGCAGCACCCGTCTTGACGTTTCCTGTCACGCCCAGATTCGACCACTCGTCCGGGCAGGCGGGGGGAGTACAACTTCCCATAGCCTTGGCATGCGTACCGGTCCAGGCACAGCGTGTATTGATGACCGTGCCCCCACTGTTTGACAGCGCAGGCTCATCTCCTTCCATGGGAATCTTTCCATAGACGTACAAATAGACTCTGGGAGTATCCGCGCTGAAGACGTGAATGTGGTCCGAAATGGTCTGAGTTGTAGCTACATTCATGTCACCCTTGATCACGCGAATCTTGGCACCGTCGCTGCCCGCTCCTGCACTGCCGTGGATTTCCGCATCGGCGGCGTGGGAAGCGATTGCAAGTGCATTCTCATCGATTGCATCCTGAGCCGTGATTGCGGCGAGCCCGGAAATCTCATTGTTGTAACCGATATTGTCCGCAGTAAGCACGGTAGCATCGATGGCCTGCAGCGTGACACATCCAGCACAAGCGACGTTATTGGCCACCAGGGCCTCGTTAGCTGTCAGTGCGCTGGTCGCCGCTCCCCCTGGGACATCGGACGAGGCGTAGTTGAAATCGACTTCTTCAGTGGAAATGCAGCCGCTGCACTGGAGGTCGCTGGCCAGGTTCGCCTGTAGCGCGTAGGGCACAGAGGATAGGGCAGTGCGGGGCAACTCACCCTGGTCTGCCGGGGTAATTGACAACCAGCGCCCATCCTTTTCGAAGAGATCTACCGGAAAGGGGAAGTTATCGGGATCAGCCGGCAACAGCACATCAAAAACACCCCCCATCACATTGAGGGTTACCGCCTCTTCCCAAAGCTTTTCGCCGTCCAGGTGGCTGTCGTAGACGGCAAATACGACGGCTATTTCACCGGCCATCAAGTCGCCGTTGGCATCCCGCAAAACCCCCTGGGTGTGAATCTCATTGGGAGCTGCCTGAGCCGCCAGTGAAATACTGGCCAGGAGGACCACTAGCAGTGACGCAAAAACCGTTTTTGCTCTATCCATTTTCCACTCCTCTATTCCGCTGCCAAAATCGGGCAGAATCCGATATGCGCTGAGAATTCTTCGTCTTGCTGGAGACCGGCGCCAGGCTGTCCTACTGTCATGGTCATGATTCCCGCTGCCATCTCCAGTCCTGAGTAGGCTGCCGGAACAATGGCCAGGGTGTAAGACCCGACGCAGATGTTCTCGTACTGGCACCCGACAACATTGTCACAGCTATCCACGGTGCAATCGTCGTTATCGTCACATCCCACCTGCTCCCCGCCGCCACATACACCGGCGGCGCACGACTCGCCAACCGTGCATGCGTCGAAATCGTCGCAGGGCCCTTCGTTGATAGTAAAAACACAGCCCTCTACCGGGTCACACGCGTCATCGGTGCAAGAGTTGAAGTCATTGCAGAGCACCTCGTCATCGAAGACGCAGTCTCCTAACGAGCAATGATCACCAATAGTGCAGACGTCACTGTCATCGCAGAGCGCATCGTTCACCGTAGTCACGCAGCCATTGGCCGGGTCACAGGTATTATCCGTGCAAGGATTCTCGTCTTCACACGAGGCCAGCTCATCGTAGACGCACTCACTGTCTGCGCAGTGGTCTCCGAGGGTACATTCAATACCGTCATCGCAGATTGCCTCATTGGCCACAAAGACGCAGCCTTGGACAGGGTCACACGAATCGTCGGTACAAGTGTTTTCGTCGTTACAGACCAGCAGTTCGCCCGACTGACAGGCTCCCTCCAGGCAGAGGTCACCGACTGTGCAGACGCTACCGTCCTCGCAAGGCAGAGTATTATTCGTGAAGAGACAGCCGATGTCAGGATTACAGGTATCATCGGTGCAAAGATTGTTGTCCCCACAGGTATTTGGCACTCCCGAGGCGCAGGTCCCTGCTGCACACTTGTCGCCGATTGTGCAAGCATCGCCATCCTCGCAAGCGAAGCCTTCGTGGTCCGCTATCAGCGCACACTGACCCGTTTCCGGGTCGCAGTAGGACTGCTGGCAGATGGCGTCTGGACCTACCACGGGCTCCTCGCAAACTACCACCGATTCCGGGGCGACCTCACATTTATAGGGCCACTCATCAAGGTTGCAAAAGAGCGTGCCGTTGCACACGTCTCCATCTTCAAATTCGAGGCAATCTTCATCGGCCTGACACTCGCATGGAACCGTCACGCCCTTACACTCCCCGACCTCGCATTGGTCCGCCACGGTGCAAGGGTCGCCGTCGTCGCAGTCATCGGCATTCTCTTCGAAGACGCACCCGCCAGTGCCGTCACAACCGTCGTCGGTGCAAGGATTGTAATCGTCGCAGAGAACCGGATTGCCGACACAGTCCCCCTCTTCACAGTGGTCCGCCACCGTACAGGGATCGCCATCCTTACACTCCCCTTCCGACAAGGGGATACTTTCGCAGCCATCCTCGCCCAGGCATTGGTCTTCGGTGCAATCCTTGCCATCATCGCAAATACCTAGTCCCTCGACCACATCACCTTCATCGACATCGCCATTGCAGTTGTCGTCAATGCCGTTGCACGTCTCTTCAGCCGGCTCCTGGGCATCGCAATCAGTCAAGCCCTCTTCCGCACAGATGCGTTTGCCCTCGCAGGTGCCAAATTCATTGCTCACCTGGCAGTTGGTGAAGAGGCCCAGCTCCACCGCAGTGTCGGTACATGGACAGAGTCCTGTATCGGC
The DNA here is from genome assembly GCA_964522395.1 of uncultured Myxococcales bacterium. Classification (GTDB taxonomy): domain Bacteria; phylum Myxococcota_A; class UBA9042; order CAIXZC01; family CAIXZC01; genus CALGBT01. Next base: position 40,446 of record CAZFVN010000010.1, read on the forward strand.
AACGCACTGGTCCAGTTCGATGCCATCGACGGTGGTTACCGTCTGGCACTCGAAGCCCCATGGACAGGCACCATCGTCCCCACACTTGCCGCCGCAAAATGCCCCCTGGTCGCCGTATGCTACGCAGGCATCTTCAGTGCCCGCTACACCTTCACAGTCGGCGGCCGCGGTGCACGGCCGACAGAGGTTGGGGAAATTGGAGACGCAGATGAAGACCACGTCGGGATCGCTGGCCCCGACCTGTTGGCAGGTCCAACCGGGGGGGCACTCCTCCTGGCAGGACTGAGTGCAGACCTTCTGTCCCATGTGTTCCACGCACCAACCTGACTGGCACTCGCTGTTTTCCGAGCACTCGTCGAGGAAGCAACCCTCGCCAGGGTCACATTCAGGCAGCGGCTCAACAGTCTCCTCAGGTGGCAGGTCCGAGGAGATGTAGTCTTCCACCGTCTCCTTGGTCACCGTCTCAACGAAGATGATGGTCTCCTGTGCAACGCTCTCTGCTTTGACATCTTCCAGCGGCGGAATGTCCACTCCGGCGCCGTCAGCTACGACCGTGGTCGGGTCGCTACTGCAACCAACAGCGGCGGTCAGGAGCAGCAACGCGACCAACCTGCAACAACTCGTCCAAGTCATAGTGGCCTCCTGCAAGCATGGGAAAGATACAGTAGTCGGGCGGGTGGGCGCAAGATGTTAGGGGGGTGGTTTGATGCAATGCCCCCCCCCCGGCCTGATGGCCGAGCCACAGGCGGTGTCGCCCGACCTGCCTGTCCGGCTTTGATTGGATTGCGGAATATCGGGAATTACCAGGGGCGGGAAGTTTGGGTGGCGGCGGTTGCCTAGTCCAATGTCACATTGAGCGTGAAGGCACCTTCGTCTGGGGCGCTGACACCGTCAACGTAGAGGTAATAGATGCCAGGGGCGAGGCCGGCGATGGAGAGGGTCCCATTGGCCGAACAAGATAGCTGGAAGCCTTCATCGCAGTTTTGAGCCTTCAGGACCATCACCGAAGTGAAGGGGGCATCGATGGTGACCAACAAGTCGTCGTTGACATCGGTGGCCTCGAGGGAATAGACCACGTCCGATGCCCCTTCACCGCCGCACGTGCCGCTGTACTGATCCAGCCCCCACTTGGTGGTACCGCTGACCTGGGTAGCAACCGGGCCAGCATCGATAGCCTCGATGGTGTCGCAGGTGTCGTTGGAGGGTAGCGGTGAGGCTTCCAATTCCACGGTCAAGCTGAAATCTCCAGTCTGATCGGCAGCATCGGAGTCAACAACAACGTAATAGGTACCAGAGTCTAGTTCTTCGGTCGTGGCCGAAGTAGTGCCGCAAGCCAATACCGACTCGCCCTGGCAGGGGCTATCCAAAAGGTAGAGACGGGTGTCAAACGGTGCCTTCACCGAGGCCTTGATGGTGGTGCGCTCTTCGATGGTGGCAGAGTAGACTACATCGCCGCCACCTTCGCCTCCGCAACCTTCCGGGGAGAGCGAGTCCAACGCCTTGTTCTCGCCCAGCATGTCCTCGGTAGTGGCATCGATCTTGGCGATACCACCGTCGAAGACCAGCGCCTCAGCCCCACCACAGCCGTCATTGGGGAAGGCCTCTGATTCGGCCGCAGGATCGACGAAGTAAACGTAATACTTGAGCTTACCTCCGCTATCCCCGGTGTTCTTGAACTGCAGCGTGTGTTCACCTACACCCCAATCGATGACCTGTGAGAGATCCAGCCGTCCCGTAGCCCAGGGCGTCGTCCCATCACTGCCCCACGACGTACCTGTCCAGGACGGAGCACCCACTGCCTGCTGGTCACCGATGGCCACGGTCCGATCCGCTCCGTCGACCCAGATCTGAACGCCCTGGGGTATCTGACTCTTCACCTGGTTGATGCAAGTGCGCTCCTGGTAACCGGAAGAGGTTGTGTAACTCTGGTTCGTGATGCCCGAACTGGAGCCCGTTCCGGTACCACTCATCTTCAGATTACCGGTCACCCCCAGATCGCTCCAGTTTGCGGGGCAGGCGGGCGGCGTGCAAGTGTTGACATGTTTGGCATGAGACCCCGTCCAGGCACAGCGGGGCTGGACAACTGCGAAGTCAGCCGAGTGAAAGCAGGCCCGCTCCTGATAGCCCGAAGAGGTAGTGTAGCTCTGATTCGTAATGCCTGAACTGGAGCCCGTCCCAGCGGCACTCGTCTTCAGGTTCCCCGTGACACCCAGGTCGTCCCACCCCTGTGGGCATGCAGAGGGTGTGCATGTATTGACATGTTTGCCGTGGGATCCGGTCCAGGCGCAACGGGTATAGACTACGGTGCCACCCCCGGTAGCGAGGACACCATCACCTTCGTTGGCATCCTGGCCGTAGGCATAGAGGTAGACTTTGGGCGTATCCGCGCTGAAGACATGTACATACTCGGTTGCGATCTGGCCGGAGACGACGGTGGCGTCGTCGGCAACGACCCGGACCTTTGCTCCGTCATTGCCCGCGCCGCCACTACCATGCAACTCCATATCTCCGACGTGCTGCACCAGGGCGAGGGCATCTTCGTCAATGGCATCCTGCACCGTAACCGCACCCAGCCCAGAGATGGCGTTGTCATAGGAGACGTTTTCAGCGGACATCACCGCAACATCAATGGCTTGCAGGGTGACGCAGCCGGCGCAGGCTACGTTGTTGGCCACCAGCGCTTCGTTGGCCGTCAGCGCACTGGTCGCGGAGCCACCCGGCACATCCGACGAAGCGTAATTGAAGTCGACTTCGTCGGAGCCGATGCAGCCGCTGCACTGCAAATCACCAGCGAGGTTAGCCTGCAATGCGTACGGCACCGAAGATAGCGCCGTCCGCGGCAACTCTTCCTGATCAGCGGGCGTAATGGAGAGCCAGCGGCCATCCTCTTCGAAAAGATCGGCGGGAAAGGGAGAGTTCTCAGGGTCAGCAGGCAGCAGCACATCGAACACCCCGCCCATCACATTGAGGGTAACAGCCTCTTGCCACAGCATCTCGCCATCTACCTGGCTATCAAAGACCCCAAATACCAAGGCCACCTCCCCATCCATCAAATCACCGTTGGCATCACGCAGGATCCCCTGGGTATGGATCTCGTTGGGTGCGGCGAGGGTCGTAAGCGGAACGCCGCCCATCAGGACGACCAACAAGGTTGTAACCACTCTAGCTACACTATCCATTAGCAACTCCTCTATTCCGCATCTGGCCGACTCTCCGGCGGCGGCGAAACTCGCCTAGTTCAACGTCACATCCAAAGTGAACGTCCCTTCATCCTCGGCCGTGACGCCGTCGATAATCAGGTAGTAGACCCCCGGTGCCAGGCCGGGAATAGTCAGGGTACCGTTGGTCGAGCAGGCCAGTTGGAAGCCGTCAACGCAGTTCTGTCCACGCAGCACCATGACCGACGCAAAAGAAGCGTCGATGGTGACCAATAAGTCATCGTTTACGTCGGTAGCCTCGAAGGAGTAAGCCACATCCGAGACCCCGTCCCCACCACAGGCACCGGCATACTGGTCGAGGCCCCACTTCGTGGTTCCATTCACTTGAGTCAGGTTCTGGCCGGCATCGATAGCCTCGAGGGTATCGCAGGTATCGTTAGACGGCAGCGGAGAGGCCTCCAGTTCAACGGTGAGACTGAAGTCTCCAGTCTGATCGGGCGCATCGGAGTCAACCACGATGTAGTAAGTCCCCGGATCCAATTCTGCGGTCGTGGCGGCAGTGGTCCCGCAAGCCAGCACCGACTCGTTCTGACAAGGGGAATCGAGGACGTAGAGACGAGTTGTGAAGGGGGCCTTGACCGATGCTTTGATAGTCGTGCGCTCCTCAATTGTGGCCGCATATACGACGTCGCCGCCACCCTCGCCACCGCAGCCTTCCGGCGAGAGGTCATCGAGAGCCTTGTTCTCGCCCAGCATATCTTCGGTAGTGGCATCAACTGTGGCGACTCCAGCGTTGAAGGCCAGTGCTTCTGCACCACCGCAGTTATCGTTGGCGAGTGCCTCGGACTCGGCCGCCGGGTCCACGAGGAAGAGGTAATAGCGGACCCTGCCGCCGCTCTCACCGCTGTTCTTGAATTGCAGCTTATGCTCGCCGACGCCCCAGTCAATAAGCTGGGAGATGTCGAGGCGGCCAGTGGCCCAGGGTGTGGTCCCATCGGCGCCCCACGCAGTACCGGTCCAGGCCGGAGCCCCCACGCCTTGCTGGTCGCCAATGGCCGCAGTGACGTTCTGGCCATCCAGCCAGATTTCAACACCCTGGGGAATCTCACTCTTGACCTGATTGATGCAGGTCCGTTCCTGGTAGCCAGAGGAAGCTGTGCCGGAGTTGTGTCCCGCATCAACGCTCCAACCGGTGCCATTGCCACCCATCTTGACATTCCCAGTGGTGCCGAGGTCCTTCCACCCGTTGGGACAGGCCTGTGGATTGCAGCTTCCATGAGACTCGGAATCTATGCCAGTCCACGGACAACGAGTCATGATCACGGGATAGCTCTCCGGTCTGAAACAGGCGCGCTCTTGATAGCCGGACGATGCCGTTCCGCTATTATGTCCGGCATCTACGCTCCACCCCGTGCCGTTGCCATCTGTCTTGACGTTGCCCGTCGCACCCATATCCTGCCAACCACTGGGACACACCGGAGGGGTGCAGCTACCGTGGGACTCTGAGTCAATACCGGTCCAGGGGCAGCGAGTGTAGATGACCGTACCCGCCCCGGAGGAGGGGGCGACATCGTCCCCTTCATTGGTCGTCTGGCCATGAGCATAGAGATAGACTTTGGGCGTATCAGCGCTGAAGATGTACACATACTCAGTAGCAAACTGATCGGTGACGAGAGTCGCGTCGTTGGCTATGACCCGTACTTTCGCCCCATCGTTGCCGGCGCCCCCACTGCCATGGAGTTCCATGTCCCCGACGTGCTGGGCCATGGTCAGGGCGTTTTCGTCGATGGCATCTTGTGCAGTAACCGCCGCAAGTCCGGAAATCTCGTTGTCATAGGAGACGTTGGCTGCGGACATCACCGCGGCGTCGATGGCATCAAGAGTGACGCACCCGACACAGGCGACGTTGTTGGCCACCAGCGCTTCGTTGGCGGTCAGCGCACTCGTTGCGACACCGCCCGGTGCGTCGGAGGAAGCGTAGTTGAAATCCACTTCGTCAGAACCGATGCAGCCGCTGCACTGCAGGTCACCGGCAAGGTTGGCCTGCAGCGCGTATGGCACCGAGGATAGTGCAGTGCGCGGCAATTCCTCCTGGTCGACGGGGGTAATGGAGAGCCATCGCCCATCTTCGTGGAAGAGATCGGCCGGGAAGGGGAAATTGTCGGGGTCAGCCGGCAACAGCACATCGAAGACACCGCCAATGACATTGAACGTTACCGCCTCTTCCCACAACATCTCGCCGTCAATCTGGCTATCGTAGACCCTGAAGATGACGTCCATCTCCCCTGCCATCAAGTCACCATTGGCATCGCGCAAGATCCCCTGGGTATGAATCTCATTGGGGGCTGCTTTCACCACCATGGGACTGACGGCCAACGAGAGAACCATCGAAATCATGAGCGCTCTGCTTACTCTATCCATTCTCAACTCCTACACTCCGCATCGGCTTGGTGGCGGGATGACGGGCCACCAGGCTAATTCAACGTCACATCCAAAGTGAACGTCCCTTCGTCCTCGGCGGTAACACCATCGACAATCAAATAGTAGATGCCGGGCGCGAGACCCTGGATCGTAATGGTGCCATTGGTCGAGCAGGACAACTGGAAGCCCTCCGTGCAGTCTTGCGCCCGCAGGACCATCACCGCAGCAAAGGCTGCATCGATGGTGACCAATAGATCGTCGTTGGCATTGTTCGCCTCGAAGGAATAGACCACGTCCGCCACCCCGTCACCGCCGCAGGTGCCTTCGTACTGGTCCAGACCCCACTTGGTGGTGCCACTGACCTGGATAAGATCCTGGCCCGCGTTGATCGCCTGAACGGTGTCGCAAGTGTCGTTGGCTGGCAACGGCGAGGCCTCTAATTCCACGGTGAGGCTGAAGTCACCTGTCTGGTCCGCGGCATCGGAGTCGACCACGATATAGTAAGTCCCCGGGTCCAGTTCCGCTGAGGTGGCTGCGGTAGTCCCGCATGCGAGCACCGCCTCGTTCAAGCATGGGTCGTCCAAGATGTAGAGACGAGTAGTGAAGGGCGCCTTCACTGAGGCCTTGATGGTAGTCCGTTCTTCGATCGTTGCAGAGTAGACCACCTCGCCACCACCCTCACCACCACAGCCTTCTGGAGATAGGTCGTCCAGCGCTTTGTTCTCGCCGAGCATGTCTTCCGTGGTGGCATCGATTTTGGCAACTCCACCGTCAAAGACCAGAGCCTCCACCCCGCCACATCCGTCATTGGGGAAGGCCTGAGATTCTGCTGCGGGGTCGACGAGATAGACGTAGTACTTGATCTTACCGCCGCTTTCACCGGTGTTCTTGAATTGCAGCTTGTGGACACCAACGCCCCAATCGACAACTTGAGAGAGGTCCAACCGTCCGGTTTCCCAGGGCGTGGTCCCATCTGAGCCCCAGGAGGTGCCGGTCCATGCCGGTGCACCCATCCCCTGTTGGTCGCCGATGACTGCAGTTTGGTCCTCGCCATCCACCCAGATCTCGACCCCTTGTGGAATCTCGCTCTTGACCTCGTTGACGCAGGTTCGCTCCTGATAGCCCGCGGTTGTCGAGTAGCTTGTGTGGGTAATGTGACTCCCATAACTGGCCCCACCGGAGACGATCTTGCCGGTCACACCGAGGTCGGTCCAGTTAGCCGGGCAACCAGGGGGAGTGCAACTCTTGATGTCTTTGGAGTGGGAACCTGTCCAATGGCATCGGGGAGTTACTACGGGGTAGCTCGCCGCGTTGAAACAGGCCCTCTCCTGGACTCCGTACGACGCCGAGTAGCTCGTATGGGTGATATGCGACCCCCAGGTCACCGAGCCGGTCTTCTTGTTCCCCGAAACTCCAAGATCCTGCCAGCTCTGCGGACAGGCCGGCGGGGAACAGCTACTGGCATTCTTCGCCTGGGAGGAAACCCAGGCACAGCGGGTATAGACAATGGTGCCACCGCCGGTCGGCACGGCCCCATTGTCCCCTTCGCTGGAAGCAATTCCGTACGCGTACAAATAGACCTTTGGCGTGTCCGCGCTAAAGACGTGAAGGTACTCGGTCGCAACTTGCCCGGAAACTACGTCCACATCGCCAGGAACGACTCGGATTTTCGCCCCGTCATTGCCTCCACCGCCGCTACCATGGAGTTCCATGTCCCCGGCATGCTGGACCATAATCAGGGCGTTCTCATCAATAGCATCCTGCACCGTCACCGCGTCCAGCCCCGAAATCTCGTTTTGATAGGAGACGTTGGCTGCAGACATCACTGCAGCATCAATGGCCTCGAGGGTGACGCACCCGGCGCAGGCGACATTGTTGGCCACCAGCGCTTCATTGGCCGTCAGTGCACTTGTGGCTGCCCCACCCGGCACATCGGACGATGCGTAGTTGAAATCGACTTCATCGGAGGATATGCAACCGCTACACTCCAGGTTGCCGGCCAGATTTGCCTGCAACGCGTAGGGCACGGATGAGAGGGCAGTCCGTGGCAACTCCTGCTGGTCGACAGGTGTAATGGAGAGCCAACGACCATCTTCATCGAAGAGGTCGGATGGGAAAGGGAAATCGTCGGGCGCGACGGGCAGCAGAACATCGAACACTCCGCCCATGACGTTGACCGTAACCGCCTCTTCCCACAACTTCTCGCCGTCGATCTGGCTATCATGGATGCCAAACACCAGAGCCACTTCCCCGTCCATCAGATCACCGTTGGCATCCCGCAAAATACCCTGGGTATGGATCTCGTTGGGCGCCGCCCCAGCAATCATCGGAACTGCGGCGAAAATGAGAACCATCAATGTCGTCAATACTCTTTTTACGCTATCCATTTCCCACTCCTCTATTCCGCTGCCGCAATGGGGCAGAAGCCGAAGTAAGCAGATGTTTCATCATTGTCCAGAAGACCTGCGGCGGGTTGCCCAACCGTCATGGTCAAGGTTCCTGCGTCCAACTTCTGCTGCGTGAAGGCAGTGGGGACGATGGCCAGGTTGTATGACCCGACACAGGTCATCTCGAACTGACAGCCGACGACGTTGTCGCAGCTATCTACGGTGCAATCATCGGCGTCATCGCAGACCAGCGGTTCGCCGCCGCCACAAACACCGGCATTGCAACTCTCGCCCACGGTGCAGGCATCGAAATCATCACACGGCCCTTCGTTGATCGTGAAGACGCAACCATCTTCCGGGTCGCAGGAATCGTCGGTGCACGAGTTGAAATCGTTGCAGACCATCTCATCGTCAAAAACGCAGTCCCCCAGGGAACAGTGGTCACCAAGGGTGCAAACATCGCTATCGTCACAAAGTGCTTCGTTGACCGTGGTTACGCAGCCGTTGGCGGGGTCACAAAGGTTGTTGGTGCAAGGATTCTCGTCGTCACAAGAGGCCAACTCATCGTACACGCACCCACTATTGGCGCAATGATCGCCCAGGGTGCATTCGATACCGTCGTCGCAAACCGCCTCGTTGGCTGTGAAGAAGCATCCCTGGACCGGATCGCATGTATCGTCGGTGCAGATGTTCTCATCATCGCAGACCAGCAATTCTCCCGACTGACAAGCCCCGTCCAGGCAAAGATCGCCTACCGTGCAGACGCTACCATCCTCACAGGGCAACACATTGTCGGTGAAGACACAGCCGACGTCCGGATCACAGGAATCGTCTGTGCACGGGTTGTTGTCTCCACAGGTATTGGGCACTCCGGAAACACAGGTACCTGCAATACACTTGTCGCCGATGGTGCAGGCATCGCCGTCCTCACAGGCAAAGCCTTCGTGATCTGCAATGAGTGCGCATTGTCCCGTCTCACCATCGCAAAATGCCTGCTGGCAGATGGCATCGGGACCAGCTACCGGCTCATCACATTCGACCACTGTTTCCGCGGCCACCTCGCATTTATAGGGCCACTCTTCGAGGTTGCAAAAGAGGGTGCCATTGCAAAGGTCGCCATCTTCGAATTCCAGGCAGTTCTCATTGGTTTGGCACTCACACGGGACCGTCGTTCCGTCGCAGACGCCGGCGGCACATTCGTCCGCCACGGTGCAAGGGTCCCCATCGTCGCAATCGTCAGAGTTGTCCTCAAAGACGCAGCCACCGGTCCCGTCGCAAGCGTCGTCAGTGCAGGGATTATCGTCGTCACAGAGCACGGGATTACCGACGCAATCGCCTTCCTCACAGTGATCGGCCACGGTGCAGGGGTCGCCATCCTTGCACTCGCCTTCCGAAAGCGGGAGGCTCTCACAGCCATCCTCGCCCAGGCATTGGTCTTCGGTGCAATCCTTGCCATCATCGCAAATACCTAGTCCCTCGACCACATCACCTTCATCGACATCGCCATTGCAGTTGTCGTCAATGCCGTTGCACGTCTCTTCAGCCGGCTCCTGGGCATCGCAATCAGTCAAGCCCTCTTCCGCACAGATGCGTTTGCCCTCGCAGGTGCCAAATTCATTGCTCACCTGGCAGTTGGTGAAGAGGCCCAGCTCCACCGCAGTGTCGGTACATGGACAGAGTCCTGTATCGGCAACGCACTGGTCCAGTTCGATACCATCGACGGTGGTAACGGTCTGGCACTCGAAGCCCCATGGACAGGTGCCATCCTCGCCGCACTTGCCGCCGCAAAAAGCCCCCTGGTCGCCGTAGGCCACGCAGGCATCCTCGGTACCGGCGACTCCCTCACAGTCCGCAGCCGCGGTGCAGGGCCGGCAGAGGTTGGGGAAGTTGGAGACGCAGATAAAGACCACATCGGGATCGCTGGCCCCCACCTGGCTACAAGTCCAGCCCGGCGGACACTCCTCCTGGCAGGACTGAGTGCAGACCTTCTGTCCCATGTGCTCGACGCACCAGCCAGACTGGCACTCGCTGTTCTCCGAGCACTCATCCAGGAAGCACCCCTCGCCCGGGTCACACTGAGGCAGCGGATCTTTGTTGTCCTCAGGTTGCACCTCAAAGCCAATGTACTCTTCAAAAGTCTCTTTGGAGACGGTCTCCACGAAGACCACGGTTTCAGGCTCGAAACTCTCTGCCTTCACGTCGACAATCGGCAAGGCATCGGCGCCCACGGAATCAGTTGTGACGGCAGTGCCACTTCCACTACAACCTGCCCAAGCCATCAACAACGGTACCAGCGCCATCCTGCAAGCTCTAACACACTTCATCCTGGCCACCTCCGATGTCGGTCAAGATCCCGCACAAGATACCTCAGTCGGCCCGGTGGACGCAAGGGGTTGGGGGTTGCCTTTGGTGGTAGGTGGTCTTCTTCACAAGTCAATCCGGTCATGGGAGGCAAGCGTATCCCATTAGCCCATCTGTCAAACTCAACTCGCCATCAACTCTGGCGTACAGCGCAAGAACCTCGGGTCGCCTGATCCTCCTTGCCGAGCCGGAGGCACATCGCTATTATCAGAGCTTATGATGGGTCCAGGAATGAACGAACACGATCACACTTTCGGGCAGCAAATACAGCGGCCGGGCGAGCGACGAACGTTGATCGTTGTAGCGCTCACGCTGGTTACCATGGTCGTTGAAGTGGGAGCGGGCCTGCTCTTTGGCTCTATGGCTCTGCTGGCCGATGGATTACACATGGCCTCCCATGCCGCCGCACTGGGAGTAGCGGCATTTGCATAGCGCTACGCCAGAAGCCATGCGGCGGATCCACGTTTCAGTTTTGGCGTGGGAAAAGTGAATGCGCTGGCTGGATTCGCAGGGGCCCTCCTGTTGGTGGTCTTCGCCCTTTGGATGAGCATTGAGACAACCATGCGGTTCCTCAACCCCGTACCCATTGTCTTTGACCGTGCCCTCGTGGTGGCGGTACTCGGCCTCCTGGTGAACGGTGCCAGCGTCTGGATTCTTGGCGGGGCTGGACAGACCCACTCCCACGGAGACCACCACGGCCATAATCATGGAGACGACGAGAGCCATGATCATAGTGACCAGGACAGCCATGCCAACGGTTCTCACCACGAAGACCACAATTTTCGCGCCGCATACCTTCACGTCCTGGCCGATGCCTTGACCTCTTTACTCGCCATTGGCGCGCTCCTGGGTGGAAAATACCTGGGGGCATTCTGGCTCGATCCTGCCATGGGTTTTGTGGGGGCCGCCCTGGTCGCTCGATGGTCCTACGGTCTCCTGCGCACCTCCGCCTGGGTACTCCTCGATCGGCAGGCAGAGCCCGAAATTGTTGATGAGATCAGAGCCGCGTTGGAATCAATTCCCGGCACTCACGTAACGGACCTTCATGTCTGGTCAATCGGCCCCGAGATCTACTCGGCCTCGGCGAGCCTCCGCACCGGGCAATCGAGGTCCCCCGCTGAGTTTGAGAAGGTACTCCCCGCCACGATTAATCTGGTACATACAACCTTCCAGGTGGAAGAATTCTCCGGAGGCCAATCGGGGTGACACACGTCACCCCCGCCCATCGCCTCGATTGGCAAGGCGTGTCATCAGGCCGGCCTGACAAGCTGCCGGAACACTCATTGCAATTGAACTACGTTCCCGTATAATAAAAGGAGAGGTACTAGCAAGGGGCTTCAAATGGTTAGAGATGGCAGATTACTGTCAATTCTCCTGGTTACTGTGATTGTGGCAATGGGCTGCCTTAGAGTCCTGAAGATGGAGCCAGACGATACCCTCAGCGACGCCCATTCCGACGATACGATAAGCGGCAATTCCAATGACTGCGACTGTTTTGCCGAAGGGTTGTCCGGCGCGACGGATGCGGCTCCGAGTGAGCAGGAAGGTGAGCAGAGGCGACGGCCTGCCCTGGACAACGGATGCATCGATACCGATTCGGCGGATAATTACTTGAAGGCCGGGTACGTCGTCTACACCGACGAAAACGGGCTGCTCGTTCTTCTCTATGATGAGTGCAAGTTGGACGGTCCCAATGGCATGCTGAAAGAGATAACCTGCGAAGGCTATCATGGGCCGGATACTGACCCCTCCGAGATGGAGGCCAAGTACATCAAGTGCAACTGCCAGCAGGGAGAGTGCGTCGAAGACAGTGTTATCCTCTGCACCGACCCAGAAGCCGACGTTCCATATCCAGGCGGTAGCGTTTGGACCAATGACGAAGGCAAAACGCACATATCCGTTTGCCTCGATAGCAATACGGTCGACTGGTATTACTGCAACGAGGACGGGACTTTTCATGCAGATGCCAGCGCTTGTGACCCGGAGTCACTATGCGGCGATGGCATGTGCGGCGGGTTCGTTTGCACAGACACTGAGCCTCCTGAGGATCGCCTCGCAGGCGTCGCGGGCAAGATCTTCCTCTACAGTCCCACCACGGGGGAATCCTGGCTGATAACGGACGGCTGCAGTTACGACCGCACAGAGGTGAACACTTTCACCTGTCCTCTACAAACTGGAACCAAACTGCTCCCCCTTAAAGAGGAGGTCAAACTCCACCCGGTCCTCATCCCTTGTGACGAGGGGGAAGAGTGCCACTCTGGCGCTTGCGAAGTGATTGAGTCTACCGACCCCGACCCCGGAACCGACCCCGACCCGAACCCCGTTCCCGAATCGTGTGTGGATAACGACCCTGACGACAATATCTACGTGGCTGGGCAGGTCGTTTACACCTCGGAGGGAGGAGAGCCCCAGTTCTTTCCGGACAAATGTGCCTGGTACTACGAGGACGACCCTGAAAACCCCGGAACGTTACTGATCAAGGAGAAAGTCAAACAGTACAAGTGTAGTCCCAACGAAGATGAGATTACCTCGTCATTAAAGGAGTGTTTCGCCGACGAAGCCTGTATCGGAGGTGCTTGCATCGGCGAATCGTCCATTGAGGAGAGTTGCGATTTCGTTTGCTTCGACAGCGACGACGGCAAGGACGTGTTGGAAGGCGGTTTCGTCTATGCTACCAGCGAGACCTGCGGTGTCACCAGTGCTCTATACGACCATTGCACCAGCGACCCCCACGTTATTACGGAGCGCTACTGCTCCGGTGACCTTCTGGCCAAACAGAACATCCCCTGCCCCCAGGGGCACTTTTGCCGAACCGCCTTCGAGTATGCCAGTTGTATTGCTTGCAAGGATAGCGACAAGGCCGACGACCCTGCCGTCTTTGGTGAGGTCGATGACATCGATGGCAGCCACGTTACGGACTTCTGCAACGCCGCTGGTCAACTCAAGCAGGTAGGGTGCGATCCCAGCACAGGTCTGGCTATCTGGGCCGACCCCGAAAACTGCGCACCGGGAGAGAGTTGCTCCGAAGGTAAATGCAACTGAATTCGGGCAGGACTTCCCACAATCCTCCTGCCATTGACTTGCTCCATGCCGCCATGCTCTACTCACCCTACTTGTGGAGCATTTCATGCATTGCACATCTCGACGACTGGTAGTCCCCATCTTGCTGCTCCTGGTGCACTGGCCTGGTGCAGCGACGGCTGGTGGCTTCACCATTCCCGACCTTGGCGGAAGGCGCACCGGGATGATGGCGGTAGTGGCCAACCCCGACGACGTCACCGCAATCTTCCACAACCCCGCAGGTCTGGTACTCGGCGACGGCACCACCTTCCAGTTCTACGTGGCGGCAGCTTTTAGCGACCTCGCCCTACGTCTCTATGACAGCAAGGGTGTACTCCACCCTGATCACGAGATTAGCCCCACCATCCAAATGGGGGTCATCCCCTTTCTGGGGGTCGCCTCAGATCTTGGTGTTGAGGATTTCCGGCTAGGGCTGGGTATCTATGCTCCCAATGCGTTCGGGGCCGCACTACCAGAGGACGAGCCCACCCGCTATCACGCCACGAAGGTGCTCTTTGTGGGCAGTCGAGCCACTCTCTCCGCCGCCTACCGGATGTCACCGCAGTTTTCTATCGGTGCTGGAATCAGCCTGGTCCACGTATATCTCATGGCCAATCGCTTCCTCAACGTTTCGGTGCTGGCCAACCCCGACCGACGTTTCCTCTCTCCAGAAGAGACCGCCGCCGGCGATGGACGACTCGAATTGGACGGGCAGGGCTTTTCATACGCTTGGGACTTCGGACTCCTCTTCGAGCCAACCCCCACTTTGCGCATCGGTACCTCCTTCGCCAGCGGGGCCTCACCTACCCTGCGCGGCGATGTCACTCTCAAACAACCCAGCGGTGAAATCGAGCGTGCCACCCACACCACGACTCTGGCCATTCCCTTCACCTTGCGAGCGGGAGTAAACTGGGCCTTCCATCCGAAGTTTGAAATCGGGGCAGACGTGCGTTACTGGCACTATCAGGTATTTCAGGAACAACGCTCCACCCTTTCCGACCCCATCGCCGGCATGAACGAATTCGTCGACCCCAAGAACTACGGGAACTCCTGGAACTTGTGCCTTGGCTTGCTCTACCGCATCCACCCGGTCGTGGAGCAGATGGCTGGGTACCAGATGGACTTCACTCCTATCCCCGAACAGACCTACACTCTGGACAATCCCAGCCGCGACCAACTGGGAATCACGGGGGGCATTCGCTGGGAAGTTGTGCCCAGCCATCGCATCGGCCTCTACGGCCTGCGCAACTGGATTGATGCCGTCGATGTCCAAACATCCATTTCTACACCACCCAGCAACACAAAGGGCCACGGCACCACGTCAGAAATCGGTTTTGAGTACATCTGGCAGTCGCAGTAGCTGGGACCACAGATGACCTGATGTTGACCACCGCCGTGCCCGTTCATATATCTTCCTACGTTGTCGCAAAGCAGACGGCCACTTCTACACATTGAAGCAGATATGAGGGGCGACGGTGAAGATCTTTACGCAAGCTGAACTAGGCCCATTGACGCTCAAGAACCGGGTAATCAAGTCGGCAACTTTCGAGGGCATGAGCGAGGGAGGGATGGCAACCCCAGAGTTGGTGGATTTTCATGGAGAGTTGGCCCGGGGAGGCGTGGGGATGACCACTGTCGCCTACTGTGCAGTAAGTGACAAGGGAAGAACTTTTGCCGACCAACTCACTTTGCGTACGGAGTCACAACCGATGTTGAGGAGGCTCACTGAGACGGTCCACCAGGCAGGCGCGGCAGCCTCCCTGCAACTGGGCCATTGCGGCTTCTTTACGAAGCTGGGCAACGGCTCGGGCTCCCCGCTGTCGGCCTCCCGCTCCTTCAACGCCTATGGGGCACTCAAGGGTCAGCCATTTAGCAAGGCCATGTCTCCAGGTGATATCCGTCAGGTCACCGAGGACTTTGTCCAGTCCGCGCAGACCGCGGTGGAGTTGGGCTTCGATGCAGTAGAATTGCACCTTGGACATGGCTATCTCCTGAGTCAGTTTCTAAGCCCCGCTACCAACCGGCGCAAAGATAAGTATGGAGGTTCCATCGAAGGCCGGATGAAGCTTCCGGTGGAGGTGGTCAAGGCGGTGCGAGATGCTCTGCCGAAATCCATTGCCGTACTCGCCAAGACCAATCTTGAAGATGGCTTCGAAGGCGGACTGGAAATTGATGATTCCGTGCGCGTCGCCCAAGCGTTGGAGTCCGCAGGGGCCGATGCCCTCGTCCTCTCCGGCGGATTCACCAGCCGTTCCGCCTTCTACCTGCTACGAGGGGACCTGCCCCTGAAGAACATGACCGCAGTTCAGGATGGTGCCTTGCAACGCATGACCATGAGGCTCTTCGGACCCAAGCTAGTGAAAGAGTGGCCCTACGAACCACTATTCTTCCTGCCCCTCGCCCGGAAGGTCCGCAAGGCCGTCAACATGCCCCTGGTCTATCTTGGAGGAGCCGCCTCACAAATGGACCTGGACAAGGCAATGGAAGAGGGCTTTGATTTCGTTGCCATGGCCCGCGCCCTGATAGCCGATCCGGACCTCGTGAACCGACTCAAGACAGGCGCTGCCACGGAGAGCCGCTGCAACCACTGTAACGAGTGCATCGCTGAAATGGACCGTCACGGAGTGCGCTGCGTCCTCGACGATGAAGCAGAGCAAGAAGAGCCAGCAGCATAGACAGCAGGAGCGAAGCTTCATTGGCTGCTCCCGCCATCTGACAGCCACCGCCTGAGCCCGAGCCTATCGCCTCGACATCTGCCTTCATAGGGGAGAGGTCCACCTTTAGAACATCGTTCACTGGAATCTCTCCCGCACCGTCTCCCAGAAGCGATGGCTGGTCCGCCGCAGAATCGCTAACAACTTCTGGGAGAGCTTCTATCTGGAAGAGATCAGGCAGACCTCCCTCCACCACTTCGGGCCACACAACAACGTCAGGCGTTGAAGCGACGTCCGGCTGCGAAACAACATCTGGCTCTACAATGTAGCCTTCCGGCGTCACCAGCACCTTGAACCAGACGGCATCCTGTGGCGGCCCGAACCAGGTCACCCCTTCCTGAACTATGCCCCAGTGCTGGATGATTTCCGTGGGCTGATCCACTTCTGGGGCACGCAGGGTAAACGAAAAGGTGCCGTGTTGACCGGACTGCGTGGGACTATCGACCGCGGTGGTCCGATTTGGACTCAGCCAGTCACCAGGGTCATAGAAAGGGCTCTCCATGTCTTGAGGCTCAGTGGTCCCGATGCGAGTGGAGACGGTATCCCAGGCCGATGTCCCGGTGTTGAGATAGACCAGATGGACCTGCGCCACCTCTCCCGACTCCATCGTCTTGGGGTCGCTCTGGCCCACCCAGATGCCTTCGTATGCCTCCCCGGCACCACCATAGGCCTTGCTCATCCAGGAGCCATGATTGTTGTCCAATTCAGCGATGGTCGACTTGGGGCTCCAGTCATCATTGTAGACAGTGAAGGGATTACTGCTAATGGGTCGGGTGTTGACTATTTCCCAACCAAATTGGTTGCCACTATCCAAGGTATGTTGCAGGACCGCGGCGATGTCCGCCTGCATGAAGTCATTGCCATTTACGGTCATGTGTTCGGTAGTGGCCCAGCCCTTCTCTCCTTTGAGGGAGTTGGCCCGCTGATAGGTCAGTTCAAAGGCCTTGTTGCTCCCCGGCAGCCAGTGCCAGTTGCACTGGAGGATATCGACCCCCTGCAGATGGTTAAGGAAAGTCATGGAGTCACCGTTGCGATTCTCCATCTCATTGCCACCGGTTTCGAGGTAGTCAACGGCAATCAGCGCCTCGACACCAGCCACCTCTCGAATGGCCGCGGCATCACCCATGATCCACTCAGCCAGCGCCCGCGCCCGAAAGGTCTGCCACTGCGAGGCCCCACCCGGCGGCCAGGGGCAATTGCCCATGTTCTCTTGCTGGCAGTAGGCCTGCCAGGCCACCTTGCCGGCATCGGAATGGTCCAACTCCTGGTTGCCGATGAACTGCGGTTCGACGGTGGTCTCGAAATAGATGAGCTTGTTGGTGTCGACTCCCGCCAGGATCTCCTTCATGAACCCCCGACTCGCTTCCAAATAGGCCGGATGGAATATCGAGGGAATCTTCTTGCCGGTACCATACTCACCGTCAAATGCGAGGGCCCCGGACGAGTTGCGGGCCTGAGCATCGGGGTGGGTCTCAAAGAAGGGAACGGGAACACCCCCACCTCCAACATTGTAGGTCTCAAATGAGAGAGCGGCGAAAATCCCTTTGGAGTGAATGTGCTCGATTAGCGAATTCAGTTTGGCTAGAGAATTGTCCAGGAGGCCATCGCCGTTGGTATCGAAGTGGTCCCAATAGAGGTTGATCTTAATGTTGTTGTAGCCCTTCGAGACAAGTACATCAACATAGCCCTCTATGTTCTCCACCGCGAAGTTGGCCAAAGGGCAAGCGGTCTTCAAGAAGACCCATTGGCCGTCAACCATCAGCCTACCGTCTTTGATTGTGGCCGCAGTTGCAGCTCCCGAGGACAGCAACAAGCTGGCCAGCACCATCATCTGGGTCCACCGCACGACACCGAATTCCAGTCTGCTTGTCTTCATGGCAACTCTCTTTGCCGAATGGCAGTAAGCAAAGCTACGCAGTTTTCTTCCATGCCATCTTATACGGAGCGACTGCGAGCAAACAAGACTGCCGGAGCGACAAATCGCATCCAAGCCCCCGGCCCCTCTACTCGCACAACGTGGAGAGGCTAGACCTGAGGCAGTGTGACCCCCCATAGTGTCATGGACGCCGAGTTGTGGGTGCATCGCCCGGGCAACGCCCTACTCCCCTTCAGGCTCCTCCACCGGCTCCTCGACCAGACTCTCCTTCAACACTTCCAGGATCGCTTCGAGCGCGGCTACGTCAGCCTTCTTGTAAGCCAACATCCGTTCGAGGTAGATGAGTTTCTCTTCCAGTGAGCAGTCACACTCGTGGAAGTAATGTTCATTGTACTGGGGGCCAGAGCAATTATCATCGTGGTGCCGTTGTTCCCGGTGGTGCCCGCCGCGATGGCGCCGTCCCCGACGGCGGCCGTGCCCTTCGTCATGGCAATCATCTCGATGGTGTCGTCTGCGGTGCCTGTCGTCGCACATAGGTAACCTCCCTTATCCACTAAAAGAATGCTCGCAGCAGAGCGTGCCTGTCAAGTGCTCAGTCAATTGGATGAGTGCTCGGGGCCAGGTCGGAATCTTGCTGCCGACAGGGGCCCGAGAATCTTGCCACGGTCGGCACCCATGCCTAGACTCCCGCGTTCTCCAGCAATGTCAGCGAATTGGTTTCATTTATTTGTCAACAAATTGTCAAACCCGCCGATCTACAATAGAGTTATGCATCTCCTCATGGGGGGCGGACGCGCCTCGTCGCACTGCCCATTGGAGCCACGGGTCTTTGGGGGAGAGGGGGTGCGAAGTCCTTGTGAGGCGATCTGATCACGGCTGTACCCCGGTCCGTTCTTGAAGGGAGGTATGGCGT
>CAZFVN010000011.1:0-6596 GCA_964522395.1 uncultured Myxococcales bacterium
GAGACTCTCACAAAATCGCCCTGTCGGATTCCAGCCGATAGGCGTGGCAAGACAGTGCAGTAGTTGTCGTCATCACATTCCTTGAGGGAATCGAAGGTGCAGAGACCACCCTCACAGTGGTCTCCAACTGTGCATTCATTGCCAAGGTCGCAGGCGCCATTGTTTGGCGTATGCGTACAACCCGCATCGGGGTCGCAGACATCATCGGTACAAGGATTGCCATCATCGCAAAGCAGTTGTGGGCCAGGAGCACATTGACCACCGTTACAAATGTCCCCGGCCGTGCAAACGCTGTTGTCAGAGCAAGGCAAGCTGTTGTTCACATTGGCGCAGCCGGCATCTGGGAAACAGGAATCGGTGGTACAAGGGTTACCATCGTCACAACCCAGGGAGCCCTCGAAAACACATGTGCCACCCTCGCAATGAACTCCCAATAGACACGCATCTTCCAGTTCACAGGGAGCCTGATTCGCTGCGTGCATACACCCCAGCAGCGGGTCGCAGCCATCGTCGGTGCAGACATTGTCGTCATTACAATCCAACATCTCGCCGCTACTACACTCACCATCCTTGCAAAGGTCCCCTGTTGTGCAAGTGTTGCCGTCGGAACACACGGCATTATTGGGAGTGTGCAGGCAGCCCTCAACCTCCTCACAAGAGTCGTCGGTACAGAGGTTACCATCGTTACAATTGGCGGCTCCCCCTGCCTCACAAACGCCTTCTGCACAACTGTCCCCGATAGTGCAACCGTCCCCATCGTCACAGGCGTAGCCCCCGTTTGCTGCCTCCATGGAACAGGTACCTGTTCCATGGTCGCAGACAGCTTTGAGACAGATGGCGTCCACTCCGGATGGCATTGGACAGACCACTACCGTCGCCGGATCTACTACGCAGAGGTGGGGAAGCTTGGAAGTATCGCAAAGCAAGATCCCATTGCAGACGTCGCCATCTTCCAGGGCCAGACAATCGGCATCTTCAAAGCACTCACAATCGACAGCAAAGCCGGTACACTCACCGACATCGCAAGTGTCTTTCACGGTGCAAGGATCACCATCATCGCAATTGGCCGTGTTATGTTCCGTGGTACAGCCACCAAATCCATCACACAAATCGTCGGTGCATGGATCGTTGTCATCGCAGACCACGGGCGATCCAACACAAATTCCCGCCTCACAATGATCGCCGACCGTGCAGGCATCGTCATCGCCACATTCGCCTCCGTCCAGATCTTCATGGGCACAACCGGCTTCCCCGCTGCATATATCACCGGTGCAGCCATTGCCATCATCACAAAGCTCCACGTACTTGCCGTCAACGAGGTCCGGCTCGTCCACTTCCCCGTCACAATCGTCGTCAACCCCGTTGCAGAGCTCTGCACTTGCAACCAGGGCGTCACAGGCAGAGAGACCCTCGGTTGTACAAATACGCTTCCCCTCGCAGGATCCAAACTCGTTGGTCAATTCGCAGGGGGTCCACAACGCCAATTCCACTGACTTCTCGGTGCAAGGACACTCACCCGCATCGGCCACGCACTGCAATGTGTCGATGCCATCGACAGTGGTAGTCGTCAGACATGAAAATCCCCAGGGGCAATCCTCGCTATTGGTGCAAGTACTGCCGCAGAAGCTGCCTGCTTCTTGGTAGTCTACACAAACGTCCTCGTTACCTGCCGCGCCCTTACAGTTGTCCCCACTCGAGCAGGGGCGACAGAGGTTCGCCACGTTGGAAACGCAGACGTAGATCAGGTCCGGATCGGTGCCCGCCACAGCTTTGCAACTCCATCCGGAAGGACACTCCTCGGTACACTGCACAGTGCAGACCCCGGCGCCCATGTGTTCAACGCACCAGCCCGACAGACACTCACCATTAGAGGTACACTTGTCCAGGAAGCAGCCTTCTCCAGGGTCGCAGCCAAGTCCGCCCGTATCAACTTGCACGTCCGGGAAGAAGAGGTCGAGGCCCGTGTCGAAGGAAACGGTTACTTCAGTCAGTTCCTCAACCGAAGTCACATCCGCCAGCAAATCTACAATGCCCTGGACATCGGCCATCGCGGCATCAGCGATGTCAGCCTCAACTACACCAGCCGTGTTGCTACATGCCGTCAAGAGAAGTGCCACGGCCAGGAAAGCCATTTGGAAAACTCTCATGCTATACCCCTCTATGTGGTGCTCTTCCACCACTCACTCACTGCCAACTCCTTCACCGTCTCAATAGCCAATCGGATAGAATCGACTACCGTCGCCTTAGCCTGCTCGGCTGGAGCGAATGGTCCCTCGTCTCCAATGATACCGAGGACAGACCCGGCCAACACTTGCTGCAGCCCATCACCGCCCGCAACCGCCAGGTCATGCGTGAAGAGAGCAGCCAACACGAATAGATGAGACGATTCCATCTCTGACGCGACGACACCTGCCCGCTTTAGCACGGCCATGTATCGTCTACTCTCTTCAGCCATAGGACCCGCGCCAAATTCCCGGGCAAAAAGCGAATCTTTCGAATGAACCAAGCCGCTACTGGTGCGACCGGCATAGCCGATGCGACGAGCCGCAGCCAGGGCTGCTTGCACCAACTCCGGCGAGGCGATGGACGGATACTCCGGTGGCACATAGTTACTGGAGGTCCCCTCGTCTCGTACGGCACCAGTACCCACCACCAGGTCACCCACCTTGATTCTGGGAAATTGCAAAGAGCCGGCAGTTCCCACGCGCAAGAAGACCCGGGCCCCAAGATGGAAGAGCTCTTGGACGATAATATCGAGGCTCGGTGTCCCCATGCCAGAGCAGACCGAGGCAACATCGATGGTGCGGCCATCATGTCGCAATGTACCCAGGTAGAAGTTGTGGCTGCGGGGGCTAGGGCGCTCACGTAGTCCCCCGAAATTGCTGGCGATTTCGGCGGCGCGTCCGTCGGAACCGGGGAGAAAGATAATGCGGCCACGGCCGTTGTTGCCAGCTAGGTCGGTGGGGGTTGCGGTGATGTGGTGTGGGACGAATGGTTCGTTACTCATGGTTTCCCTCGGCTTGGGCAACTATGCCGTTAAGTTTCTGGAGTCGGTCGGTGCAAACACTCTCCAGAGCCTCCCGGGTTCTTGCCCATTTCTTAAAGCTGTCAGTCCAACGTCCCTCATATCGTGCGTAAAGAGAATCCAGGAACTCATCGTCAATTCCCTTCCAGCGGCCTCTGGCAGTCTCATCGAAGGCCGCCCGGCTAGTATACTCAACCTCTGGCCACCGTTCTTTGAGCGCCTCCCGAAGCGTATATCCTCTACGCGAGAGCACATGGACCTGTTCCCAGTATTGCACAACGTCGTTGAAATACTCCCCGACGTCAAAAGCCCGGGAACCAGCGTCGTAGATGGTGCAGCGCTCGAGTGGAGCAAATAGGTTGTCGTATTGAGAGGCCTCGTACTCGGGAGCGAGCATGCTATCGATCTTAATGAGGTCGGTACCCTGGATGGCAATCATCAGTCGGGTGGCTGAATCCACGAGCCTGAACTTCCCTTCGAGGTACACTGCATGTGTTTCCTGGTAATCGTCGGGGAAGTGCTTCTTAAAACGCTCATGCACCTCCTGGAGAATCTTCTCCAGTTTGTGGCATCCAATGGTGAAGAATACGATACCTCGGATGGGTGTCTTGTGTTCCACGAGATACTGCTCAATAACTCGAAATCCGTTCTCCACCGTCACCCCGGTGGCGACTACGTCCCCTACCATCAGGATGGCCCCGGTTGGGATCTTCATCTTGCGGTACATGTCCTCTTTGACCGTCCAACGACCATCCTTCCGCTTACGCTGTGAAGACATGAAGCAGGTCGCGTGATATTGACTCCCAAGAGACTCATGGAGTGCTCCACGCAGGTCGAAATTCAGACCACCCCGGAGGAAATTCATGATGCACAGTCGAGACGACGGCACCGATTCCAGGAAGGGTCTGAAGGGCGCGGCGGAAATAGCGGAGATCATGGCACGACGCATCTTCGTGGTATAATTAATGCCTGCGACCTCAGGGTCATTGCAGATGGAAATGGTCTCTGGGGTGCTGGCGATCCAGCGCTCCACATCTCCCTGCCACGAACCGCCAAGATGGTACCAACTGGCTTCTTTTCTTCTTGATATGGTCTCAAGGTACTGCATGTCCCTCCTCCTGCCCGCCGGGCACCGCGTAGATGCCCAGCAAGACATTTTGCCCGAGAACGCGGGTTTCCTCAAAGAAATCTGCCGTATATGGGTGGTTTTCAATAGTCGTTTCGCAAATTGGTTGCAACCCCTCCAGAGCCAGCGCCCGCTGGCAAGACAGAGTGAGGGAACCATCACCGGTGCGATAGCAGTTCAAAGAGCGCAGCCAGTAGAGCGGTCGTGAGCCGTTCGCTACCTCAGACAGAGACGCGAACGGAACGACCTGGGCCTGCTTACCAGCACGCCCCAGGGCCTCGGTGAGATAGGCCGAGCGATAGAGGTGGTAGAGGTCTACCCGGGTGACGTGTGAATCTCCCAGCATCACCACCTCAAGCACGTCGTCAGGCGCCAGCAGGATGCTGCGCTCAGGAAGACTATGGAGGCAAGACCGCACCATTGCAAACTCTGCCTGTTCGTCGAAGCCGTGGCGTGCAACCGTCTGCACAGGAACTACCAGGGTGAGGACGAGTGCACCCACTGCTGCTGCCGCGAAGCGAATGCAAAACACGCGGTTTCGCGTCACAAGCTGCCCGACCCCAAGTGCTGCAACTAGCACCATTGGTGCCACAGCAGGAAGCTGAGTTCGCGCACCCTCGTAGGGGAGTTCACCGGTCATCTTGACGGAGGCCGCCGCAACGATGCCGCCTGCCCAGAGAACAAGCAACGCGACGGTACGAGCCTCCGCCCCGTCCCGGAACGAGAAGAGGCCGGCGAGGACAAAGCCCATAAGTGCGAATGGGACTAACTTCGGCGAGAGCAGCCAGAGGGCCACTGTGCGCCATGTACGGGCATTGCAAGCGAGGCCCCAGCAGTGAGTGTCAGAGCCCCAAACGGCCCAACCATAGAGTGCAGCCAATCCCAGTCCCAATAGCCCGAGGCAACCTATTGGGAGCCACCACGGGGTATTCCTGGTTCGTACGGCCCCATGGCCGGCCAGCAGGACAATTGTGGCAAGAAATCCTGCTGCTAGGAGAATCTTCCAAGCATAGTGAAAACCTACCTCTGCAGCTAGCGAGCGGTCGCCGCCGGCAAACTCGCCAAGGAGATTGGCAATGTGCGGCAAGAGCAGCAATAGGGAGCCCAGTATCCAGGGCAAGATCCTCCTGAAACTCACCTTCCAATTGCTACGTGGCAACGTCATCGGCAAGGCCGCCAGCACCAACCAAATAGCCAATGCCTCGGCTCTCGTTTGACAGGCAAGAAGCGTCGCACCTACCAGGCCAAGCTGGGCCCAAAGTCCCCCTTCCTTGCATACAACTCGCCGGCCAAATATCACGGCCCAGACCGATAGCGCCAGATAGCCAACGCTGAGGACATCGCCCCGTGCGAAAAGCAAGAGCAGAGGCAAGGTGGCGGTCAGTATTCCTCCGGCCCAAGCGGCCACCCTGGAGCGCCACAACTCTCCGGCCAGCAACGCAATTCCGCCCGTTGCCAGGGCGAAGAGCAGCAGATTAGCCATCCCGAACGCCTCTGGGATACGGCCCATCAGAAGCACAAAGAACGCAGCCAGAGTTGGCACGGTCAAGGGATAGTCAGTCGGGAAGGGCCACTGCCATTCCAGGGCCGCCAGATGGTACGCACTGGTGATGTGAGAAAGCCCGGTGTAGGTACAGACAACGGGCGGTCCTGGGGAAATAGCCAGCGCCATTACGACCGCCAAACCGGCCCCAGCCAGCGAGGCCCAAAGAGCCCGTCGACCCAACCCCGAACGCTGCCAAAGTTGCACGCCATAGGCCCCAGCCGCCAACGCGAATAGACCCCAGCCCACTATCAAGAACAATATGATCAGGGGGTACCCACCGCCAGATGCGGCATGCTGGGCAAGGACCATGGCTGGATTCCTATGGTTGCACAACCTGGCGGCAACCATACCCCACCCTGCGCACACGCGTCAACGTGGGGTAGATTTGGAGAGAGGTAGCAAGCAGGAGCGTTGTCCTCCCTCGCCCTGGACGATAGCACTGCGCACCCGGGCTATGGACGGTGGGCAGGAGCGTTGTCCTCCTTGGCTCCTGACGTTAGCAGTGCGCGCCATGTAAGCATAGTCGTCAGAGACTCCGGCGGATGGCCCGTGGCCAGCCACGGGCCAGGGAGCGCTGCGTAGTAGAAGCGCTGCCCGGTCACGACTCGTCCTGCCACAACTCAGATGGTGCGAAATGACTGCCGGTTTGCGGCCGGCCGCAAACCGTCCGCCGTAGCCGTCCCGTCCTCGAAGATGGTCAACATCGTCCCCGACATGGCCAACTCGAAGTCGTCCAGATCGAGCAACACGAAAGGGGGGGCAAAGGAGGACAACACTACGTCAGCCGATGCACTCCGGAACTACGTCAGACCATGTAAGCATAGTCGTCGGAGACTCCGGCGGGGGGGGCCGGGGGCCCCCCCCGCGCCCCCCCCAACACACCAAAAACCGCGGGGCAA
>CAZFVN010000011.1:6606-15499 GCA_964522395.1 uncultured Myxococcales bacterium
ACTCCCGCCGATGAACTCCGCAACTCCGTCAGACCATGTACCAATCGGCGTCGGAGACTCCGGGGGCGGGCCCGGGGCCAGCCACGGGCCAGCGAGCAAAGCGTACCATCGGCTCGGAGAAACCTAGGGAGTAGTTTCGAGCAATCGTTGGAGTTCGGGTTTCAGGGTTCTGGCGAGGAGGCGCATGCCGGCTTCGTTGTAATGGGCAGAATCGTCTTCCAGGTAGAGATCTCTGGGAGCACCATCCTGTTCGTCGATCGGATCGTAGAGGTCTATCCAATTGTAATCGCCTCGGGCGAGGGCTTTGCGCAGGTGCGGCAAACGACTCTTCTCTCTTACATACCAGCTCTCGTGATCAAAATCGTTGGCATCGGGAAGGAGGACGAAGAGTAATTGGGCCCCCTGGTCCGTTACCAGGAGCTCAATGGCCTGCAGCAGGCGGTGTACCACCTCACCATGCTCCGGTTCCTCTAAAGTGCGGACATTGCAGACCACGTTCATTAGCCCCATTGTCATGTCAAACCACTGCCAAAGCGGTTTGAAGAGCAGACTGCCGGAGAGAATATCAATGCAGTTGAATCGTGGGGTTGTGGGGCGGTGCGGCTCAATTCCCTCGCCATCTAGGACGAAGAGCGGCGTAGTATGCCCACTCCAGTTACTCATGGCCGAAGATTCGTAATCATTGCCAGCGTAGATGCCCACCACCACAACTTTGGGACGAGTGCGATGAAGGTGTTCCTTCAGATAGAGGTAGTACTGCGAGATAGAGTAGCCCGAAACCGAGATATTGAGCACCTGTAAGGAGGGGAATGTTGGAGCAAGGAAGGCATCAACGACCTGCTCGTCATCCAAGCGCCAGCCATGGAGCACGGAATCTCCGATGATAAC
Source organism: uncultured Myxococcales bacterium (assembly GCA_964522395.1). GTDB lineage: Bacteria > Myxococcota_A > UBA9042 > CAIXZC01 > CAIXZC01 > CALGBT01. The sequence continues at coordinate 7,495 of CAZFVN010000011.1, forward strand.
GATTTGCTCCCGGTCCACGTCGATTGTGCGCAGCCGTTGGCCGATGGTCCTCTCCAGTACAACCCCTTTTTCAGCACCTCCCGGCTGAAGAATTGGGGCATGGCCCAACTCGGGGTGGAAGGCGACGTTCTCATCACGATGGGAGTGGGGCCGGTGAAACTCGCCTCGCAGCCCGATGGCCAGTGTCAGCAGTATCAGAAAGCTTGCGAAGGAAACGACGGCAGCCAGAACTGCATTGCCTGTTCGACCCGTCAGGCCACCCTGACTCCGCCTAATCCAGTAGAGCAGGGGAGGGCCGACCAGGAGGACCAACCAGGCTGCGGCAAAGCTTGCCACCGACACGGGTCCCATGGTCTGATGCGCCACAGCCAGGAGCACTGAAGCCAGCAGTAAGAGGCCGAGCCTACGCAAAGCTACTCTCCCTTGAAATCCACTGCGGGGGGTGCGTCCAGCTTCTCTTTCATCTCGGCGGGAAGCTCGAAATACTCCGCCTCCTTCACCCCGGTGAAGGCGGCGAAGAAACGCCCGAAGAAGGACCTCACGAATGAATTCAGCGCCTTCACCGCCTCATTGTAGCGAGTCCTGGCGACTGCAATTCGATTCTCAGTTCCCTCAAGTGAGTCCTGTAGTTTCAGGAAGTTCTGATTCGCTTTGAGGTTTGGGTAGGTCTCCTTCAACATCAACAACCGTGAGAGAGCTCGCTCGAGACCGGCGGACGCTTGCGCCTTGTCGCCCACGCCCTTGGCCTGAAAGTAGGACTTTCGAGCATTGGCTATTTCAGTGAAGACTTCTTTCTCGTGGGCGGCGTAGCCCTTTACGGTTTCGATCAGGTTTGGAATCAGATCGTAACGCCGCTTAAGCTGGTTCTCAACTTCTGACCATTTCTCTTTGACACCTTCTTCCAGAGCAACGGACTTATTGTACAACTTGACGAAGGTAACCCCGAGGCCGATGGCCAGAAGAAGGACCAAACCGACGAAGGCGATACATCCGATCTTCCAGGCCTTACCACTGCTTTGCTGCTCATATCCATTCATGCTCACTCCTCACATATCGTTGAAAGCTACTGCGATGCTCCGGCACCACCGCCGCCCTTCTCACATATCGTTGAAAGCTACCACGACCCTCCGGCACCACCGCCGCCAAAGCTACCACCACCCCCGCCAAAGCCACCTCCAAATCCACCAGAGCTCCGACCGCGGCTCCTTCCGCCCATACCAGTCATCATCATGGCCCCCCAGAATCCATACCGACGCCGCCCCTTCATGCCACCACCAACCATGAATAGGAAGATGAGGGCCAGCACTACCCAATTGCCCCAATGCTGCTTTCTGCGGGACGATCTCCTGGTCTTCGAAGAAGCAATTGGGGTGGCCCCCTTGACTCCCAGCAGCTGAGCGAAGTCTTTGCTCAACTCACCCGGCTGTTTTTCCGACTCGGAAGCGACGCGGATGCCCAACTCATAGAGATACTGCCTCAGCCCTCCGCCATAGTCTCCAGCCTTAAAAGCCGGAACCAGAACTTCTCTACGCAAGCTCCCCAGCAAAGAATCGGGGAGCACCCCTTCGACCCCTCGGCCGGTTGCCGTGAAGTCCTTTCGATCAGCCGGCGCAACCAGAACAAGAATGCCATTGTCCTTCTCCTTGTTCCCGACTCCCCACCGCTCCGCGGTCTGAGTTGCCAGCATTGCAGGATCCTGACCGCCGAGGGTCGAGACTGTGTAGACTGCGATTTGGGCTCCGGTCCGCTTCTCCAGCACCGCGACAAACTTGTTCATCAGTTGCTCGTCAGCGGGCGGGATGATACCCGCCTGATCGAGTACCGGGGCAGTCCATTTGGGCAATTCCTGTGGCTTCTCGGCGCACCCGTCCACGACGAGCACAGAGCAGAGCAGTGCCATCCCGCCGACGAGATGTCTCATTTAGACACCGAGTCAAAGGAGTCTACCCACATCACAAGCGCAGTAATGGTCTGCTCCAGTCGATGGAGAGCTGCAGGCTCTACGAGCGGTCTCCGTTCTCCACGCAATTTGTGCAAAACGGCGAAAGCGCTGCAGTCAACGTTGCTCGCCTCACTCAGCGCCGAGAGCCGATTGGAATCGAGCCCCAGAGTTCCGCCCGTCCCCAGGTATTCGAGGGATAGGAGTAGCATGTCCAGCTTCCCCGAACCGCCCTGCAACCAATCCCCAACGGCGCGCCCGTCATCGCCTACCCGGATGGCCGCCAATCGAGAGTGAAAAGCCAGTCCACGAAGTTCTCGCTCACATTGCATGCGCAGATCTGCCAACGCAATGGAGAGATCCTCGAGGTCGTACTCTCCGGCGACGACGACGCCGGTCTCCCGCAGCAGGAGAAACTCCACCGGGAAGACGTCAAGCGAATCTGCCAGCGCGCCAGGCGTCAAGGCAATGGGCGGCTGAAGACCTTTGCGAGCAAGCGGTTTCCAGGCCTCGCGAATAGCAGAGAGTGTCTCGCTGCCAACGGTCTTCAAAAGGGCTACCGAGTCAATGGCTGAACGGCCTGCGACGAAGTCGCTCCGAGTTGCCTCCCCGGAGACTATCAGCGCCACCAATTGCTCCCCAAGCGTGGAAGTAAGAGCACGGGAAAAGGTCTCCACTACTGGCTGAGCTGCGGCGGCGAGCGTTCTTCCTGCGGTTGCCATGCGCGACCTCCTGCGCGCCATCCTCGCGCAAGTGCGCGCGAAATGCTATAGCAGAGGCAAAGCCCTCTGACTCGGCATTGGCACTGACTCGGCATAGGCGCTGACCCGGCATAGGCGCTGACCCGGGATAGGCGAAGCACAAGGGTAGAGGGCAGCGCGCCAGGATGACCTCCCCTGGGGCTCCGCAAGAGGCCCAGGGGAGGTAGAGACCTTGCCACCGATTGACGGAGTGCTACAATAGCGACGGCTAATGGAGGTTACTTTGAGCAAGCGTACCAGAGTTGCCGTCATCATGGGCGGGGTCAGCGGCGAACACGATGTTTCAGTGAAGTCGGGAAGTGGCGTTCTCGCCAACCTCGACCCCTCCAGGTACGAAGGGCAGGGCGTAGTCATCGGCCGGGACGGAGCGTGGTCACTGGAAGGCTCGAAACCGCGCCCAATGTTGGCTGCACTGCAGGATCTAATCCCGAGAATCGATGTTGCATTTCTGGCCTTGCACGGACCCAACGGTGAAGATGGATCGATGCAGGGGCTCTTTCACTTGCTAGGCCTCCCCTACACCGGGTCGGACTACTACGCCTCCAGCCTGGCCATGAATAAGCCACGGGCCAAGGATGTATACGCCGCGGCAGGCCTCACCATCGCAGCCCATAAGATGGTGTATACCGAGGACCAGGGCCGACTGGAACCGCTGGCTCACGAGTTCCTGTCAGTCCTCGGCACACCCGTGGTAGCAAAAACCACCAAGCTCGGCTCCAGTGTGGGCATCGGCATCGCCCGAGATGCCCGGACACTTGCCGATCTTCTGAGCGAGTACCTCGAGTTTTCGGGCGAAGTCATGGTGGAGCAATTCATCAAGGCCACAGAGGTAACCGCACCGGTCATCGACAACCCCGCCACAGGACAAGCCGAGGCTTTGCCGCTCATCGAGATTCGCCCAGAGGTCTCCGATTGGTTTGACTACCGGGCGAAATATGAGGTGGGCGGCTCTCTCGAAATCTGCCCCGCGCCAATCTCTGCTGAATGGACTGCCGAGTGCCAGCGCATCGGACTGCTCGCCCACCAGCTCCTGGGGTGCCGCGGAATGTCTCGAACAGACATCCTCATTGATGAAGCTGGGAATTGCCACGTGGTGGAAACCAATACGATACCGGGATTTACTGAAACATCGTTGCTGCCCCAAGCGGCGGCCGAGGCAGGTTACTCCTACAGTGACCTCGTGGACATGTTACTTCAAGAAGCTCTAGTGAGAAGCCAGTAGGCTGGAACAGATGTGCTAGCGAAGACGAGTGATATTGGCCGCTTGCAGACCCTTTGGGCCCTCCCGGACTTCAAACTCCACTTCCTCTCCTTCGGTCAGGGTCTTGTAACCATCCGTGAGGATTGCGGAATGATGGGCGAAGACCTCCGTTCCGTCGTCAGTGGTGATGAAACCGTACCCCTTACTGTCATTGAACCACTTCACTACGCCTTTCATTCTTGTTCTACCTCTACTGCCGGGCAGGTCTCCCCGCGCTGATAAACTCCCCACCGGGAACTACTTGAACCTGGTGTTTGTGGGAGCCGCTTCGTACCGTGCCATTATCTCCGGCCGTGGCCCGGGGATCAACTGTTTATTTGATTGGGCGAGTACCAGCGCCCTCTAGGACTCGAAACGAGAGAACTCTGCACAGGTCCCACCCATGAGAACTGAGATGGCTTGATGAACGGCCTCAAAAGGCTGAGCACCGACCAATCGCGCCACCTCCCGGCTCTCCTGATTGAAGAAGACGAGAGTGGGAGTACCCATCACTCCCATCTGCAACGCCAGCCTCCGGTTGATCGGGTCAGAGATGTCTATCTTCTCAATGCGCAGACCCTTCTTGGCGCATGTATTGTCAAGACTTCGCATCACTGGCACCATGCGCAAACACGCGGGGCAATCTGGCTTGAAGAAATCGAGAACTACCGGGCCACTGACGAGACTATCCAGGGAGAGCTCAAAATCTGCCCCTTCGAGGAACTCCTCCGAACCATCGATTCCGCAGGAAGAACTTGTAGCGGTGCATTCCTGCCCACCTGAAGAGTCCGACCCTTCGACCGTTACGGTTGGAGACACTTCGACCACCGGCTTCACGGCTTCGCGCTTGACCCTGACAACCATCTCCTTGGATATTCGGGCAGAATTCTCATCGCCCACCGAGAAGGTAAGAGCGCCGAGGGAATCAGTTACCATCAACATGGCCACCAAGACGAGGACAACACCTGTCGCCCGCTCGACCTTGGGAATGTACCTGGTCAGGGCCCGCAACCACCGGGTCCCAGTTTGAGCAAATGCGGCCACGGCGAGGAGCGGGAGTCCCAGCCCGAGACCATAGAGCAACAGCAACGTCGCACCCTCGCCCATCGAGTTGGCGGAAACTGCTGTGAATGTGAGAATGGAGCCTAGAACCGGACCAATACAGGGCGTCCACCCAAAGGCAAAAGTGAAGCCGATTACGGCCGCGCCAAGGGGACCAATTCGACCCCGTCCCATGAAATTGAAACGCTTCTCACGGTCCAGCAGGTCGAGCTTCACGATACCAAGGAACTTAAGCCCGAAGAAAAAGACCAGCATGCCACCCAGTTGCTGAAAGAGCAGGCGATACTGAATCATAAACTTCCCGAGGGCAGAGGCCGTCAGTCCAAGCAGAACAAACACGGCAAGGAAGCCAAGCACGAAGAAGCTACCGTTTGTGAGCAACTTGAACCGCTCCTGACTGCCCCGCACCTCCTCCACCGAACCGCCGACCAGAACCGACAGATAGATGGGGATCAGCGGCAAAACGCAGGGACTTGCGAAGGTCAACAATCCCCCTAGAAAAGCCGTTCCCATACCAAAATCCATTTCCGCTCCTCCAAAGAGTGCACGTTCCAGTAGAGCCCGGGGCAAGCGACATGGTTACCGCCTGATACCGTCCGCCATACCAATCTGTCGCAGAAACTGCCCCAACCTTACCCGGAGCAACAATGGAAAACTCAGTCGGTCTCGCCGGTGAGCAGGAGGAAACCGTGGGAAGAGGAGGCTCCAGTAGGCTTGAATTTCACAACTGTGCCGGCGGGGAAGTAGTCCGGGGCAAGGGCCCCAAGATTGACCACAGGGATGGGGTATGCGGCAAGCACATCTGCCAGATAGTCCTCAATAAGGATGTTCACCAGGACCTCGGTGAGGAGCTGTTCGAGCAGCTCTTCGTTACCCTCCATCATACCTTCTGCCACCACTACATCGAGGCCCAGCTTTCTCACTTCACCAACGGCCAGACCCAGAGCTCCATCTGCAGCCTGCACTTCCGCCCCAACCTTAATGGAAGCAAATAGCTCAACCTCACCATTCTGGCTACCCATGGAGAAAGATGCCCAGACGCCAATATCACCAATCTGTATTTCCGGAGCCCCGGTGGGAGTGCAACTCGTATATAGGGGCGGCAGGAAGGGATCCAACTTCACAACCAGGCCGGTGATGTCAAAGTCAGCCAGCAACGGATCAAGGATATCCGATGTAATTGAGGCGGTGAAATGGCCACCCCACCAGAGCTGGAAGAGAACCTGATTCACCAGGTCTTCGGAGACGGCCGCTTCGAGCTTCTGGGATTTCGGCAGATAGAACTGCCCGGTATCCTGCCCCTTGCAATCCCCTCGCTTGAAAGTCCCGGGTGCGTCATGAGGAACCAGTTTCTTTGAGCCGATGCCCACAGAAACGGTGAAGGCAGTTCCCGCAGCACTCAAGTCAGCATCCTCAGGATAGGTCTTGAGCACCAGCGGCAGGCCACTGGTGGTCCCGGGAATGGGGGGCATGGGGATTTCCTGCTCCTTTTCCAGAAACTCATTCAAGAGACTCACCAACATGGGCACCACCTTCTCTGGCAGCAACGTCTCCAACTTCTCTTCAATGAGACTAGCGAAAGTCCCGTCGAACCACCCCACAACCCAGCCGAAGTAGGAGGCCAGACCCTCCTCCAAGTCAACGTCAATGCCCACAACCTCCACATCGATGTACCCGAGTTCCACTATCACGCTGCCATTGGCCACCTTCACCTCAAGCTCAGCGTCGAAATCGATCTTCTCGGCCGTAACCCAGCCATGGCCATCAGGGCATAATAGGTTGGGGGCCACAGCATCGACCCAGGCCTCAAAGTTGATGAAACCGCCTTTGAGTTTGAGCACGCCCAGTGCAGGATCCAGGTCAACGGTCTGCAGCGAGAAATCAACCTCACTGATATCTATGGTCCAGGTACAGGTCTTTCCCAAAACCGTCGTCGAAAAGACTATGCCCGAAGGAATCAGTTCATCCACGTCCAGCGTATTGACAATGGCGTATACCACGGTTGCGATGTCATCGACATCACCGCTGTTGTCATCATCCCAGACATCAGCCCGTAGGAATATTCGGGCGGCATCGGCCATATAGACGACGGCCTTATCGTTGCCTACCTGATAGAGTTCCTCCGCAAAGAGAAAAGAGCGGACGGTCTTGGCATTGCGGTCGAAGGAATCCCGAGCATTAAACTCGAGGATATTAACCCCCGGATCGGCAAAAATGGCGGTGGAGAAAGAGCCGTCGGCTTTCACGATAACATTGTCCCCATTGAGCTTCAGAAACTGCGCTGGTCCGGCTGGGGAGATGACTTTGCCCACTACCTCCACGGCCCCGCCCGCATGGAATGTCTGGGCCCGCTTAGGAGTGTCGATCTGGATCTTCAGTTCGCATGACAATTCGTCGCTGAGCTTGGTCTGGCACTCGCCTTCCACGCACGTATCAATGGTACATTCCAAGTCATCTTCGCAGTCTATGGGCACGGATGAACAACTCCCCGCCAGGCAGATGTCATCTAGAGTACAGGCATCGCCATCGTCGCAAGCTTCGCCGTCAGCATCGCCATAGACACACAGGCCACCATCACAGCTACCTTTGGTGCAAGGATTACTATCATCGCAATCCACATCGAGCTTGCAGTCGGTGGGTTGCGGCGGCAGGTCTGGCCCCGAAGGCTCACTATCCTCAATCCCACCCAAATCTGCCGGAGCGGACAGGTCTTCTGTAGACCGGATATCATTCCCGTCGCTCTGCTCCGTCTTTGAATCGGTACCACAAGCGACGCACATCATCAGGGCACATAGAGCAAAGAAGAAATAGCGAAGCATAGGCAATCTCCAGGTTGGTCCAATTGGAGGATACCAGAGCCGACCGACTGGGCCAAAGGGATTTGCGGTGTGAGGGCGATTGTGCCGAATGTCTCGCAATTGTCGTTGTCACTGCTGAACCGACTGGGGGGTACTGTGACTCGGGCGGGATGGGCTCATCGTACCGCCCAGACCGATACGCCCT
>CAZFVN010000011.1:15599-57986 GCA_964522395.1 uncultured Myxococcales bacterium
CATGACTGCGGGAGCATTGGTGATCACATGTCAGGCATTGCCAATGCCCGGTTTGTCACGACACACCACCCGAACCAAACGGGAGGTACTGTGACTCGGGCGGGATGGGCTCATCGTACCGCCCAGACCGATACGCCCTCCCACAGCATGACTGCGGGAGCATTGGTGATCACATGTCAGGCATTGCCAATGCCCGGTTTGCCACGACACACCACCCGAACTGGTTAAGTGGTTCACCGACGTCAAACCAGACGCCGCTGCCGACGTGCTGAATGAGGTACTGGACAGTGAGCTTGAGAACATCACCAAAGGTCTCGGCAACAAGTAGGTTGACCGACACAACGTCATCCACAGTTCGCTTCCTACTTCTCCCTACGAGCTGTCTACCACCGAAAGGCCTTGCGCAGCCATTCGCTTTCCCAGTTGCTAGTGGCCCTTCTCCGGGACATGCACCGTCAAGACGGGGCATTGGGCTCTGCGCACGACCTGTTCTGCCACCGACCCAAAGACGGCGCGCCGAACGCCGGTGCGGCCATGAGTGGAAATGACCAGCAAGTCGGCATCCACCTCTTCGACCAACCCCAATAGGCGATGGGCCGCCTTACCGTGCAAGACGACGTTCTGGACATCGGTGACTCCCGCCGCGTGCTCTGCCCGGACCTGCTCAAGTTGCATCAGGGCAATCTCCTCCAATTGCTTGCGATAGCCTTCCACATTGAAAGCCTCAGCTACCTGGCCGTGGGCGAAGGCATCTGCCGGTGCCGCCACCGGCACCGGGCTCACCACGTGCACGACATAGAGTTTCGCCTTGAAGAACATCGCCAGTTCTTGGGCCGACTCAACGGCTTTGTAGGACGGATCGCTGAAATCCGTGCAGCAGATAATGCGCTTGAGTGGCAACATGGTTACCTCCTTTGCCCTTGAAGAGAATCACATTTGGCCGACCACGATGTCGACTGGTGAGCCGCATCCACCCTTCCCGAAATACAATGTTAAGAAGCACTGACGAGATTTCGGAGGGATGCGACTTGTAGGCACCCCGTGCAAAACCTCCCAACCCCATGCCGCTGTCGTTGATTTGTCCAAGGGCGTGGTGTAATCTGCGGTGCGGTTCTTGAAGGAGGTTTGCTATGTGGCCCAAAGACGTCATCGCGATCAACGACCTGACCCGGACTCAAATCGTTGAATTATTCATGCTTGCTCAGCAGATGAAGACCGATCCGAAGGAGTTTGCGCGAGGGGCAGATGGAAAGGTGCTCGGCATGCTCTTTCGCAAGCCTTCTACCCGAACCCGCGTTTCGTTTCACGTAGGCATTCACCAGCTTGGCGGGATGGGCATGCTCTTTCGCCCCGACGACATGCAGTTGGGCCGAGGCGAGACCATTGCGGATACAGCCAAAGTTCTCTCCCGTTACATCGATGCCATGATGATCCGCACTTTTGACCATCAGGAGGTGGTGGAGTTTGCGGCCAACGCAACGATTCCTACGATCAACGGCCTTACCGACTTGAGCCACCCCTGCCAGGGGCTCACCGACTACTTTTCGGTGTGGGAGCGAGGCATCGATTTGAAGGGACTCAAGTTCACCTACCTCGGGGACGGTAACAACGTCGCGCATTCACTGATCCAGGGGGCAGCCCGACTCGGCGTCCACCTCACCATCGGTTGCCCATCCGGATACGAACCGTCCAACGATATCCTGATTGCCGGTCAGGCTGGAGCGGAAGTCACGGGCGGCAGCATCACCATCGACAACGACCCAATATCGGCGGTAGCGGGGGCGCGTGTCGTCTACACCGACGTTTGGGCCAGCATGGGACAGGAAGAGGAGAAGAAGGCCCGCCATGACTCGTTCAGGCCTTTCCAGGTCAACCTGGACCTTCTCACCAATGCCGCCCAAGATTGGATCTTCATGCACTGCCTCCCCGCCCACCGTGGAGACGAGGTCACGAATGAAGTTTGCGACCACGAACAGTCCATCATCTTTGACCAAGCCGAGAATCGACTACACGTACAAAAGGGCATCCTGTACAATCTCCTGGTCCGCTAGAGGGGGACTTCAAGGAGCTTTGCCTACTTAGGAGTCGTCAATGAAGTTTTGGCTCGTTTCCTTCCTACTCACTCTCTCAGCTATCCACACCGTTCACGCAGACGAAGCCGGGCCCAGAGTGGTTGTCGCCCCTTCGGTAGAGTTCCTCAAGACGATAGCCGAAAACCCGCCTGAGTGGGTGCGACCCGGAATCGTTGACAGTGAAGGTTTCGTCGGCACCTTGCGAGTCAAGCAAGAGCTCCAATCGGCGGGCATTGCTGAACTCGAGGAATTGGGTGTTAAATTCCGGCGTAAATCATCTGATCGCAAACCCTGGGATGTTGACCACATCGGCACCATCTATCCGGCCCGCATCTCGTGGTCTGGCCTCGACCATCTGTTGATGCACCCGAAGCTCATGCAGCTCGAGAGCGAAGACATTCTCGAACCGGTCCAACCGCTCAACGTCACCGTGCCCCAAACCGGAGCCCTCGAGTTCGCCGATGCCATGACGAAAGCCACCGGCATGCGACCGGGAGAGGGCATCAAGATTGCGGACATCGACTCCGGAATGGACGTCTTCCATCCTTCCTTCTTCCACGCTGACGGTGGGCTCTTTGAGTGGCTCGACGTTGACGGCGATGGAAAACTGACCTTCGGCACCGATGCCTGCGATCTCGATGGCGACGGGGAGCCGGACAGTGACGAACTTCTGGCGTGGCACGATGTGACGCTAGTCAACATGTACGACTGGGAAGGGAGCAATTTCCAGGAGTTGAAGGAACAGCTTCTGCCCAACGGTGAGTTCGAGCTCGGGGTGGACTGGATCTACATCGACGTAAACGGTGATGGGGAGCGCAATTTTGGTCCGGAAGACGGCTTTGACGATAGCTCTCCGGGATTCGGCGAGCCGGTGCTGGTAGTTGACGACGTAAACGCCAACGGGAAACTTGATGCGCCGGAGAAATTCGCGCTTCTGGGGACCTCTAAGATTCGGAAAGCGCTCGTCATGGGCGAGGAATTCGTCGCCGGAGAGAATCTAACAGACCTGACCTCTGATATCTTCCCGTCGAAGAGCGACGGCACACCGGTTTCCATGCACGGCACAGGAGTAGCGGGCATTCTGGTGGCCAATACTCCCGGCATGAACAAGTACGTAGGGATCGCCCCCTACGCAGATCTCTACATGATTGACTCAAGCAAGGATAGTCAGCAGCTCGGTGGCTTGGATGGGACCATTCCAAAGCTGGTGTGGGCGCAGGATCAGAAAGTAGATATCGTGCTCTTCGAATTCGCCAGTTGGGGCCTCACCTTCATGGATGGCTCCAGTAATCTCGAAAAGGCCATTGACCAACTCTACAACAAAAACAACATCATGCAGGTGGTACCAGCCGGCAATCTGGCCATCTCCGGCAAACACATGCAAACAGAACTTCCGCCGGGCAAGAGTGACCTCGGTATCATTTTGCCAGAGAACTTCGAGGGTTATGAATTCTACCCATTCGAAACCCCGGTGGTGATCTTCTCCCTATACTATCATGGCGAACCCACTGACCTCGACCTCGAAGTGAAGGTCCCAGAATTGGGGGCCTTTGTGCCCATCAATACCAACGTCTATCAGCCGATGAATCTGGGTGGAGGCATGCAGTTGGTTTCTATCGCCGCGAAAAGTCTGGCGGGAATGACCCACCGGATGGTCTATGTCCTGGATAGCGCCCAAAAGGCTGTCACAACTGGAACCTGGGAGTGGCGTCTCAAGAACAACAGCGGTGACAAACTACCCATTCACGGGTATCTCAATGACAGTGTCTCATCCTGGGGTCGCTCAGTCGAGTTTGACAAGTGGGAGTCAACCGCAACTACTATCTGCCACCCTTCCACCGCGGATGCAGCCATCAGCGTCGCAGCCTACGGGGGCGAATTTGGTACTGCTGACGAACTTGGCAAGATCCGTGACTACTCCAGTCGCGGTCCCCGCATGGACGGTTTTCAAGTAATTGACGTCGCTGCACCGGATGATCCGTTTACGCCCCTGGCGCGCATGAAGACGGGCTTGGCCTTGGGGCTGATGGATATTCAAGCAGGCTATACGGTATTTGGGGGGACCTCTGGTGCCGGACCACATGTGGCCGGAGCCCTGGCACTGCTCATGCAAATGGAGCCTGAAACACCACCCTCTGGCCTCTTCAAGAAGTTGGTGGAATCATCCACCCAGGAGCCCTTTATGGGCACCTTACCCAATTCAGACTACGGCCACGGAAAACTCAACGTCTACAAGTCACACTTCACCAAGATGCCGCCTGGAAACCTGCCCCCCACCGCAACCGTTAAGCTCTTCTTCCGCAACGGTCTCTATGCCACTCTCGACGCGCTGGCATCATCGGACCCCGAAGCGGGGCCACTCCGATTCCGGTGGGACTTCGATTACGATGGTATCTGGGATACTGACTGGATGGACGACGGAAAGGTGGAGTTTGGTTACTCGGATTTCGGCAATTACACCGCGAAAGTAGCGGTGCGTGATGAGCCGGGGGCAGTCTCCCAGGCCCTTGTGGCCTTCGAAGTACTTGACGATTATAAGCCCGGCAAGAAGCCTTCTGAGCCGGGCATAGACATCGCCACCCAAGGGGACATCATAGATACCCCGGATGGTGACAGCCCATACCTCGCCGAACCTGCCGACAAGGGCAATGGAGGAGGAGGAAGTGGGGGCTGTAATACGGGCGAGAATACGCCAGTCTCTGCCGGACTTGTAGCACTACTGTTGGGTATTGTTTTGGTGTTGCGCCGGCGCACTTTCCTCACCGGCTAGGCGCTACGGCGCACCATCGTTCATGCAGTTCTTGTAACTCTCTCCACAAGCTCCCTGGAAGGACTGGATGATGCACTGGATGTCAACATTGAAACCACATGACTGGACCACGCAGGCGGTAAGTTGCTGGAAGAGCTGCTGCGACTGGCCGCTACCATTACTCATGCAGGCATAGACACAGTTCATACCGAAATTGCAGTCGATTGAGCACTCGACCATATCGGCACATGTGTAGCTACCGGTGCACTGGCCATTATTGGAGCATTGCTCACCAGCCCCACAGGTACCGCAGCTTCCGCCGCAGCCATCGCCGCCGCACTCCTTTCCATCACACTGCGGGGTGCAGACTTCAGCGCATTGGAAGGTGTTGTCATCGCACTCGTAGCCCCAGGGACAGGTGCCGCAAACCCCACCACACCCATCGTCGCCACATTCCTTGGGGAAGCCGAAGATGGTGCATTGCGGCTCGCAGCCACCGCCGACACACTCCTTATAGAACTCCCCGCACTGGCCAGTGAGAGCGAATTCGAAGCAGAACGATTTGGGGTTCCACTCCCCGCAGGCCTCGTAGACGCAGTAGACCAGTTCCTTCGAATTCCCTGGCAACTCACCATTCGGGGCACATTCGAAGATGCATGCCTCAAAGGGAATGTCTTCAGAACAGGTCAGTTGCATCATGCAATCGAGGTACTCCTCGCAGTCTTGCTCTCCACCGCCACCACAATCTGCCCCACAGTCCTGAGCCTGCTGTACGCACAAGGCATCCCAGTAGTTGTTGCAGCAGAAGGGATCCATATCGCAAACACAGCCGGAGACATCGGGATCCTCGCAGCCGGGAGTATCGTGACTCTCACAACAGTCTCCTTCGCCCTGACACGGCCCGCAATCCTCCGGGCACGTCTGGCAGGTTTCGCCCTGTCCCTGCTGGCACCAACCGTTGCCACAGGAATCACATTCACCGCAGTCTTCCGGACATGTCTGGCAGTTCTCGCCCTGTCCCTGCTGGCACCAACCATTGCCGCAGGAATCACATTCACCGCAATCTTCCGGACAGTTGTTGCAGTTCTCGCCGATGGCCTGCTGGCATTTGCCATTGCCGCACATATCGGGTGCATCCTGACAAACCCCGTTACCTTTACAGACCTGGCCGTTTGGACAGCTCCCACAGCTTCCACCGCAGCCATCGCTGCCACACTCTTTATCGGCACATTGAGGCATGCACACACACTGTCCCAGGTAGTTGCAGACCGAGCCACTCGGGCAGGTTCCGCAACTTCCACCACAACCGTCATTACCGCAGGACTTATCGTCGCACTGAGGTTCGCAGAGGCAGCCACCGAAGTTGTCGCACACATATCCCCCAGGGCATTCGCCGCAGCTCCCGCCACAGCCATCTCCTCCGCACTGTTTGCCAACGCATTCCGGGGTACAATTCTGGCAGGCGTTCCACTCATCCTGGCACGGTCCCTGGACGGCCATCTGCCAGCAGCCATCCTCCGGGTTCTCGCCGCAAATGGCGTTGGTGCAACCGCCTAAAGCCCACCACTGCTGTTTGGCATCGGGTGAGGCATCTTGCCAACACTCATTACCGCAGCCCTCATCGTCAGGGGGGCAAGCCCAGAGACAGCCGAGCATCTCTTCGCAGCTTAGCGCCGCAATGCAATTGCCGTTCTTACAGGCCTCACCGATTCCGCAAAGCCCGCATGAGCCACCACATCCATCGGAACCGCACTCATTGCCGACACAATCGGGCTGGCAGACCTGCTCACAGATGCCGCCCGCGTTGCACGTAGACCCGGTGGGACAGCTACCACAAGATCCCTCGCATCCATCGGGACCACACTCCTTATTGAAGCAATTCGGGTCACAACCCCCATTGCAAGTGGCATTGCATTGGTTTATGGCCTCATCGACACAGATGGCATCCCACATTTGCTGACAGCAAAACGGGTCCATGGTGCAGACACACTCTTTGACCTTGGGTTCATTGCAGCCAACCGACTGATGCTCTTCGCAGCAAGAATCGTCGCAGTCGCAGTCGAGGGGACAGGTGTAGCAATTTTCACCCTGGCCCTGCTGGCACTTACCATTGCCGCAATTGTTGGGGCCGGTAATCTGGCATTTGCCCGCATCGGTGCATTTGTACCCAGCTTGACAGGTGCCACACTTGGCTCCGCAACCGTCGCCCCCACACTCCTTAGCGGACCCATCTGAAAGGGTGCACTTGGGCTGGCAGACACAAAATCCCCAGGCATTGCAGGTGTCACCGTTGCCACACTGCCCGCAACTGCCGGCACAGCCGTCGTTTCCGCACTCCTTGTCCTCGCACTGAGGCTGACAGAGACACGTTCCGAAATTGTCGCAAACATATCCGCCCGGGCATTCGCCACAGCCGCCGCCACAACCATCTTCGCCGCACTGCTTACCAACGCATTTCGGTGTACAGTCCTGGCAAGCGTTCCACTCCTCAGCACACTCATTCTGGAAAGCCTGGGAGACGCATGGGCCCGAGGAATTGGGACCGCAGACTTCCGCCACACACATAAACACATCGGCCCACTGCTGCTTAGCTGCCGGAGAGGAATTCTGATAGCAGACGCTACCACACTCATCGTCATCTGGCGGACACGACCACATGCAATCGGTCAGTTCTTCACAAGTCAGCGAGGGGATGCAGCCGCCGTTCATGCAGGCCTCTTCAACATCACAGAGACCGCAGGAGCCACCACATCCATCGGAACCGCACTCCATTCCTGAGCAATCAGCCTCGCAAACCTGGATGCAGTTTCCCCCGCCATTACAGGAAGACCCTGGAGGACAGACCCCGCAAGAACCACCGCACCCATCGGAACCGCACTCTTTGAAGGTGCCATCTGCCGACCAGCACTGCGCTTCGCAGATCTTCTCGCACTTGCCCGCACCGGTGCAGATCAGATTGTCTGGGCAATAACCACAGACACTTCCACAACCATCGGGACCGCATTGCTTACCGGCGCACTGCTTCTCACAACCTCCACCGGTGCACTCATGATAGAGATCATAGCAGGCCTCCTGGGTGGCGAAATAGAAACACTCGTCACCCGGGAACCAGCCACCGCAGAACATCATCACACAATCCACCAGACCATAGAGAACTTCCGACGCTTCGCCGTTGGGGCCAACGCACTCTTCAAGACACCACCACGGTTCTGGCGAGACGCAATCCTCGCCCATCATGCAATCGAGAGCCTCGGCACATTCCGTATCGCCACCGGGTACGCACTGCCCATTCTGGCAAGCCATTCCATTCTCACACCAACCGCAGCTTCCGCCACAGCCATCGCCACCACACTCCTGATTCCAGCAGCTCGGCTCACACTCCATGCACATCTCATAGAGATCACCACAGCCTTCTTTCAAGGCAAAATCAAAGCACTCATCGAAGGGCAACCAGATGCCACAGAAATCCACCACGCACCAGTAGAGTTCCTGAGCCAGGTCAGGAATCTCTTCGCCCTGCGAGCACTCTTGTAGACAACTCCAACCCTCGGGATCGGGGCAGGGAAAGTCCATCATGCAATCAATCACTTCGCTGCAGGAGGCTTGCCCAAAGGGCTGGCACTGACCACCATTGCACTGCATGTCATCGGGACACCAGCCGCATACACCGCCGCAACCGTCGGAGCCACACTCCTGGTTGCCGCAATAGGGCGTACATCCGCCCAGACATTCGTCATAGAGCCAGCCACACTCACCTTTCAGCGCCTTCTCAAAGCAGGATGAATTGGGGCTCCAGTTACCGCACATTTCAAAGACGCAGAAGAAGATCTCGATGGCCATGTTGCCATCACCATCTGGCCCCATGCATTTCTCCAGGAAGAAGGGGTCAGGCTCCTCCACTTCAAATTCCATCATGCAGTCAAGCACTTCGGCACACTCGGAAGGTTCCCCATCCTGGCACTTACCGTCGCTGCACTGGCTACCGGGAGGACAGGGCTTACCATCTGACCATCCTTCATCGGGGCCAAGACAGTAGACGACGGTGTTGCCCAGACAGGCCGTCTCACCTTCTGCGCAAATGCCGGCCACGCAGATACCAGCCTCGCAGTGGGTACCTTCATCGCAAACGCCGCATGCGTAGCCGGGACAATTGCTGGGCCCGCACTCCTGGTCTCCACATTCGGGAACGCAATCTTCAATGCACTTGCCGTCAGCACAGAAGAGTCCCTCGGGACAAGGCTCTTCCTTCAATTTCGTACCATCGTCGTTGCAGATATGAACGGTTGTAGGGTCTTTGCAAGAGGTCAGACCGGGTTCGCAAATCAGCAGATCCTGGCAGGAACCATTTACGCATATGAAGTCAGCGGGACACTCTTCCAAACCGGTCCAGCCCGACCCATTCTCCGCGCATATCGAGGTCTTGTTGCCGACACACCCGAAGGAGCCAGGCAGACATTGGTCTTCTACGCACTCGCTCTCAATGGGATAGCACCATTCCTCTTCGGGACAGTTCTCATCAGTAAGACATTCGATGCAGAAGTTGCTCAACTCATCGCAAAAAGTGCCCGCTGGGCAGCCAGCCTCGCAAGGTAGAACACATTCCTGGTCAAGACATTCGCCGTCCGGGCAGTCTGTATCTTCAAGGCACTCAACACACACCTCTTCCTCTTCCCAGCAAACGGCTCCGTCACACTCTCCGTCCTCCTGACAACCGGCCATTTCGAAACAGGACCACTTGTCGCACTCATACTTGTCCGGGCAATCGAGGTCTGTCATGCACCCGACACAGGTATGGGTGAAGGGGTTGCATACTCCTGTCACACAATCATCGTTGGTTTCGCAACCGGCAGGACCGACCACAACATCGACCGGCGGAGTAGAGTCAACCACCGTGCTATCGCCCAGGGTTCCGTCCAGCCAGATGGCCGATGGGGTCGAGTTGGGACATCCGGCCAGAATCAGCGCCAGCGATAAGAGTAAGCCAACCAGAGAATTCCGTATCATCGAAAAGCCCTCCAAAAAGGGAGTCTATGGATCATGCACTGCTGAGGGTGGAGTATACTTAACTGCGCACGCACGATCCAGCAGATCCATCGATGATAGAGTGAAGCAGGGGGTTCAGGGCGTCCCATTGACGGAAAACAGGGGGTCGATGAAGGGCTCGTCTCGACCGTCCAGAATGAACAGTAAGATGGCGCTGACAGCGGCTGTAGCCCCCACTGCATATCCCCCAATGGCCACCTTCTGCCAGCGGTCAGCTTCTCCTCTGGCGTCGACCGTTCCATAGCGCATGGTATCGATCTCTCGGTCGTGCCGAGCGTGCGCCATCATGCCGACGCCCAGGGCCGCAAACGTGAAACCGGTGGCGACCCATTTGGCTGACATCGTCCAGGGGCGGGACCAAAGTTCATTTTGAGTCACGGTCAAGGCCGTCACCCCAGATGGCAGAGGCAGAGCAATCACATCGCCTGCCGTGATGACTAAAGCTTCACCCTCCGACTCCGCGGGAATCAACGCCACCGCGTCAACGCCCAGGGCCGGCAGCAACCTCCGGGCCGGTGCAATTGCCTCTGCTGCCAGGACGTTATCGCTCCATTGAAGATGGCCAGCAGCTACCAGGAATGCTGCCTCATGATCAATTCTTGGGCCCTCAAGGGTGGCCGAATCTTCGACCTGTAGCAGCCGGACCCAGGAGGCCTTACCCCCACACTCAAACCACACCGCGTGCCGTCCAGTATGTACCGGCACGTCCAACATCGGCACCGTTCCCAACTTGCGCCCATCCAGCAACAACGAAGCGTTATCACAATCTTTGGGAGCAGTGGCTGTGAGAGTGCCCTTTCTACCATGAGACCGTCGAAGCGCTTCGGCAGCCCTGACCGAGAGCTTAGGCGGAAGCTGCTTGGCCGACGGCACCTGATCGGGCAGATGGTTGGCGAGCCAGGAGGCCAACTCATCCCCCGCCTCCTGCGACTCGTTGTAGCGAGCCAGAAGCAGCACTGCCAACGATTGATAGACTTGATTTCGCTTTGCCGGTTCAGTGGGCAAAAGCCCCGGATTGTCACGCACAGTTGACCAGCCATCCTCCAACGCAGTTCGACCCCTGGCAGGGTCATCGTAGTAGCTGGACGCGGCCGCGACTACGCCCGCTTCGAACGCGAGGCGCTCGAGGGTTGTCACGGACCGACGATCGGCCGGCAAAGCAGCGGCCAGAGCGGCCTCTGATAATATCTCACAGTCGGATTCTACGGTAGTAACCGCTCTCATGGGCCGGTCCACTTCCCCCGCTGTCAGACCGCGCTCGACAACAGCCAGACGACAAACCTGGTTGGACGTCGTGCCACAGCCTATCAACAGGAGGGAGAGAGCGAAGAGCACGCGACAAGCGGCCGCATTCACGTCATTTTGCGAGGACAATTTAGGCGGACACACAGTAGCCGCATTGATCGCAAGCATCGGGGCAGCAGTCGCCATACTGAACACATCCCTCATCGCACCAGCAACCGCCGCCATCACCATCACATTTGCCAGCGCATGAGCCATCGGTGCTACCGCTCTCGAAGAGCACTTCTACGTCATAGGAGGTGCCAAAGGCTCCCTCTACAATGAGGTAGAGTTTCCCGGCTGCCGGAAGGGGCCGGACGCCTAGACACGAATCGGAATCGCACTGCAACTGAGTCTGGTTGCTCAGGTCGAATTCCTCGGCGAAAAAGGCCTTTAGCGATCCGTCGCCAACCAGATCTACCGAAACTGTCACGTCTCCTGGCCCCGGACCGAGGTCAAACCAATCACCGTCACCACACAGAGTAAGGGCCGGAAAAGTACCGGAGTTGTACATCGGCTTGGCGCCATTCTTGTCATTGTTAGGTTCCATGCCATCGGGAGCACACGCCGTCGATGACTCCACCAGCAGTTCCAGGGAGTAGGTATTCTCGGTGCTATCCTTGGGGTAACCCTCTACAACCAGATAGTAGCTCCCGCCCCCGGCACCATCCAGAATCACAGTCTCGATGTTTGAGGCCCCATTGCTCTGATCAACAGTCTGGCCGCCAGCGTCCTCCAAGCGGAGGTCGAGGTCCCCGTCATCATCAACAAACTCAATGGTCGCAATCACTGAGTCTCCCGTCGTCAGAGGCAACTCGAAATAGTCAATGTCGCCCGCACAAATGGAGAGGTTCGGCAGGGGAGTCCCATCCAGATAGCCGGCCAGGGAAGTCGCACCGCCCGAACTCTGGTTGGGCTCCTTTCCGTCGGGTGTGCAACCGGCCTGAGCCAGACGTGTCACCACCAGAGTGTAGGGAACCTGATACTTCCAGGACTCCGTACCAACCACCCGCAGGTAGTAGGTACCGGCGGAGGGTGCGGTATACGTTATCTTCTCGATATCTCCATCCACTGGCGAGTAGAAAGCGGGACTATCAAGATTGGTGCCTGCGTAGACTGGCAAATCGAGGTTGCCCAGTGCGTGGTCGGAAGTGATGGTCGCCTCAATCTGTTCGCCCTTCTCGAGCAACACCTTGAACCAGTCCTGATCAATGGGCGACCCTTCGGTGTCACAAATAGAGAGGTTGGCAAAGGTGCCATCCGAAACCTGAGTCGCCTGATCGGGTGTGTTGTTAGGCTCGAAGTCGTCGTCGCTACAGCCCACCGACTTCTGCTTGACGAGGATATTGACCATCAGCTTGACATGGTAATTGCCATCACTGATATCGAAGCTCACAAATTCCGATTTGCCGACATGGCTCGGACCGGGGGTCCAGGTGAACTGCTTGCTCCCTTGGTCAAACTTCGCGCCGGCTGGAAGTTCGCTCTCGACGGTAATGGTCAGTGGATCATCGTCAGGGTCGCTCGCCTCTACCACAAAAAGAACCTGCTTGCCCGATTCAGCCTCGATGGAATCGATTTCCTCGACTTCGGGGGGGAGGTTATTCAACGCTCCCCCTTCAACGATCAGGCGCACTTCCAATTCGTCCGAGGATGCACCATCCGAAACCGTGAAAGTCACCCGCACCTGAGCACCCTCATCGGCCTTTTGCGGAGTCCACCTGAAAAGGGCATTCTGGGCATCAAATGTGGCGGATTCAGGCATCCCGCTGTCGACTTTGAAGTTAAGCATATCGCCATCTTCATCGGTCGCCTCAAGGCGCAACTCGTAAATCTCGTTGATCTTGAGGAATTGGTCGCCTACAGCTTCAAAATGGGGGGGATGCTGAGTCTTCGTGGCAACTGCTCGCAGCTCCACAGTTTCACTATCGAAGTCCTTCATATCCGACACGACGAAGGTGACGAAATAGGGTCCCCCGGTTGCTTCTGGGGTCCAAACAAAGCGTCCCTCGGGCTTGTAGAATTTACCGCCGAGAGGCATATCGCCATAAGCTGAGAAGGTCACCTGGTCGCCGTCGTCATCGTCCGCAGCCAGCGAAATGGAGATCTCCTCCCCCACCTGAACTTCCTTGTTGCCAACCTTGTGCAGCCTCGGCGGGCTATTGTCGTCGTCCTTCTTTACCGGGATATCGGCCAGCCCTCTGGCATCGACATCGGTGGTTGCGGTTTCGCCCATGTCCGTACCGGAGCAGGCCAGCGTCAACAAAGTTGCCAGCGCGATTATGCATCGTCCCATGACTGCCTCCATTATCATGGCCGATTGTACTTTAATCGACGCAGTCTGCAACTCCGTCCCCGTCCGAATCCTTGAACTCCTCGTCGACCAGGCCGTCGCAATCGTTATCCAGGCCGTCACACACCTCTTTGGTCGGTTTCACGCCGCCACAAATCGTCTTGAGTCCCAGCGGACTGCAGATAAACTCCCCCGTGCCACAAAGGGGGCTCACTCCGCAGGGTTTTCCCTTGTTGGTGAAATCCTCGTCCACCTCACCATCGCAGTCGTCATCAATCTCGTTGCACAGCTCGGTATATGAGGTGTCACCCTCGCAGGAGAGCTTTGTCCCATCTGCGGCACACTGATATTTCCCCGCGTGACAATCGTCGGGGTCTGGGCCGTCACAAGGCTTGCCGACGAGCGGGAAATTCTCGTCGACGAACCCGTCACAATCATTATCCACACCGTCGCAAAGGTCTTGGGCAGGCACCGCGGCCTGACACTCCTGGCGACCGCGCTCGGGCAGACACATAGCGTTTCCAATGCAGGTGCCAAATTCGTTGGTGCGCTGGCACTCCAACCAACCATCCATGTCTGCCTCCCGACAGAAACAACTCCCATTGTCCGGCTGACAGAGACGTGCCTGGGAGATCTCATCTATGACGCAGTGAAACTCCAACGGACAGTCACTATCGAGAAGACAGGGCTTGAGACAGCGGGGCCCCTCGTCTCCGAGCTCCCGGCACCAGGCCACAGGACAGTTCATCTCATTGCATTCGAGGCAGGCGCCATTCCAGAAAGGGACACAGAAAGCCGGTTCACTCCCAATACATTGCCAACCGTAGGGGCAGAGACCTTCGACGCAAAAGGGTAAGCACATGTCCCCGTACAGGGTTCCCACGCAAACACCCTCCACGCACGCGTCTTCGTCGCTGCACATCTCGCCGGCCGAACCGGGGAGCAGAGGTACTATCTCGATATCCAGCAAATCCAGTTGGTCAGGCTCTCCTGAAATGTCCAGGTCAGGCAACTCGGGAGGAACATCCAGGGGCAAATCCCACTCGTCCAAAGTGCTCAGGTCATAACTGTCCAGGAGAGCACTATCGAGCCCATCCACAACGTCCCCGGTTTTCGGTACCACTACGTCATCGCGCTGAACCAGGTCGCCAGGCAAGGCCGCGTCAGGGACGACCTCCGCATCATCCTTTGCGTTTGGTGAGTTGCTGCTGCAGGAGAGCAAAAGAGTTGCCAACAAGTAGATTGTCGTCCTCATCATTCCTCCCGGGGGGCCACCAACATTATCGCCAATATTACTGCTGGTGGCAATGATCCCGTGTTGAACCCCAGCGACGCCCCCAAATCGGTCAAGCTTCGTCTGGTGCGAAAGCCCGGACAAGGGTGATGTCATCGACATCGGCAAAGAGCATTGTCAGGCGATCAATACCGAGGGCGATGCCCACGGTATCGGGGAGGGAGGAGAGGGTCTCAAGGTAGGAATCCGGCATCGGTGGTGGTAGCCGCCCGGCGGCTTCGATGGCTTGACGTTCGGCGACGAATCGGCGTCGCTGCTCAGCCGGATCATTGAGTTCGACGAAACCGTTGGCCAGTTCCATCCCCTCGACATAGAGTTCCATCCGCTGGCTGAGCCTGGGGTCATCAGGGTGCGCCCGGGAGAGGGAGCCAAGCTCTACCGGATAGCAGGCCAGGACTTCGGGTCGTCCGCGACCGAGGTGCGGTTCCACCAGATTCACCAGGTCCAGATTGAACCTCGCAGCGTCGAACTCTTCCACCGGGTCCCAGCCAGCGTGTTGCGCAAACGCTTCACGAACCGGGGTCACCGGCCACGGCCCCGTCAGGTCCACCAGATTCCCCTGCCAGGAGAGCGTTGAGGAGTCGAGCAGGGTGGTGGCCAGATAACCCATGAGGCCCTCAACGTCAGCCACCAGCGGATCGATTGAATCCCCAGCCCGATACCATTCCAACATGGTGAATTCGGGGTTATGGCGGTGCCCGCTTTCGCCAGCCCTGAAGCTCCGTCCAATCTGAAAGATTGGTGCCAGTCCGGCAGCCACCAACTGCTTCATTTGGAGCTCCGGAGAGGTGGCGAGGTAATGCTCCCCCACCATCATTGGCGCGATGTGCTCTTCTGGAGCCACTGTATTTAGCAACAACGAGGTTTCCACTTCAGTGAAGCCGTGGAGATGGAAGTAATCACGCAAAGCACGCAACAGCGTAGCCCGTAAGCGCAGAAATGAAATCCTCTGAGTAAGACGTTGCAACAGGGAGGAACTCACGGCCCCTTGACGCGTTCTACGTACTGGGAGGTGCGAGTATCTATTCGCAGGTAATTGCCCTCCTGGATGAAAAGTGGGACGTTCAGCGAGAATCCGGTCTCTACCGTCACCGGCTTGGTCGCACCCGAGGCAGTATCGCCCTTCACGCCGGGATTGGCTTCGGTCACCTCAAGGACCACAAAGTTGGGCAATTCGATTTGAATCAACTGTCCATCCAGCAGCAACCCTTTGACGTCGGTACCCTCCTTGAGGAAGCTCAACGCATTGCCTGCGGAGTCAATCGCCAGCGTCATCTGCTCATAGGTTTCCATGTGCATGAAATGGAGAAAATCGCTATCGGAATAGAGAAACTGGATAGTCGTTTCATGGACATCGGCAGTCTCAAACCGCTCACCCGAGCGGTAGGTGCGGTCAAAGAGTGAGCCAGTCAACATGTTGCGAAGCTTGCACTTATAGAGTCCCTGACCCTTCCCCGGCTTAACGAATTCCATTTCGGCAACGATGTGAAGGTTGCCATCGATGATCAACGCCAATCCCCTTCTCAACTGTCCAGCTTCAATAACACTCATCTCTTACTCCTGATTGCAGTAACTAAACGTCAGGAAATTACAGCGGGGAATTGATCTTTGCAAGCCAAAATGGGTGTCATCCGGGGCTCAGGCCACCCCAGGTCATTCCTTGTCTGCCAGTTTATCGGCAATCTTGCGGAAAAACCTGGATACCTTGTTGTCCCCCTCATCACCATCTGCTTGCTGTTGGAAAGAGGGAGCTGGAGGGGGAGTCTTGGACCGGGGCAGGGTTGACGTCTGAGGGGCTGGCGCCTGCGGACGAGATGTCTTTCGGGATGGGCTTGCGTCGGCTGGATGTGAGCCAGTGTACTCGAGGTTCTCCAGCCGGTCCCAATTGTCCTTGGAGACCTTCATGCCGAACAACTCCACCACCTCCTCACCTTCCTGGTAGAAGGGGCGAGAATTCTGGTCCGCGTCCCGAGCCGCAACCGCAGCCTGCTCTTCAATGCTTGGTTTGGGGGATGCACCGTTGCCACCGTTTGAGCCGTCAGCTATCGGGCGAGTCGTGCGACGAGCACTGGCCTCCACCGAAAGCGGCGAAGTGCCAAAGTCTGCTACACTGCCAGGTGGCGGCGTGCTGTGCGAAGGATCGTTACGACGGGCGACGGTGCCCCGGTTCGGGAGATGGAGTTCCTGTGAAGCGAATTCATAATAGACCATCTCGCCATCAACCGATTCTTCCGCCATCGCGGTACCCGGCTCGATGTCCATGCCGAGGGTGGACTGCAGAAAATCAACCAGCGCCGAGGTTCCCGATGGACTGACCAGCTTCTCCCAGCGCAGGGCGAAAGCCCTCTGCTTCTCATAGTGACGGACCACCGAAGCGAAGAGCTGCACCACCGCACGTTTGGATTGAGGGGAGGGGACATGCAAGATCAATCGACCTCCGATCTCAAGCGGCTCCGGTGACTTCACGAGTCCCGCGCCATCCTTGATGGCCCTCAATCTAACCTGAAATTGTTTACCACGATGTTTAGCCAGCAAATCCAGGTCGACAGGTGTTGAGCGAACTACCACGCTAGAATCTGACTCCCGCAAACCGCGCATGCTTCCGCAATCTGCATTATTACCAATCGAGACGTCATTATATGCAGCTATTACCCGGACCGCAAGGAAGGTTTACACTTTTTTTTGCATTAAATCCCAACAGACAACTGCGATGAGTCTCTTTGCCCACCCCGCACCACGCTAGGGAATCCGTTGTCTAAGCTTCATTAAACGATTATAGTGTCCGCCAGACATGGGAGATTTGGTCATGCCCTTCGCACCCTTGACTACTGTTATCGCTGGAATCATTGGAGTTCCCGAATTCGCCTTCCTGGGCGGCATCGGCTCCACTGAAATCCTGATGATACTGGTCGTCATGCTACTGCTCTTTGGACCCAAACAGCTTCCGGAATTGGCTAAGACTATTGGCAAGGCGTTGAGAGGCGTTCGAACGCCCACGGACTAAATGAAAGAGGAAAGCGGCTGCGAGCAACGCGTGGACTCGCGGCCGCGGCGGCCGCGGACTTACAGGCCGCGCAGGAATATCCCGCCGTCGTTGCAGGAAGGAGCCGGCCCACCTCCCGACACCCGGCAGGTTAGCGAAGGGGAGTCCAGCGAAGAGAGCAAGTCTACCGAGGAGCAACCCACGTCGCTACCCTCGCAGCGAAACGAGGCCACGTCGGTCGCCGGGGCGAAACCCCTTTCTGGAAGTGAGTCTCAAACGACTTTGGACGCGGCATCAGCCGACCCACAGGCCGAATCGACACCCCGGACGACACCTCCTCCCCGGACGGCACCTCCTCCAGACCCCTACGTGGAACTACCCGATATCCCGGCCGAGGACTCTGAAGAGGAGCCGGAGCCGTGAGTGAACCGGGACTACTAACCAAAGGCTCGCAGCTCTCCTTCTGGGAACATCTGACAGAGCTACGCCAACGCCTTCTCCACATTGTCGTCGCGTTAATCGGCGGCTTCATCGTTGCCTGGATCTTCAAGGAACAGCTTTTCGCCATCGTCTCTGCCCCCGTCAGGGAGGGCCTGGCAGCCCACGGAATCTATCGTCTCACCGCCATTGAGACAACTGAAGCGGTGATGGTCTATCTGAAGCTGGCCCTGGCGGCCGCCATTGTCGTTACTATCCCGGTATCGCTGTGGCAACTCTGGCTTTTCGTCAAGCCCGGACTTGTGGAAACCGAGACTCGGCCCATGCGACGTATCGCCATACTCGCGGTCTTCATGTTCGTCTTGGGCTTGCTCTTCTGCTACCGCTTCGTCCTGCCCCTGGTAATCGATTTCCTCACTGGTTTTACATTGGGGGCCGGCGGGGTCGACTTCCAGGTCACCATGAAGAGCACCTACTCAACTACTTTCATCTTCCTGGTGGGATTCGGAGTCATTTTCGAGTTGCCCCTGGTAATGGTCTTGCTGGCCGCAACCCCACTTTTCGATTCGGCCAAGTACCTCAAGTGGATCCGCTACTCTGTGGTCATCGCCTTCGTCATCGGCTCCATGTTGACACCCCCGGATGTTCTCTCCCAGTCGCTCATGGCCGTGCCCATCACCGTCCTCTATGTAGTCGGTATCGGGCTGACATATCTTTCCGAGAGACGTCGGGCCGCCGGCAAAGGGATGGGCTCCGGCATGGACTGGCAACTGACAGGAGGAGTTCTCTTCCTCAGTTCCCTCATTGCCCTGCTGGTGATGCCCGCCAGTCGACCAATGGCCAGTTATCTGCCCTACGGCGCCCGTGCGGTCCTCCTCACGGATGGAGACGGCGCCTCCTTCGCCTGTGGTGGTCTCGTGACTCCTGATGTCAATTCCAGAGCTGCTGAGCGAGTCTGCGCGGTTTACCAGGAGGGGGCCGTACTCCTCGCTGCACCAGCGGATGAGGTCGAAGCATCTGACCTCTGTCCCGCCGCCGGCCAAATCCCCGGCGTGACATGCGAGACGGTGGCAGATATAGCGGTCATCGGCCCTCCCATGCTCGTTGCCCGTTACCTTGCCAACCGCGATCAGCGCCTGGCCGACTCCGACCCATTGGCCCTCGACGACGATGCACGCCACTCTCTCTTCGTCAGCCTGCTGTCCACACCCCGTCAACAACGAGCATACCTGAGGGTCACCGAATATGAGGGAGACGATGGCCATACTCTGCGCATCGCCCTCTCCTTTGGGGACCCCAAGGAAGCGGAGCATTTCGTCACCACCCTGGACACCGACATAGAGATGGCAGAGCAAGTCCCCTCCGCTTCGCCACCCACCGGTCCAGTCGTTGCGGCGGTGGAAGAATTGACCGCGGCGGTGGAGAGTCTCGCCTCCCGTCTACCTGAAAAAGAAGTAGCCGACGTCTATCGCCGCGTCCTCCTGGTCCGCGCGTTGCTGCGGGGGGAAACTTCGGCAGCGGAGAGTGCCGCGGGCGGACTACTGGCTTGCCAGGTCTCGCCCTGCGCTTACTCTTATCTTGCCCGCTATCTTCCGAAACCCACAGAGATTGAGGCCAGGGGCCGAGTCGTAACTCTGGAGTTTAGCGGGGAGGGATTGGAAGTCGACTCGCTCCGGGAATTGCTGGCACAGGTTGTGGATGAGAGCGACGGGTAGACCCGTCCAGTCAATACGCTACTGTTCCAGAGCCTCACTCTTCAACAGACAGCAAACAGCCCGGCTGCTGTATTCAGCTTCAATCAGGCGCTCATCTGCGTAGGAGTTGTCCAGTGGGGTGAATTCCATAGGTTCAAAACCGTGGTCCTGAAGGACCTTGTTGTAGAGCTTGCCAACCTCTTCGGGCTTGCCACTGGCAGAGAGCGGCAGAGAGCGACAAAGGTAGTCCACCTTGGCCACGACATAGCGTTTCAATTCTTCGCTGCGCGCCAACTCTGAGGCCAGTGAGTCCAAATCCGCCCCAGTCAGAGGAGATGCCTTGAAGGGCTTGACCGATGCCGCTATGGCAAGTCGGTCCACTTCCCGTACCAGAGTGTTCTGCCCCCGGATCACGCGGAAGTTCGCCTGCTCCTCGCCAGTCACTCCCAATTGATTGAGTTGCCGCTCCGCCAGGCGGGAGAGCCGCTTGCCACGCCATCCCCCCATGAGCCGAGCATTCACCATCTTCTCCACCAGAGCAGTCGAATTGGGGTTACACCAGCTCCCCAGTTGCAGACCCTCCCGATGGGGCAGTTCCACCAGTGGTGGGGCTACCTCCTCCTCGACTCGCGGCGGCTCTGGAGTCAGGGCGCTCTTCCCGGACACCGGCGCCTCTTTTGTCGCCACAGGCTTACTCTTCTTGCCACTCTTGCCACCGCCCTTCTTCCCGGCGACCAGAATAAAGATCCCGGCGGCCACCAACACGAGCAAGGCGAGGGTCACCCAGATACCCCAGCGACGCCCCCGCTTCAGCTTTCGCTCCACGCCCGTCGCATCGGGCTGCGACTCCCAGGCGTGAGTCCCTGCCGAACTGTCGGGCGCTGTGTCCTCACGCTCGTTGTCAGGCCGCTCCGAATTCGTTTGTGGTTCCAGTCGCGTTATCAATCTGGATGAAGTGATAGGGGTCGTAATATCGATCCCCTTTTCGCGCAGGTCGACGAGCGGCACCTGCCCCACGGGAATCACCTCTAGTCCCATTTCATCGCCCATGGCAGCGAGCGCCTCACGCAGCTCGTGAACCGATCCGTAGCGACTCTCCCGACCCTTCTCCAGACAACGCAAAATGATCTGCTCAAGGGGTCTTGGGAAGTCCTCATGGACGACATGCGGAGGAACTGGGGCCTTGGTCAAGATCCCCTTCATGATCTCCGCTACGTTTTCGCCGGCGAAGGGCAAAGCACCTACCGTAGCTTCATAGAGCATCACCCCGATGGCGAACTGATCGGCCCGGGCATCAACCTTGCTGGAATCTTCAAATTGCTCCGGTGCCATATACTGAGGGGTGCCCAGCATTGCACCCGCGGCGGTCACCTGGGATTCCAACGCCTGCCGTTGCAACTTGGCGATGCCAAAATCCATCAACTTGGGAACAACGACATCCTTTTGACAGTGGAGGAAGATATTCGACGGTTTGAGGTCGCGGTGCACAACACCCTGGTCATGAGCGTGAGATAGTGCATCAAGAAGCGGCAGAAAGAGGCCCAGCAGTCGGGGCCGGGGTAGCGGCCGTCCAACCTTGCCAAAGTAAGTATCAAGCGCACACCCCGAAAGTAGCTCCATGACCATCGCTGAAGCATCGGGCAACTCTAGAATATCCTGCACCTGAAGGATGTTCGGGTGGCGCAAATTGGCCTGGATCTTCGCCTCGTCCACGAAGCGAATACGAAGCTTCTCGTCAGCCTGATAATGGGGATGCAACACTTTGAGGCCGACGGCATTCTCAAGGCGACCATGTTTGGCAACATAGACAGTGGCCATGCCACCTGCAGCCAGCTTGCCCAGAATGATGTACGGTCCCAGTTGCTCGTGCATGGCGGCCCCTTGCGCAGGTAACGATTGCCTTATAACACGTCAGCGAACTCCTCGCCAGTCTCGCTGCCGACCAGCCCACCCCCTGAGGAGCCCAGCGCAGTCATAGCGGGCTTCGCCCGGTAGGCGGTCCAGCGCAGAGAGCAATTGACGAGTCGGGGCCTTGTATGGGACCATTTGCCAGATTTTATGAAGAGGTTGCTGCGATGGAAAAGAAGGTCCAAAAGATCTTGGTCGCGAACCGGGGCGTACCCGCGGTGCGCATTATGCACACCTGCCGGGACCGCAAGATCCCTACCACGGCGGTCTTCAGTAGTCCCGACCGACTGGCCGAACACGTTCTGATGGGAGACTCGGCAGTACACATCGGCGAAGCGCCGCCCAGTGAGTCATATCTGAATATGGATCGCATTATCGAGGCCGCGCACGCCACCGGCGCCGACGCAATCCACCCAGGGTATGGTTTCCTGGCCGAGAATGCAGACTTCGCCCAAAGAGTCGAGGACGCCGGACTGACCTGGATCGGCCCCCCTCCTGACGTAATCGCCTCCA
The DNA here is from genome assembly GCA_964522395.1 of uncultured Myxococcales bacterium. Taxonomy (GTDB): domain Bacteria; phylum Myxococcota_A; class UBA9042; order CAIXZC01; family CAIXZC01; genus CALGBT01. The sequence continues at coordinate 37,868 of CAZFVN010000011.1, forward strand.
TGGGCGACAAGATCGAAGCCAAACGGCTGGCCGAACTCGCCAATGTACCGGTCATCCCCGGCATCACGCAGGTGAAGTCCGCCGATGCCATCAACCAGTGGGTCGAAGCAGAGTCCATCGCCTTTCCTATCATCATCAAGGCCGCCGCCGGCGGGGGTGGCAAAGGGATGGTCAAGGTGGACCGCAAAGAGGACATCTCCACTGCCTTTCATCAGGCCCGCTCAGAAGCGAGGAAAGCCTTCGGGCGCGCCGAAGTGCTGGTGGAGAAATACATCGAGCGAGGGCGCCACATTGAGGTCCAGGTTGTCGCCGACAACCAGGGCAATGTCGTCCACCTCTACGAGCGCGAGTGCACCATCCAGCGCCGCAACCAGAAAGTTGTTGAGGAGGCCCCGTCGCCCTCTTTGACGCCTGTGCTTCGCACTCAGATCTGCGAGACGGCGGTACGGCTCATGCGCACCATTGGCTACCGCTCAGCAGGCACGGTGGAGTTCGTCTTCGACTCCGCCACAAGCCAGTTCTTCTTCCTTGAAGTGAACACCCGGCTTCAAGTGGAGCATGGCATCACTGAACTGGTCACCGGCTTCGACGTAGTAGGCATCATGATCGACATTGCGGCCGGGCTCCCGCTGCCATTCCGGCAGTCCGATATCGTCACCAACCGGTGGGCCCTCGAAGTCCGACTCAACGCTGAAGACCCGGCGACCCTGAGCCCCTCATTCGGCAAGATCACCCGGCTTGAACTATCCCCGGGGTACGCCACTCGGATCTCTCCGGGGGTGCACGACGGAGCAGACATACCGCCCTTTTACGACTCGCTGATAATGCTCATCATGACCACCGGCACCGACCGCGCCGATGCCATCAAAGCGATGGACCGCGTGCTGAGCCGGAACCTTCGAGTGGAGGGGGTTAAGACTTTGCAGCCGTTGCTGCTCAGCATAATTCGTCACCCATCTTTCGCCGCCGGGCAGTTCTCCACCAGTTTCATCGAAGAGCACATGGAAGAACTGGTGGCCTCCTTCGAAGAGAAGGATAGCGAAGACGAGCTTCTCAAGATCGCTCGGTACGTTGCCGAAATCTCGGCCCTCGGGCCGCTGGAGTGGATGTAATGGAAGAGAGAGAGAATTTTATCTATGCCCGTCCCGGAATGGCTCCGGGCGATATCGTCCAAAGCGTGCGCGAATTGCCGGGAGTTGGAATTACGTCGACCGGGATGCGGGATGCCGGCCAGTCGGACTACAAGAACCGCCTGAGACTCATTGATCTTGCCTCCCAGGCCCCCTTCTACAACGACATGGGGCTCTTCTCCGCCGAGTGCCACGGCGGTGCCCGCTGGCATGTCGGTATCATGAATCGGCGCGAAAGTCCCTTCGCGGAGATCGCCCGCTACCGCCAGGCGATGCCCAACGTGCTGCTGCAGACGCTGGTGCGCGAAACCAACCTCTGGGGCTACCGGCCCTACCCCAAGAACGTTATCGAGCACGTCGTCAGCGAAGTTGACATAGACGTCTGGAGATGCTTCTCCTTTCTGAATGATATCCGTAACATGCGAGCTGTGGCAGAGGTCGTAATGGGGAGAGGTCGCCTCTTTGAACCAGCGATCTCCTTCACTCAAGCTGAGTGGACGACCAATGAGTACTACCTGGGAGTGGTAGACCAGATTGTCTCCCTTTGCAGCGGCACTGACGAGATCATTCTATGCATCAAAGACATGGCTGGCGTCGGCAGCCCGGAGCGGATCCGCAGCCTTATCGACGCACTTCTCCAGAAGTATCCGGAGTTGGTCATCGCCTACCACCGCCACGCTACCGACGGCCTGGCATTGCCCGCCCTCCTCGCCGCCGCCCAGGCTGGTGCGAAGCTGGTTGACGTCCAGGAAGACTCCCTCACCCGCTTCTACGGGCAAGCCCCGATTCTCTCGCTCGAGGCCTACTTTGAAGAGGCCGGAGTTCCGGTGCAGCTCGACCGGACGATGGCATTGAAGGCGGTGCAACAGGTACGACGATGGATTGGTGACTACGAGTGGGCCGAATCTCCCTTCAGAGGACTAGATCACACGGTCACCGAGCACCGCATGCCGGGTGGAGCCTTTCCCAGCTCCTTCGAACAGGCCGCTAAGGGCAATTTCCTCAACCTCATGCCCCAGATCCTCAAGGTGATGTCCCTCTATAATCGCATCGTTCGCTACTTCGACGTCACTCCCGGTTCCCAAATCACCTGGGTCACTTGCAGCGGCATCGTCAACCGGTACAACAAGAAGCGCGGGATGACCGGGGTGCGACAACTCCTGCGACTCCTGAGGAAGTTTGTCGAAGTCGAGGACCAGAACTTCGATTCCATGACCGCCGAAGAACAGGAGCAGCTTCTTGAGCTCTTCGGTGGGGCCCCCAGCGATTTCAAGAATCTTCTCCTGGGTGGATACGGAGCGCTCCCCGCCGGCTGGCCTGCGAATTGGGTCTATCGCAGCGCTTTTTGCGAAGAGTGGGAGCAGAAACTGGCCGCTAGAGAGGAGCGTTCGCCCCTCGATACCGTGGACGAGGACAATCGTGAAGCACTCTGGCATGGCCTCACAGAAGAACTGGGAAGAGTTCCCACCAAAGAAGAGTTCATTCTCTACCTCATGCATCCCAAAGATGCCCTCACCATGATCGCGTTCCAACATAAGTACGGTGAGGCCCCTCTTGCGCTTCCTACCAACGTTTGGCGGCAGGGGCTGAAGCGGGCGGGAGACACAGTCCAATTCGAACTCCAGGGCAAACCATACGAAATCGAGTTGATCTCCATTGGCGCCGAACATGAGGGTCTCATCCACGTAGTCCTGGGCGTCAACAACAAGACTCGGGTCTTCCGAGTCGAAACTCCGCGACTTAAGAAATCGGAGATCCGCATGGCGGTGGGACGCAGCCAGGTGGGAGCACGCATTAACGGAAACCTCTGGCGGATTGGAAACCCCGACCGCGGACCTCTGAACGTCGGAGACATCGTTCGCAAGGGGGAAGAAGTGGCCAATCTCGAGGCCATGAAGATGGAGAACGCCATCTTCTCACCCGTTGATGGCCAGATTGTCGAAATCGCCGCAAAACTGAACGAATCGGTAGTAGAGAAGCAGCTCATCCTGATCATCAAGAAGTCCTGAACTCCGCACCAGCGCACGAATCTACTCGCCAATTCTCGATTGCCTACGGCCTATTGGCGCAACCACAGGGTTCATGGTAGAGTGACCCGTGTTTTCCGCATCCACCGCGGGGATCGTCCCAAGAACAGAGGGAGGGGGCCCAATGGCAACCTACAAATGGCCGACAACACTGCTCATGATCGCAATATCCATCGCCCTGACTTCACCGCAAGCGGGGGCCGAGGAGAAGTTGGACCCTGCTACTCAGCTTCAGGCGGCGGAAGAGTTGGCCACGGCTGGTCGGGTCGCCGAAGCCATGGAGATTTGGGAAGCGGTGCTGCCCGAGGTCGGTACTGCCCAGGCCGCGTTACTACATGCCCGGCTGGGGCTGGGCTATCGCAAATTCGGTAAACTGCCAGAAGCCTGGCACCACCTGACCAGACATACTCAGTCAACCGGAAGCCCCGACCCCAAAGCCGTTGAGTCACTTGCCCAGCTTGATAAGGCACTCCCAAAAAACTGGGCGAAGTTCGAAGTCAGGACAAAACCCTCCGCCGCGAAGATCTATTTTGGTGACAAAGCGGAGGGGTCCTCCTTTGAGTCTCCAATGGTTTGGTGGTTCAAGCTCGGCTCACACAAGCTCCACCTCGTCAAGCCCGCCTTTGAACCGGTTACGGTAACCCTGAAGGTCGAAGTCGCAGGTGGCGCACAAGTGGCCTCCTTTGACCTCAAAGAAGACCAACGAGACGGCATCCTCCAGGTCAAGGGTCCCGAGGGTGGCGCCCAGGTATTCATCGATGGGCTGCTTGAGGGGACCATTCCTTTCCATCGCAAAATAAAGGCCGGTACCTACGAGTTGATGGTGGGCAGACCGGGCCTCCCGGTCTGGAAGAAAACCGTGGTTGTCCCACCAGGGGGAACCGCAATAGAAAGACCTCGCCTCAAGGCGGAATCCGACGACTCCCTCTTGCCCTCCGTCACCGATACCAAAACCGTGGAGCGACTCCCCGAAGTAGACGTCAGCAAGCCGGTAGAGCCTCCCAGCAAATTGCCAGCTTGGTGGAAGTTCGCCGTGGCCGGAGGCGGCGTCGCTCTGGTGGCCATTGGCGGCGGACTCAACGCCGCGGCCATTAGCCGCAACGACGAACTCAAGCAGCAGTATCCCGATGGCACCGACTACTGGTATCCGGCGCCCGCCGAAAACCCAGTTAAGTACGAAGATGCCTACAACGGTGAAGTGGTGCCTATGGCCACCACCGCTTACATTCTCTACGGAGTGGGAGCCGCTGCCGCGGTGACCGGCACCATCTTGCTCTTTGTGCCCGAAGATGACGCCCCGGCGAAGGCCACGCTGGCCCCCATCATTGCACCCGACACTGCGGGCTTTTCTTTTTCCCTGGGCTTTTAGGAGGCGGTCATGACAACTGTACAAAACTGGACATGGCTGTTGGTGGCAATCCTCATTCACACCGGCTGTGCCGAAAAACTCGAATACAAATACGTGCGCAAGGCAGATGCTGAATCAGCCACTGAAGATGTGACCGCTGACGTCGCACCCCCCGACTTACTCGGCGACGGCCCTGCACCAGATCTCCCAGATGAGGATATCTGCATCCCGCAATGCGAAGAGAAGGAGTGCAGTGACGACGGCTGCGGTGGACTCTGTGGGGAGTGCGGTGTCAACGAGATCTGCTCCAATGACGGAAAATGCAAGTGCCCGTCAGGAGTTGGATGCATGGGAGCTTGCTGCCCGGAGAACCAGGTTTGCGGAAAAGGCGGGGCCTGCTGCATGCCCGACTGTGGTGAGCCTTTCTGCGGGCTCGACGGCTGCGGCACTCGGCAGTGCGGAGAGAATGGCTGCGGCACCTCATGCGGGAAGTGTGGTGCCAACGAGTTTTGCGACGAGATGGGCTATACCTGCGAATGTCTCTATGCTGCGTGCGGCGACCTCTGCTGCGTGCAGGGAGCCATCTGTATCAGCGGCAAAACCTGCTGCACCCCCAATTGCGATGACAAAAACTGCGGCAGCGATGGCTGCGGGGGGAGTTGCGGTGCCTGTGAAGATGACGGCAATGACTGCACCGACGAAGCTTGCATCGAAGGCAATTGTCTAGCCACCAACAACGCCGGGCCCTGCGACGACGGCGACCCTTGTACCACTGCCGACACCTGTGGAGAAGGCGATTGTCTCGGTACCGCCAAGTGCGCTGATGAAAACCCTTGCACTGCCGACCTTTGCGACGCCGGTACCTGCAATTTTGACGGCGAGGTCATGAACGGTATCGGTTGCGACGATGGCAATCCTTGTACCGACGATTCGGTTTGCGTCGACGGCCAGTGCGTTGGGCAGCTAGTGCCACCCGACGACGGCGTTATTGACGAGTGCGCTTGCTTCGAAACCGCGGACTGTGCTCCCCTCGAAGACGATGACCTGTGCAACGGGACCCTCGTTTGCGTAAAGGAGCTCCCCGCCAGCGAGAAGGGGCTTTGCGCCATTGACCCCGATACCCTCCTCAACGAAGTTGGTGCATGCGACGACGACGATGCCTGTACCGAGAACTCTTGCGACCCGGCCACAGGATGCGTCCACACCACCAAGTGCGACGACCTCGTCGAGTGCACCGTAGATAGCTGCGACGAAGTCACCGGAGAGTGCACCAATGATCCCGACGACCTCGCTTGCGATGATACCGTAAATTGCACGACCGACACCTGTGATCCGGTGACCGGCTGTAAGAATCAGCCCTTCGACGACATCTGTTCAGATGGTTTTGAATGCACTACCGATTCGTGCGACCCGGAGGCAGGCTGTCTCCATGAGGCTGACGACGCCTTCTGCGATGATCAGCTCGAATGTACCAGCGAGAGCTGCGACCTGGAAGCCGGTTGCACCTACATCGGCGACGACGCTCTCTGCGACGATCAGGTCGCCTGCACAGTTGATGTATGTGAACTCTACGTCGGCTGCAACAATACGGAAGACAACGCCCTGTGCGACGACGCGGTCGCATGCACGACAGACACCTGCAGCGCTGAAACTGACTGTAGCAATGTTGCCGACAACGCCCTTTGCAATGACGGCTTCGACTGCACGGCGGATTCATGCGACCTGGAGAATGACTGCCAGTACGTTCCGGATGACAACCTCTGCGACGATGCCAACGCTTGTACCACCGACATCTGCAGCGGTGACACCGGATGCTCCAATGATCCGGTGGTCTGCGATGACGGGATCGACTGCACCGAAGAAGTCTGCAATCTGGGAGACGGAAGCTGCGATGTTTCGCCCATTTTGAACTTCTGTGATGATGACAACGAATGTACCTTTGATATCTGCGATGAAGAAAACGACTGTCAACACTCCAACGTAGAAGATGCAACCCCATGCGGTGCCCCCGGCCAAACCTGTATTGAAGGGGATTGCGTCTAAGGACCTCTTCCAAAGTGTCATCCCGCGGGAGGGGCGCAGCCCCGACTGAGGGATCCCCTGGTACCACCCGGCTTCTTCTCCGGCACTGCTGAACCACCCAGAGATCCCTCCGCCGGCTACGCCGTCGTTCGGGATGACACATTTCGCTAGCCTCTATGCACCATTTGCATCGCCCCCCTCAAAACAGTAGAATCCAAAGCACAAACTGAGCAACGAGGGGAGAGATGAAGACACCGGAAATGAGCTCGCAGCAAGCACGTGAACGGGTAGAGAAGAAGGGCTGGAAGCCGCGCAACGCAGTATGGGAGCTGACGCTGGCCTGCAATCTTCGCTGCCAGCACTGCGGGTCCAGCGCCGGCAAGGCCCGCCCCAACGAACTCAGCCTCGACGAGTGCCTCACCGTTGCCGACCACCTCGGTGAGATGGGGGCCGAGCTTGTTACTCTCTCCGGGGGGGAACCGACCCTCAAACCTGGTTGGGACAAGATAGCCCGCCGACTGAGCGACCACGGCATCCTGACCAATATGGTCACCAACGGGTACTACCGCGGGCGAACCACTGTCGAGGATATCGCCAAACAGGCCCTCGATGCCGGCATGTGCAACGTCGGCATCAGCATCGATGGCCCGGAAGCGATTCACGAGACCATTCGAGGAGCAGGGACCTACGACGCAACCCTCGAGGCCGTCGGCACTTTCGCCAAAGCTGGCATGCGAGTTGGCGTCCTCACCACGGTCAACCGCATCAACTTCCCTCACCTCGAGCGGATTCGCCGCACGGCCATGGATTCCGGAGCAACACTTTGGCGCCTCCAGATTGCCAAACCCATGGGCGAAATGAAGACGCACGACGACTGGGTCATAACTCCTGCCCAATTCCTCGAGCTGGTGCCTCGTCTGGCACGCCTGAAGAGGACGCCCGGTATCCACCTGGCAGTGGGTGATTCCATCGGCTACTACGGGCCCCATGACAAGGTTCTGCGAGGACGTGGCTGGCGTGGACGAGCCGAATGCTGGCAGGGCTGTCAGGCCGGCATGCATGCTATCGGTATTGAAGCCGACGGGGGCATCAAAGGTTGTCTGTCGCTCCAGGCAAAATGGAACGGCTGTGACCCCTTTGTTGAAGGCAACCTGCGGGAAACACCCCTTACCGAATTGTGGTACAAGCAGGGCGTTTTCGGCTTCAACCGTGACTTCAAGCAGGACTCTTTGACCGGTTTCTGCGGCACCTGCCGCCAGGCAAAACTATGCCGGGGCGGAGCCCGCTGCGTTTCTTCCTCGTTCATGGGCCATCTCAACGAAGACCCCTACTGCTTCTATCGCCTGGAATCGATGCTCAATGGCAATCAGGACGGTAGCTGGGGCAAAACTGCAGCCGCGGCTGCGGCCGCGCTCGTCCTATCCATGGGCGTTGCCGGTTGCCCCGACAGCAACAGTGAGCCAGACTACGGAATGCCACCAGACACCAAGGGTGACCTCAAGGCCGAAGACACTCAGGTGCCAGATACCTGTTGTGCTCCCGAATATGGAGTCTTCCCTGACATGCTCACAGAACCCGACGTCCAATTGGATTACGGCATCCCGCCCCAGGACGTCGTCGCACAGCCCGATGTCCAACTCGACTATGGAATCCCCCCCGAAGACGTCGTCTCCCAGCCAGACGTCCAGCTCGAATATGGCATGCCACCCGAAGACATCGTCGCTCCTGATGTGCAGCCCGAATATGGAGTGCCACCAGAAGACGTCGTTGCCCCTGATGTGCAGCCCGAATACGGTATCCCCCCCGAAGACATTGTGGCATCACCTGACATCCAAATGGACTACGGCCTCCCACCCCAGGATGTCGTTGAACACGATGCCATCAACTGTGAAGAAGTCTGCTGCGAATGCGAGTATGGAATCATCCCCGAGGAAGTCTACAAAGAGTGCTGCGAACCCGACCCCTGCGCCGATGCCTGCTGCGACTGCGACTACGGCGAACCCCCGCCCGAAGAGTGCTGTGACTAGGTGTGCCGTACGGGTGGTGCATATCCTCAATCAGCAGTCACATCCGACCATCTGATTTGCCAGGTCTCGGGGCGTGTTGCATCGGCTCGGGTTGTGGGGGCGTGCTGCATCGGCTCGGTCAGGTGGTTCGACTACACATCAGCTCCTGGGGGTTGACGTCAGAAGCCTCGCAGGTGCGGACCAGACTGAGAATGACGCCCTGATTCTGGCCGTCCGCCCCGGTAGGAATCACGCCACAGCCCTCCTTACGCGGAGAAGGACGACAGACGACCGATGACGTTCTCCTTAGGATTGTCCTCCGAGTTAAAAAGGCGACGGCGGACCCAGCTTGTAGTTGCTTCTACCAACGGCTGACGCACTCAGCCTGCGAACGGGGCACAGCCCTGCGAACACCGGCCGCGCCGCCTACGAAGCCTCTACAGCCTGGTCAGAGTCCATATGACATTGCTTGTACTTCTTGCCGGAACCGCAGTGGCAGGGATCGTTGCGGCCGAGTTTCTTGTTCTTGCGGCGGACAGTCTTTTGTTTGGCGGGGGCCTGGCCCGGCTGCTGGCCGCTGACGTAGTTCATGCGCTGTTGGCGTCGCTGCTGCTTCAGGCGCTCAATCTCGGCCTCGTCCTTGACCTCAACCCGGAAGAGATGCTCTGAAAGGTTCTGACGGATGCGAGCCAGCATGTCCGAGAAGAGGTTGAAACCTTCCTTCTTGTAGAGCACCTTCGGGTCTTTCTGGGCATAGGCTGAGAGACCTACACCCTCCCTGAGATGATCCATATCCAGGAGGTGCTGCTTCCACTGCTTATCCAGTTCCCGGAGGTAGCGCTCCTTCTCGTAGAAGGACCACTTCTTGGATGAATGCTCTTGAGCATCTTCCAGCGACTCTCCATCCACCAATCTGATCTTCGCCAGAGAATCAGTTACCAGCTTGACTCGCTCATCATATTGGTTTTGAAGATTGGTCGACGCAGTCTCAACGAGAGTGTCGAAGTTCCGCTCGCATTCCTCCAAGGAGACAGGGACGTTGAAGACCGTCTGGAGTCCTTCTCCAATGGCCGGCAGGTCCCATTCCTCAGGGGGAATCTCTTCGTGGCAGTATTCCCCAACAACGGCGTAGGCGGTCTCATCAATGGCATCGAGAACCATCTTGTGGCTCTGCTTCCCTTCAAGAACTCGCCGGCGCAGGTCATAGATGGTAACTCGCTGCTGGTTGAGCACATTGTCATACTCGAGCAGGTGCTTTCGGATGTCGAAGTTCTGCCCTTCCACCCGCTTCTGGGCGCTCTCGATGGCCTTGGTAATCCACTTGTGCTCGATGGGTTCATTCTCGGGGACTTTGAGCATATCCATGACGCGCTGAATCCGGTCACCACCGAAGATCCGAAGCAGATCATCTTCCAGGGAGAGGTAGAAATGCGACTTCCCGGGGTCACCCTGTCGAGCGGCACGCCCGCGGAGCTGATTATCGATCCGGCGCGACTCATGTCGCTCGGTACCAATAATGTAGAGGCCGCCAGCGGCCAGCACTTCCTTCTTCTCCTCTTCGCAGCGGGTCTTGAAGAACTCCAGCGCTTCCTCGTAAGCCTGGCCTTCAGATGCATTGGCCTTGTTACGAGCCCTGAAAATGGGATTGCCACCCAGTAGAATGTCAGTGCCACGTCCAGCCATGTTGGTGGAGATGGTGACGGCCCCTTTGGAGCCGGCCTGGGCAACAATGTCCGCCTCACGACCGTGGTGTTTAGCGTTTAGTACATAGTGAGGGACGCCTTCCCGCTTCAGGAGTTTGGCAATCGACTCCGACTTCTCTACTGAAATTGTACCCACCAGGACCGGTTGCCCGCGCTTATGGCAATCCTTGATGTCCTCAGCAACGGCCCGGAATTTCTCACGCTCAGTCTTGTAGACAACGTCATCCACATCATGCCGGACGTTAGGCTTGTCGGTTGGCACCACGAGCACTTCGAGTTCGTAAATGCTGGAGAACTCTTCCGCCTCAGTTTCGGCAGTACCGGTCATGCCTGCCAGCTTCCGGTACATGCGAAAGAGGTTCTGGAAGGTAACCGTGGCCAGGGTCTGGTTCTCAGCCTCGATCTTCACGCCCTCTTTGGCCTCAATGGCCTGGTGGAGCCCGTCACTCCAACGGCGACCGGGCATCTTTCGACCGGTGAATTCGTCAACGATTACGACCTTGCCTTCTTCCACGAGGTAGTTCACATCGCGCTTGAAAAGCGTATGGGCGCGCAGCGCCTGATTGGTATGGTGCAGCCATTCAATATTGCGTGGCTCGTAGAGGTTGCCGACCTGCAATCGACGCTCCAGCTTGTCCACCCCGGTTTCCGTCGTGGCCACGCTCTGGGCCTTTTCGTCAACTACGTAGTCCTGGTCCCTTTTGAGAAAGGGAATCAGCGAGTTGACCTTGTAGTACTTATCGGTGGAATCCTCTGAGGGACCACTGATGATAAGCGGGGTTCGCGCCTCGTCAACGAGGATGGAGTCGACTTCGTCGACAATCGCGAAGTTGAAGATCTTGTAGCGCTCCTTCTCTGGCAGACTGTCGGGATCTTCCGGCCAGTAGTAGCGATGTACCATCTGCTCGATTTCGAACTTCATATTGTCGCGCAGATAGTCGAAACCAAATTCATTATTGGTGCCGTAGGTCACATCACAGCCATAGGCTTGTTGCCGCTCAGTTTCATCGAGGCCGTGAACAATAGTCCCGGTAGTTAGCCCGAGGAATCCATACAACTGACCCATCCAGGCGGCATCACGAGAAGCGAGATAGTCGTTTACTGTAACGACGTGAACGCCCTTGCCCTCCAGGGCGTTGAGATAGACTGCCAGAGTCGCGACGAGGGTCTTCCCTTCACCGGTCTTCATCTCCGAAATCATGCCTTTGTGAAGCGCGACGCCACCTACAATCTGCACATCAAAATGGCGCATCTTCAAGATACGCCATGATGCTTCCCGGCAAACAGCAAAGGCCTCGGGGAGAATCTCGTCGAGGGTCTCTCCAGCCGCCAACCGTTCCCGGAATTTCGCGGTCATCCCGGCCAACTGCTCATCACTCATGGCCTGGTAGTTAGGCTCCAAACCGTTGATCTCGTCGACGAAAGGCTGGAACGACTTGAGCACTCGCTCATTATGCGTCCCAAATACCTTCGCCAGAACTTTCATGAAAATGCCCATGGGTACCTCTTCGCTACAGTTGCGACTCGACCCTGGATGCGCTCTCCAGGTCTTTGAGTCCATCGGCGGCCCTGGTATTGCGAGGGTCTATCTTGAGTGCCTTTCGATACTCCGCCACCGCCTTATCGGGCCGCCCCAAGAGTAGTTGTAATTTCGCTTTGCGCAAGGGGACGCTGACATTGTACGGGGTGGCAGATTCCGCCTGGTCCAATTCCTGGAGGGCGGCGAAGTACTCGCCACGCATCTCTTCCCGAATAGCTTTGAGAAGATGGTAGCTGGACTGCGCACTCTGGCTATCGCCAATCGCCAACCTCAGTTCAGATGCGATGGCCTCAAAACGGTCCCACCTACGCATCCGTGCCAACAACCCCATTACCTCTAGAGAGAGTTGCACATCGGCCTCACGGCCAGTACGAGTCAACGCCTCTTCGTACATGAGCAGTGCTTCGTCGAGAAGACTGCTACGAATGAAGACTCTGGCCTGAATGATGAATCCATGCTTCTTCTCGGGGAACATCCCCATTAGATAAGTAGCCACATCGTCGGCCCGATCGAGATCCCTGGCCTGGAGATAGATCATGCCAAGATAGTTGAGCATCCGCACATCGAAGCCCGCCGATGCGATGTTGGCTCTGATAATCGCTTCCGTCTCCCCAAAGTGTCGGCCGGAGAAGAGGAACCGAACATAGTCGTAGAGGAGATCCGGGTCCTCCTTCCAAGCCTCAACCACCAGCTCCGGCGCCAACTTCCGGGAGTGCGCAATCTCGAAGACTTTGAAGAGATGGCGGGGGGACATCTGGGCAACATCAAGCAAATGGCCAAGCATCGCCGGGAAATCGCCCCGCTTATCGGCCAAACGGATCTGTCCGATGCGCGGTGCCACGCAACGTGGGCAGAGTTCCACAGCATGCTGATAGAGTTTCTCAGCCTGGTCAAAATCATCCCGCAAGACCTGTCGCCGCCCCAGCAGGGTGAAAACCAACGGGTCGTGGGGATTCCAGGCAAGAGAGTCGCTACCCAACTGCTTCTCGAGGTCATCAGAGCCCACCGCGGCGGCTTCCATCTGGCCCGCCAGGGCAGCATGTACCACGTCAGCTTGATTACTTGACACCCAGGAGAAACCAACGATCAACAACAAGTAGGCGGTAGCAGCCACCGGTATGATCTTCAGGCCGCTGATGCGCAGAGTCCATGAACGGTCCTTGCTGCGTATCTTCGCCCAGCCTCCACTCAAAGCCCCCATGGCAATAATGGCCGGAAAGAGCACCCCCGGAATACGGATGGCGAAATCGGAGAGCTGCTGAATCCCCAGGGCGAAGAGTCCGGCCAGAGCTCCTGCGAAGTAGCCATCACTTCGGGCAAATGCAAAACGCCGCCAGGCCAGCACGATGGGAACCACCAGCATCGCTACCCCGCCGTATAACCCAAACTCGACCAAGGGCTGAACCAGCTCATTCTCGGCATGAGAAATGGTTGTACGGGAGACCAGATCGTTGAAGGGATGAAAGGCTGCCGCAAACGCACCGCCCCCCGCCCCGACCTTGCTATATGCCTGTGCCGCATCGCGGGCCCGCTCCCAGAGAAGCATCTTCGTTTCCGCTTCGCCAAAGGGGAAGAGCCGCGTGTTCTCCACTTGCCCCAATACCTGATTGAAGAGAACGAAGAAGAGAAAGACGGCGAGAACGGAGAGCAACACGCCCGCAGCCGTAATTGCATAGCCGCCGGAACGGTTGCGACTACCACCCCAGCGGGTTATGGCAGCGAGGAAGAGCCCGCCCATCATCATCGCCAGCAAGCCGCCTCGTGATAACATCACGACACTGGCAGCAGCGGTCACCAGGACCAGCACTGCGTAAATACCTTTGACCTTGCCAAACTGTGCCTTTTGCCACTGTCCGGCCAGAATGAAGAGGCTTAAATTCAGAAATCCAGTGGCATTGTTGTTGTTGACGAAGCTCGATAGGAAGACCTGTGCGGCGGGTACCCCCTGGGCCGGAGAGTAGAAGCCAAGAATGAGCTTCGAACTCGTGGCGAAGTGGACGAAGGTAAGGGTGGCCACCAGCGCCCCGCCGATTCCGACCATGGCCAGGAGCTTGTTGCCTGTGCCCTCCCGGTAAGAGAGGTTGAAGGCAACCACATAGAGACAAAGAGCCGTGGCTACAAGGCAGATAAGATGGCCGGTGCTGGCTGGAGCCACGGAGATGCGACCGACGACGTCATACCCCAACTCTCGAGCCTTCGCATAGCCGGCAAATGCCTGCGGCGAGAGGGACTCAAGGAGGCCGTCGCTCACGGGCATGAGCTGCAAGAACATAGCCGCGATGAGCAGCAAGCCGAAGATGACGAACCCATCTACTCGAACACGAAAGCCCCGCCGAAAACCCAGCAGCGAGTAAGCTAACAGGAGCGCTCCAGCGATGGCTGCAAGAGTCATTTGGACCGGCCAATGCACGGCACCAATTGCCAGCGGAGCACCGATAGCAATAATGCCGAGACCATTCCAGATGAACCGATGTAAGATCTGGTTAAGACTCATTCCCATGAGTGCCGCCACCTTGCGCAGGACAGTGTTGGCGGTAGCATAAGGGGAACCCCCGGGAATTGCAAGAATCGTGTGTGCGCCTACACGCGCGGGCGTTGACCTTTGTCGAACCCTATGTTAATCGTGGGATCTGAAACAACGATGTTGGAGGATATATCATGAAACGAATCGCGTGGTTGCTGGCAGTTGCTTCTATCGTAGTATTCACCGCGGCGTGCCAGAAGAAGGCAGCGGATGAGCCGGAGGGAAAGCCAACTCCTTCGAAGAAGACGAGCGAACCTTCGCCGGCCCCCGCACCGGAAGAGCCGAGCACCGATGTCGCGGCCGCGCAGCCTACTCCCGAGGCCACCGACGTTACCCCTGCAACAGACACCAACTCCACGGCCCCGACGGCAACACCTGACGTCGCCGCCACCAAGGCCGAAGTGGTCGCCTCTCCTCCCGCCAAGAAGGTAGTTGCAAAGAAGCCTGGCAGCGATTTCCAACACATGGACATTGCCGAGATTGGGCGGCGGCAGAAGAAGTTCGTTCCAGTGCGCATCGAGTGGGACCAGAGCCTCCTCTCCGACAAGGAGAAGGAGCTGGTTCGGACATTGGTTCGAGCGGCCCGCGTCGTCGACCATATCTTCTGGATTCAGGCCTCCCCCGATGGCCTCGATTGGCGCAAGAAGCTGGCCCAATTACGTGACCCCGAATCTCGTGCTCTCTTCCACTACCTGATGATCAACTACGGGGCTTACGACCGCCTGGACAACAACGCACCCTTCCTGGGCGACCAGCCCAAACCGGATGGTGCCAACTACTACCCCTCCGACCTGACCAAGGAGGAGTTCAATAGATGGCTGGAAAACCATCCAGAAGACGAAGAGGCTTTCAAGAGCACCTTCACAGTAATTGCCCGAGAAGCCGAGAAACTTGTGGCCATCCCCTATTCCCAGGCTTACAAGCGTGAACTCCAGGCTGCCCATCGCTTGCTGACGCAAGCCTCTGAGCAGGCGGATAATGTTTCGTTGAAGACCTACTTGAAGTCGCGAGCAGAGGCCTTCCTCTCCGACGACTACTATCAGAGCGACGTCGATTGGATGGACCTCGACTCCAAGATTGAGGTGACCATCGGCCCATATGAGGTCTATGAAGACCACCTCTTCGGCTACAAGGCAGCCTTCGAAGCGTTCGTAACCGTGAAGGACCCGACCGCCACAGCCAAACTGGACACCTTCAAAGATTGGCTGAGCAAGCTGGAGAAGAACCTGCCTATTCCTGATGAACACAAGAATTTCAAGCGAGGGGCCTCTTCTCCGCTGCCAGTGGTAGACGTCGTCTTCACCGGAGGAGATACCCGAGCCGGCGTGCAGACCATCGCCTACAACCTCCCCAATGATGAACGTGTTCGGGAGGAGAAGGGTAGCAAGAAGGTGATGCTACGCAACGTCGGCATGGCAAAGTTCCACAAGATTCTGAAACCAGTTGCCCGACGGGTCCTGGCCGAGTCGAAAGTTCCTCTGCTCCACCAGGATGCCTATTTCAATCACACACTTCTGCACGAGATTTCGCACGGGCTGGGTCCGGGCACCATCAAGGTCGACGGCAAGGAAACCACCGTCAACCTCGCGCTCAAGGAACTCTATCCCCATCTTGAGGAGGCCAAGGCGGACATCCTCGGCCTATACAACGCCCTCCATCTCATCGATATGGGGGTAATCCAGCTGGCTGCACTTGACGAAAAGGGAACCCCAAAGACCGACGAATTCTTGCCTCCCGACCTGGCCAAGGAGACAGTCGTGGCCACCTTCCTGGCGGGGATCTTCCGTTCCACCCGTTTTGGCGTCGATGAAGCGCACGGCAAGGCCAATCTGATTCTCTTCAATTACCTGATGGAGAAGGGCGGGTTTCTGGTTCTTGAAGAGGGACGTATGGACTATGACCTGGCGAAGGTCTACACCTCTGTCAAAGAATGCTCCCACGACATCCTGATGCTTGAAGCACTTGGCGACTACGAGGGTACCAAGGCCTTCATAGGGAAATATGGCACAGTGCGACCCGAAATGCAGGCCGCCTGGGATAGCCTCAACGAAGTCCCCGTTGACATCGAGCCCATCTACGAGATTCCCTAAACCTCAATGAGGGTCATCCCTACTGCCCTACGAATGGGCGCATCCCAACTCCGCACCAACTGGCTACCCGCTTGCGCTTTGATCGCAGGCTCTCTCTTGCAGTTGCACCCGTTTCTAAGAGCCATCGACTATCCCCTGAGCCTGCTGGCATCGCCTATTGTAGCGATGCTCGCCGCGGTCATGGGCGTAATCGATGCCCGCCGTCGACCCCTCTGCTCCTCCCTCACAAGAGGTTTTGTACAGGTGGGTGTTGGAACTGTCCTGCTCGCCCTGCCTGCCGCGCTGACATCCCTCTGGTTGGGAGCAGTGTGTGAACCACTCTACGGCCTACTCTTCTTACTCCTGGGCCCCATGTGCTCCGGCTGGATGGGTCTGATTCTCGGGCATACACTAGGATCAGTTCTGCGACCTGGTTTGGCCCTTGTCCTGCTGCCCCTGCTCCTCATTGGATCGGTGGCCATCGCCCTGGCAGAGTTTGTCTGGTCCCCGGGTGTACGCTTCTACGGAACCCTCTTTGGCCTCTATCATGGAGCGGTCTACGATGAGGCAGTCTTTGTTGAACTGCCATATCTCTGGTTGCGCATCTGGAATCTCAGCGGAGCCCTCTCACTCATCGCCACCCTCATTGCCTACCAGCGATCAGACCGGAGGTGGTGGACGGTTGCAGGTTTGGCAGCTCTGTTCTGGATTGGCGGTGGCCTGGGCGGTACCAGCTTTGGCTTCATCAATAGTACCTCTCGCGTCGAAGCAGAGCTCTCAGGGACCCTTGACACGGCCCACTTCCGACTCCGCTTCAAGCCCGACGGGAAAGCTGCCAGATGGGCCCCGCTAATGGCCCTCGACCTGGAATATCGGGGTCAGCAGATTCTGGAGTTCTACGATCTACCGGAGCCCACCGGCAAAGTGACGGCTTTCATCTACGAAACGCCGCAGCACAAAGCCTCGCTCATGGGCGCTGGCCGTACATCTATTGCCAAGCCGTGGCTACGGCAAGTGCACATCCACACTCACTCAGTGGGCGGGCGGCTGCTCCACCACGAGCTTGCTCACGCCCTCCTGGCCGATGCCTCGGACAGCATCATAGGCATGCCCACCGATACCATGGGCTTGCCTCGTCCAGGCATCCTGGAGGGGGCCGCTGTGGCGGTGGAACGAGGGGGCGAGACCCTCACTACCCACCAGTGGGCACGAGCGATGCGGGACGTCGGCCTGCTCCCTGACATGCCTGCCATGCTCGAGCAGTTTTCCTTCTGGTCACAATCTTCGAGCCGCGCCTACACGGCTTGCGGTTCCTTCATCCGCTATCTCGTAGAATCCCGCGGAGCTGCGCCTTTTCAGGAACTATATCGCGGGGCTGGCTTTGCTAGAGCTTATGGTGTGCCGCTGGAATCGCTTCTCGCCAAATGGCATGAGTACCTTGACAGCATGCCCCTCTCGGCTGATGATCTTGAGCTGGCAGAATTTGCCTTTGCTCGACCTCCAGTATTTCAACGGCAATGCCCATATGCTGGAGGTCGCTGCTTGCGTCGCTCCCAGAAAGCAGCGGGACGTGGCCACGGGCAAGAGGTCGCCAGCCACGTCGCCCAAGGCCTGCGAGTGACCGACGTGGACCTCAGCCTGGGCCGCCGTCTGGCGAGAGTGCTGCTGGCCGTCGGTAGCACCGATGAAGCCCTTTCACTACTGGAAATAATGCACCGGCGCCACCCTGACCCCGGCGTGATTACCCGCCAGTCCTTGCAGCTCTTGCAGGGGGACGCTATGTGGCTCCAGGAAGAGCCCCAAGAGGCCCTGGAGATCTTCGCTCCCCTCCACGAATCAGCGTTTGCAAGGATGGTCTACCCCGCGGTGCAATTACGCCTCGCCCTGCTCGCAGAGGATGCCCCCGTAGCGGTGCGTAGGCTAGCCCTGGGAGCGCTGGTCCGGCGCGATCTCAAGACAATCCTTGCGGAGGCTGAAGAGGCGCTGCCTCAACTCGGGCCGGCAGGCTCGCTTCAGGTGCTACTAGTGATGTCCCGTGTGCCCTCCAGGCACGCCTCTGCCATGGATTTGGTCACCATCGACCTGGTCCACAGGCTACCCGTGGAGCTGCGCTGGAAAGCTCGCCTGCTCCTGCTCCAACTCGCGGTGATGCAAAGCAACGTGAAACTGGCCCGGGCGACGGTCCAATCTCTCAGGCACGACGCGCACAATGAGGCTAGAACTGAACTGTTGGTTGACTGGGAAGCGCGGATCCGGTGGCTTGAGACGGCAGGCGGTGGGGCCTACTCACAGGCGGGAAGCAAAGCGTCTACTTCTGCAGAAGCTGGCTCAATTTCGACACGTACCGACTAGCTCTATTTGCCGGAATGATGCCCTTGCCACGTACCTTATCAACCATGGATATCGCGGTCTTGATCGTCGCTTCCGCATCTGCTGCGCCATCGGCGGCTGCAGACCGAGCCCGCTTGAGCAGACCCTTAACCAAGGTACGGTAGTGACGGTTACGCGACGCCCGCTTGACGTTTTGCCGATGTCGTTTCAATGCTGACTTGTGATTCGCCATTGTTTCCTCCAACTGGCTACAAAGCCGGGAAGAATTACCATCGCCCCCCATCTTTGTCAATGAAAATGTTGACCATTTCAGCAAACGGCTTGACTCCGAGAAAAGAGACCCTAAAGTAGACTGACATGTCAGTCTACTTATGGCCGTGAACTGGAGGTCTCACCTTGAGCATTACTGGAATAGGCATTGATATCGGTTACTTGTACGCTAAGGTAGTCGCCCTGAATGGGATTGGCGACGTCGTCTTCGAGGCCTATGAGCCTCATAAGGGAGACTTTGGAGGCATAGTCACAAGCCTCTTGCAACAGAGCGAAGCGCTCCCCACGGTCCCGGTAATGCTGACTGGCCAGGAATCCCGTCGCTGGCAAAGCAGAGATGACGATTGGACCCACGAAGCGCGTGCGCTGACCTACGGAGTGACACCCTCCGGGGACCCGGTGCGAGCCATCCTTCACGTGGGTGCAAGCGGTGTAGCGCTGGTCGGGCTGGACGAGCAGGGACACCTGGCAGCCTATGAAACCAACACCCTGTGTGCGGCCGGAACTGGCTCCTTCCTCGACGAACAGGCCGAGCGACTGGGCGTCATCTACGGCAACGTCGTTACCGTGCCTGCAGGCGAGGAAGTACCAGACATCGCAACCAGATGCACCGTTTTCGCCAAATCAGACTTGATTCACCGGCAACAAGAAGGCTTCTCACGGGAAGCAATGTGGGCAGGCCTCTGTGAGGGCATGACCGCGACCCTATTCCAGACACTGCTCAAGGGGCGAGAACTGCCCGGGCGAACGGTCTTGACCGGGGGAGTCTCGCAAAATCCCTTTGTCCTGGCCGCGGCCCAGGCGCGCCACCCCGGTCTCGTGGAAACTACACCGTCGGGCCACCTGGCCGTGGCCCTTGGGGCTGCTCGAATGGCCTCCCGCCAGCAGAGTTCCTTAACAGTTGATGCCCTCTTGACCCGTTTAGGCAGGCCCTCCACCAACGGAGAGATACTCGAATCACATCCCCGGCTGGTACTCGACAAGAGTACCTACCCGACCTTCAAGGTAGCTCGAGAATTCGTCGACGAAGAGGGTAACGAAGTGCGCCTTTCCGTAGTGCCGGAACGGGGACCTCTCTCCGGTTGGCTAGGGGTGGATATCGGGTCGACCAGTACGAAGCTGGCGGTTCTGGGCGAAAACGGAGATGTG